>CAUUSJ010000079.1:0-2519 GCA_963547765.1 uncultured Streptococcus sp. | reverse complement strand
TGTACGAACAAAGTCTTCTACACCTTCACGTTCTGGCGCAAGGGCAATTTTATTGAGCAGGCCATTAGCTGCTTTTTGCCAAGCACGAAACTCATCCATACGGGGGTCTTTCATATAAGCAGGGTTTTGGGCTCCCTTGTATTTCTCTGTGAAATACGGACCTTCAAAATAGATCCCACGAATCTTGGCTCCACTTGCTTCCTGGTAACGAGCACCGATATTTTCAGTTACCGCAAGCAACTGCTCGTAAGAGGAAGTCAACGTCGTTGGCAAGAAGCTGGTAACACCCGTGCTAAGCAATCCTTCACTCATGGTATGAAGGGTTCCTTCGATGTTATTGTCCATGACATCGACACCGCCAAATCCATGAATGTGGGTATCCACAAGTCCTGGGGCAATGCTATAACCGGTATAGTCAATGACGTCAGCGCCATCAGGAATCTCTTCTACATGCTTGCCAAACTTGCCATCCACAAGTTCCAAGTAACCGCCACGACGAACTCCGTGTGGGTAGAAAAACTGATCCGCTTTAATATAATTAGGCATAATGATAACCTCCTTGATAGATTGATTCTAGAATTTATTATGTCAATTACATTATAAACCTTTCTTTTTCATTTGTAAATGGTATAGACCTATTTTCTAGAGATATTTTAAAAGAGCTGGATTTCTCCAACTCTTTGATCTTATTTTGATTTTACAGGCAGTTCTTGAGCAGCCTTAACAGCAGCTGCAATCGTCTCTGCGTAAAGTTTAGCACCTTCTTCAATCATGTTGCTATCATTCCCAAAGTGGACTTGGTCGGTTCCAGCCCAGATTTCAGGGTGTTCCTTAGCGACCTTATTCCAGTCAGCGATGCTCACGTAAGGATTCTTTTCAGCTAATTCCCGCGCATAAGCCGCATACTGCTCCACTGATGTGTAAGTGTCCTTACTCTTATCTCCCTCATAAGGTGTCACCAGTATCAGATGGTGTCCTTTCGGTAGATTGTTCACGATGCTGTCCAAGTCATTCTTATAGCCTTCAGGATTATTGACTCCCGTTGCAATGACAACAGTTTTTAGCAGCGCCTTGTTCTGACTGTTATTGAGCATAATGTCATTGGCTTGCTTGGTCGTTCGACTAACCTGAGCATTGATATTTGCTTCAGGAAGTGCCTCTTGTAAGGCTGTATTGGCACGCAAGGCTACCGAATCTCCTATCAGGCTTGTTCCCTCAGAAATTCCTAGACGACTCAGTTCAGCTTGTTCAGCAAGAGTCTTTGTTTGTCCTATATTGGTCTGGGCTTGTTTGAAACCATTGACCATCAAGTCTGTCTCAAAAGCTCCAACTTGAGGAGCCACAGCTATGATAATCAAGCTAATCAAGGTAAGAATGCCAGCACCAGTAGCACTAATTGGTTTAATATGGGGCAATCGACTAATCTTCCGTATTAAAGGATTGGATTTACCGGCAATCAATGGCTCAATAATATAGAAGGATAGGATAGCAAAGAAATAAGAAAAGATGATCGTCAGAATAACAGCAGGCAGATTACTCATCAACTGAGAAAAGATAATATAAAAAGGCCAGTGGAAGAGATAAACCGCGTAGCTGGTATCCGCTAAAAATGTAATGATCCGAGGTTCTTGTATCTCAGGCGTTTTCTCATGCAAGACACGCGCAGCAAAAATCATGGTCACTGCCGCTAAACTTGCTAGCAAGAAGCCAAATAAGTACGCAAACAGGTAGGTGAACTTGACAAAGAAGGTCAAGAGCACTAACACCAAGAGCCCAGCAGCAAATACCAGTAGATTCTGACGAATATCCCATGTCCGGTCAAACTGCTTGACTAAATCGCTCGTCTGACGAACCCCCACAACCGTCGCCAAAATGCTTCCTAAAAAGAAGGGATAGACATGGGCCAAACTTGAAAAGTAGACAGACGAATAGGAACTAGCCATTAGACTACCAATAAACATGGAGAAAAAGCTAATGATAAAAGCTCCAGCAGAAAGGAGAAAGACCATCCCTCTCAATTGACTACTAGATTTTGAACGTTTCGATAAAAACCAAACCGCTAAGCCCCAAAGGATATAGTAGTGAACCTCAACAGCTAGACTCCAGTTGTGAACAAAGAGATGCGGAATGAACTGGGATTCATAACTACCCCCTGTTAACATTTCGTAGAAGTTGGTCATAAAACCGAGAACTCCCGCAATCTGGCCACCAATTCCAGCAACATAGTCTTGACGAACCAAGAAAGTAAAAGGCATGGTCACCAAAACCATCAGCACCACAGGTGGCACGATGCGGTAAAACCGTCTCTTAAAAAAGCCCAGCAAATCAATCTGGCGTGCCTTCCCAAATTCTTCTAAAAGGAGGGAGGTGATCAAAAATCCTGAAAAAGTGAAAAAGACATCTACCCCAAAGAATCCTCCAGGAAAGATCGTTTGAAAGAAGTGGTACAAAAGCACCAAAAGTAAACCTGTAATCCTAATCAAGGAAAACCATTTAATACGCATACGAGTCTATTCTCC
>CAUUSJ010000078.1:0-2896 GCA_963547765.1 uncultured Streptococcus sp. | reverse complement strand
TAATTGGGAATCTCTAGCTTTTTTGTGACTGAGAACTATTTTGTCTCAGACTCGTTTGCTTTCTATACACAGTAGTTGAGTGGGCTCTAATGCGCTAATGCTTAAGCTTTTACAGACCTACTAGACCTTGCAGAGGTAAGATGGTAAAATCGATTTCTTACGAAATACCGATTTTTGTCCCACTCCTCATTTTCTTTATTCTTACGTTAATTGATTAAAATCCCAAATCTGATCCATCCAGCCTTCATAGAAATCAGGCTCGTGGCAGACCATGAGAATGCTGCCCTTGTATTCTTTCAGAGCTCGCTTCAGCTCTTCCTTGGCATCTACATCCAGGTGGTTGGTCGGCTCGTCCAGCACCAGAACATTATTTTCTCGGTTCATGAGGAGGCACAGACGGACCTTGGCCTGCTCTCCACCTGAAAGGACCTGGATCTGGCTCTCGATGTGCTTGGCAGTCAGGCCACATCTGGCCAGAGCTGCTCGGACTTCTGCTTGGTTAAGAGCCGGAAAGGCGTTCCAGACTGCTTCCAGCGGTGTCTGACGATTGCCGCCTTCGACTTCCTGCTCGAAATAACCCAGCTCCAGATAGTCCCCGCGCTCGACTTGACCTGCGATAGGCGGGATAATCCCCAGCAGACTCTTGAGCAGGGTCGTTTTCCCAATCCCATTTGCCCCGATGATAGCCACCTTCTGATTGCGTTCAAAAGTCAGGTTAAGGGGCTGGGTCAGCGGTCGGTCGTAACCAATCTGCAAATCTTTGGCTTGGAAGATAAAACGGCCAGGTGTGCGGGCAGGCTTGAAGTCAAAGGAAGGCTTTGGCTTCTCACTTTGCAACTCAATAATGTCCATCTTATCCAGCTTTTTCTGGCGGGACATGGCCATATTACGGGTCGCCACACGGGCTTTATTGCGAGCTACAAAGTCCTTGAGGTCTGCAATTTCCTTCTGCTGACGCTCATAAGCTGCTTCCAGCTGAGATTTTTTCATCTCGTAGACTTCTAAGAATTGATAATAATCCCCAGAATAGCGAGTCAACTGCTGATTTTCCACATGGTAGACGATATTGATCACATCATTCAAGAAAGGAATATCGTGAGAGATAAGAACAAAGGCATTTTCATAATTCTGCAGATAACGCTTGAGCCAGTCAATATGCTCAGCATCCAGATAGTTGGTCGGTTCGTCCAAGAGCAGAATATCCGGTTTTTCCAGAAGAAGCTTGGCCAAGAGAACCTTGGTCCGCTGGCCACCAGATAGCTCCGTCACATCACTTTCCATACCGTAGTCCATGACGCCCAGCGCCCGTGCGACTTCATCAATCTTGGCATCCAGAGTATAGAAATCCCGATTCTCTAAGCGATCCTGCAGCTCGCCCACTTCCTCCATAAGGACATCAACATCAGCTCCATCTTCTGCCATAGCCAGATATATATCATTGATCCGAGCTTCAGTCTTGAAAAGTTCATCAAAAGCCGTCCGCAACACATCACGCACGGATTGACCTTCTTTCAACACAGCATGCTGATCCAAGTAACCAGCTGTTACATACTTAGACCACTCAACCTTGCCTTCATCTGGCAACAATTGACCAGTTACAATGCTCATAAAGGTGGACTTCCCTTCACCGTTGGCTCCAACTAAGCCGATATGCTCGCCCTTCAGCAGACGAAAGGATACATCCTCAAAAATAGCCCGGTCTCCAAAACCGTGGCTGAGATTTTTTACTTCTAAGATACTCATCTTTTCTCCTCTATCATTGATTACAGTTTCTTGATTATACCATCAAAAGGGATTTTTTGGCAAGGTAGAACAAATGAAAAGCGAGACTGCTTCATTCTCGCTTGCTTTCATCTAATTCAAATGATGGGTGTGTTTGGTAATCCACTGGGTTAGCTTGATATTAAGCCAAAAACCATAAATGCCAAAAGTAATGATCGTCAAGAGCCACCACTTCACCCAATTTCCAAAAAGCTGCATCGCAGTACCATCAAAATAGAGACGGTGTCCGTCAATGACTGTGTGCTTAATCTTCCAATTATACAGGATACACATGCCCCAAGGAGCACAGATACCCAACGTCAAGACAGTAATCAAAATGGCTAAGATGACATGACCAATGTAAGAAAAGAGGCCGCCGTCGAAATAAGATTCTTTATACACTATATTCTCCTTGTCTAAACTAATTCTTTCAGAAATTGAATCAGAGTGTCTGCTGAGCGCTTGCCAGCTTCATGGATAAATTCATCAAATGTGACATTGGCATCATGGCTAGCTGTATCACTCATGGCCCGAATAACCATAAAAGGTAGCCCAATCGAATGCGTAGCCTGAGCGACAGCTGCGCCCTCCATCTCAACCGCTAGAACATCTGGAAAATGTTGCTTAATGGCTTGAATCTTGTCTTGTCCCGCAATAAAACTGTCTCCTGTTGCAATTAAGCCAACGCGACTCGTCTGATGTGTTTTTTCTAAAATCTTTTTCATTTCAGAAACCAAATAACGGCTCGCTTCAAAATAAAGTGGCTGGCGTGCCATTTGTCCGTATTCATAGCCAAAAGCTGTTACATCTACATCATGGTATACTAGCCGATCAGCAACCACAACATCACCGATTTGCAAGCCTTCAGCTACCGCACCAGCAGAACCTGTATTGATGACAGCTGTAACCTTGAAGTCATTGACCAAAACAGCCACACTCATAGCAGACATAACTTTACCGATTCCGCTTTCCACCAGCACAACTTCATGACGACCGATACTTCCCGTATGATAAATATGCCCCAAACGTAAGTGTTTTTCGGCATTTTCCAAGTTTTCCACTAAGATTTTTAGTTCCTCAGGCATGGCCGCAATAATTCCGATTTTCATTATTTCCTCTCATTCTATCACAAAAA
>CAUUSJ010000077.1:0-3207 GCA_963547765.1 uncultured Streptococcus sp. | reverse complement strand
CCCTACTCAACTGTGCGGAGGTGGGACGACGAAATCGAATTCTAACGAATTACCGGTTTCTGTCCCACTCTCAATTCCTTTATTATCTTGTAGTGATATAGACAAGAAGAATCGGTAAAAAGGCAGCAAGCACACATAAGATTGAAAATACCCAGAACCAGACTGATTTAAGAGCTTGCTTATATGTTCCCGGCTGAGATCTATTTTCAGCAATATAAGCTTTAATTTTCGACCTATTTAGGATAAGTACAATCAATACAACCGTTGTTCCTGCAGTCATCAATCCATAATTTATGAGATCCACGATGCTTTCTGGGATATAGTTGGTCAAAAAATCAAGTCCTTCTGCGATGACCAAGTTATTGAAAATATGGAAGAAGATCACCCAGAAAATAGAATATTCAAAAGCGATGTAACCAAATCCCAGACCAATCATAGCAGCAAAATAAAGCTGATATAAATTTTCATGAAACAGTCCGAAAAGGAGAGCCGTCATGACAATGGCAAATACTTTTCCGTGCTTTTCCAAAGCTCGCAAGCCTGCTCCTCGAAAAATAATCTCCTCCGTAATCGGTGCCATGATGGTGGTATAGATAAACATGGTGATTGAATGAGAACTAAAATCCTGTGATAAAATCTCAGAAAGATCCAAACCAAAGAGCGACAAAATAGCATTCATGATTTGACTTGTCACAGTGCTAAACAGCTGAGAGAAAAACAAGAAGCAAATCATGAAGAAGAAGACTTTGGCTGTCATTTTCTTATTTTTCTTGCGCAAATCTCGAGTAAAAAGCTGCTTGCCTCGGAAAATCGTGAAAATAAGCACTCCCACACAAGAAGCGATAATGTAGGAACCGCCATCTTTATCCATAAAACTTTTTACAAATTCCTCAGTCTTACCTATATCAAAGCCCTGCTGAAAAAGAACAAAGAAATAGGAAAAGACAGTATAAAGGATAACGACCACAAGCATCACGATAGAATAAGTGAAGCAGCTTGCTGAAAATCTCCCCAGATCTTTCTTGGGATTTAAAGGCTCAGGTAACGTATTCATAAATTCTCCTTTGTTATTATTAGCTACGAGTCTTTCTACTGAAAAAATACAAACTTAAAAAGATTCCTTCATAAAGAAGAGCAAAAAGAATAAAGGCGTGCATGAAAAATTCTTCTGGCAAAATCCAAATGACCGGATCCTTGGCTGGATCAAATAGCCATGTATTGTCTCCCACAAAAAGCACTTGATGAAAGAGCGTAAAAAAATTATTAAAACCAATCAAGCCAGCCAAGCAAATCATGACGAAGGGCAATACGCTTAAGAAAAACAAACTTCTTTGATAAAGAGCTAAAAATCCTTTTTTGACCACTTTTTTGATAAAGAAAATCAAAGCAGGCAGAGTAACTAGAAAAATAGCTTGCGCCAAGTGAAAAAGATACTTGACCGCTTGAAAATGATGCAGACCTGCTGCTGACGAGCGAAAATCCGGCATCGACAGCTTCTGACTAAAAGGATTGGTCAGGTAATTCATCAAAATGTTGAAATTATACTGGATGGTCTCTGCTTTCAAATGAACCTTATCGGACAAAGCGAAATAAGAAATCTCCATCGAGTATAAGAGCCAAGCTAGATAAATGGTTAACAAAATGGCTACTGCCAGCAAGCACAAAACGCTGGCTGAAAATCTCAACTTATCACGCATCAAAGTCCCACTCCGCTAGACTGGATAAGACATGCGTTGGTTGGATCGGCAAATTTGGCACCTCTTCTGGCAGGGTAAAGCCTGTCGTAACCAAAAGAGTTGGAATGCCATTGTCGATTCCCGCTCGAATATCTGTCAGGTAGTTATCGCCGACCATAACCACATCCTCACGCGCCAGCCCTAGATGCTCTATCGCTTTTTCCATGATGATGGCATTGGGCTTACCGATAAAGGTGGGCTTAACCCGAGTAGCTGCTTCCAAAAGAGCATTGATAGCACCCGCTCCCGGCTGCAGACCTCGCTCGGTCGGAATATTGAGATCAGGGTTGGTCCCGATAAAGTGGGCACCCTTTTGAATAGCCAAAGTCGCTACTGTCAGCTTCTCATAATCCACTTCCCAGTCCAGACCCACTACCACATAGTCGGGGTTTTCTGTATCTTCCTCATAGCCAGCTTCTTCAATGGCATGTTTCAGTCCGACATCACCGATAACGTAGACTTTCTTGCCCAGATTTTTCTCCTGCATATAGTCAATAGTCGCTAAAGTTGCTGTGTAAATAGTCTCAAGCGGCGTCTCAATGTTGAAATTCTCAGCCAACATAGTCTGAACAGCTTCTGGCGTACGCGTGGTGTTATTGGTCACGAAAAGATAGGGAATGCTGCGCTTCTGCAGCTCGTGTACAAAGGCCTCTCCTGCTGGAATCCGGCTCTTTCCCTTGTAAATCGTCCCGTCTAAATCAATCAAATATCCTTTATAAGTCATACATTACTTTCTAATCTTTTTCAATTTCTTGCCAAGTGATTATAGCTTGCGCATTGACATCGCCGTCACTGGAAATCTGGTGCGTACTCTGCAGACCGTCTAGTTCATAGCTAGAGGCAATCATGCCACCTGGTCGGACTTCCTTGACATACTTTAGGTTGATTTTCTGAGGAATATGCTGGGTAAGGAAGTCTGCTCCCATGACCTCAAAAATCCAATCCAGATACTTGCTATTGTTAACATGTCCATTCATATCTAAGTCGTAAAAACGCACATGATAGTCCTTGCTGACAGGATTTTCTAAGTTTGGATACTTGGGCCCACGCAACAGTTTCTTAGAAAACTCTGATTGATATGGTGCTACAATCTCCGGTTCAACTGCATGAACCTTGCGGCTATCACGATCCATAAGGACAAAGGTTGCCATCATCTGGATAATAGCCTCACCCGCTTCATCAAAAATCGTGAAGCGACGGTAGCAAAAGAGCCGATTGTAAGTCAATGCTTCAGTCTCGATGGTAATTTCCTCTGCAAATCGCGGCAGTCGTGTCACATCAATATCGTAGTCCGTAATAATCCAGACTAGATTATACTGCTCCAGCATGTCCTTGTCGCTGATGCCGAGCTCAATCGACTGCATGCCTGATACCTGCAAGGACAGCAAGATGACATCAGGCAGCTTGATATGGCCGTTCATATCTGCCATATCAAAAGGAATTTTCATTTTCATTTGATAAGTTAAGCCCA
>CAUUSJ010000076.1:0-3750 GCA_963547765.1 uncultured Streptococcus sp. | reverse complement strand
TTAGTGTTTACATCCAATATCCCTAGTAAGGGTGCGCTAACGTTGGATCAAGGTAAGATAAAATATGAAGGCAGTCTAGTTCACGGAAAGATGAACGGCGAAGGTACCCTGACTTTTAAAAATGGAGATAGCTACAAAGGTCATTTCAAAAATGGAACTTTTGACGGCAAAGGGACTTTTACCTCCAAGGCTGGTTGGAAATATGAAGGCGAATTTGCCAATGGTCAAGCCAATGGTAAAGGAAAACTGACGACAGAAAGTAATGTCGTCTATGAAGGAACGTTCAAGCAAGGAATTTATCAAAATGCGCATTAGATGGTTTTCACTGGTTCGGATTACTGGACTGGTCTTGGTGTTACTCTATCATTACTTTCAGGGAGTTTTTCCTGGAGGTTTTATTGGAGTGGACATCTTTTTCACTTTTTCAGGATTTTTGATTACTTCATTATTGATTGATGAGTTTACAAGAAGTCGGACGATTGATATTATGGGCTTTCTGAAACGGCGCTTTTATCGTATCGTTCCTCCGCTCGTTTTTATGATTTTGGTCATCATGCCCTTTACTTTATTGATCCGTCGGGACTTTGTAGCAGGTATCGGGACGCAGATTGCAGCCGCTTTTGGCTTTGTGACCAATTTTTATGAAATGATGTCGGGCGGCAGTTATGAAAGCCAGTTTGTGCCGCATTTGCTGATTCACACTTGGAGTTTGGCACTGGAAGTGCATTACTATATCCTCTGGGGCTTGGCTGCTTGGGGCATCAGTAAGATTAGCAAATCAGTTGCTCAGTATCGGGGGCTGATTTCTCTGACTTCAATTGCTCTGTTTCTGTTCAGTTTCTTGGCTATGTTCATCGGAGCTTTTTTCAGCAAAAATTACTCTAATATTTATTTCTCAAGTTTGACCCATGTCTTTCCTTTCTTTGCTGGGACAGTGCTAGCGACTTTTTCTGGAGTCGGAAATGTGGGCGTTCAAATGAAGAAACTGGAAGAAAAGGTCGAAATCAAGCAAGTCTTGATCGCTTTAGCTGGCAGTTTTATTCTTCTTATCTTACTCAGCTTTATTTTGAAATTTGACAGCTTGTGGACTTATTTATTTGGTTTCTTGATTTCAACGCTTCTGGCTTGTGTCATGATAGCAGCAACCCGCATCTTGCACGATAAATTGCCAAATATTAAGGAGCCTAGTCCTCTCAACTTTATTGCAGATACTAGCTACGGTGTTTACCTCTTCCATTGGCCTTTCTATATTATTTTTACTCAGTTGATGAGCAATGGATGGGCTGTGCTTTTGACTACAATCTTGAGTTTTGGTTTCGCGGCTCTTTCCTTCTATATCTTAGAGCCGACTTTAGCTGGACGGAAGCCTCGGATTTTTGGCAAGGAGATGAATGTAACATCCATCACCAAGCCGATTTTCTACAGTTTCATTCCGCTGACTTTTATCTTGCTTATTATCACCATCACAGCTCCGTCTGTGGGTGCCTTTGAGGAAAGCCTGATTGTCAATTCTTTGAACCAAGCCGATACGAAAATGCAGACAACCCGTAAGCACGCAGACCAAAAAACTGCGACAAATTATAACGTGGCAGAGGGAACGACTGTTATTGGTGATTCGGTCACTTTGCGCTCCGCTGAATGGATCCAAGAGGCTATACCTGACGCTCAAGTCGATGCAGTGGTTAGCCGTAATTTAGTGTCTGGTCTGGAATTTTTCAAGAACGATATTGCTAACCAAACATTGCTTCAAAACGTCGTCTTGGCATTGGGAACCAATCCAGTTGATAATTATGAAGAATTGTTGGATCAGTATATCGAGCTCTTGCCAAAAGGCCATCGCTTGATTTTAGTCACGCCATATGATGGCCGGACAGCCAATGATCCAAGTAGTACTCCTGTTAAGATGCGACAATACGAACTTGAACTTGCTAAGAAATACGATTTTGTATATGTAGCAGACTGGTATCAGGTAGCGATTAATAATCCGCAGATTTGGATTGGAACAGACTATGTCCATTATGGGGCAGATTCAGAGTCTATGGCAGAGGGAGGTAAACTCTACTCTAACATGATAAAAGAAGCTTTGGCTGCCGCTTCAAGTGGCAGTGTTAAGCCATAAAACTAGCTCGGTTATTTAGCCGGGCTAAATTTATAACAAAAAAGAAAGCGCTAACACATTTTTGAGGAAAAGTATGTGAAATTTTTGAGAATAAATAGAGACTTTAGTAAAAAAGCTTGAAGTATCAGTGCTTAAAAAATAATCCATAAAAAGTTTGTGAACTTTTGTTGAAAGTGTTTACAAATTTGTAGGAATAGAGTATAATTATATTGTGAAATAATTAACAAAGGTTAAAATATTCATCTAACCTTTTGGCAGAAACCATTGGAGGACTATAATGGCTGATAAGAAGAAAACTGTTGAACAAGAAGATAAAGTGCTAGCGGCAGAAAAACATGTTGACGAGCTTGTGCAAAAAGGTCTCCTAGCTCTTGAAGAAATGAGAAAACTAAATCAAGAGCAAGTAGATTACATCGTAGCAAAAGCTTCAGTTGCAGCTCTTGATGCACACGGGATCCTTGCTCAACACGCGGTTGAAGAAACTGGTCGTGGTGTATTTGAAGACAAGGCAACGAAAAACCTCTTTGCCTGTGAACACGTTGTCAACAACATGCGTGGTGTGAAGACTGTTGGTGTTATCGAAGATGATCCTGTTACTGGATTGACAAAGATTGCTGAACCTGTCGGAGTTATCTGTGGTATCACTCCAACAACGAACCCAACATCAACAGCAATTTTTAAAGCATTGATTGCCTTGAAGACACGTAACCCAATCGTTTTTGCCTTCCACCCATCTGCTCAAGAGTCATCTGCTCACGCAGCGCAAATCGTTCGTGACGCAGCAATCGCAGCTGGCGCACCTGAAAACTGTGTGCAATGGATTACTCAGCCATCTATGGAAGCAACAGCAGCTTTGATGAACCACGATGGTATTGCAACCATCCTTGCAACAGGTGGTAATGCCATGGTTAAGGCTGCCTACTCTTGCGGAAAACCAGCTCTTGGGGTTGGTGCCGGAAACGTACCAGCTTACATCGAAAAATCTGCTGACCTTCGCCAAGCCGCTCATGATATCGTAATGTCTAAATCATTTGACAATGGTATGGTCTGCGCATCTGAGCAAGCGGTAATCATTGACAAGGAAGTTTATGACGAATTTGTAGAAGAGTTCAAGTCATACCACACTTACTTTGTAAACAAAAAAGAAAAAGCCCTTCTTGAAGAATTCTGCTTTGGTGCTAAAGCAAACAGCAAAAACTGTGCTGGTGCTAAACTAAACGCAAGCATCGTTGGTAAACCAGCTGCATGGATTGCAGAACAAGCAGGCTTTAAAGTACCAGAAGGTACCAACATCTTGGCTGCAGAATGTGCGGAAGTGGGTCCAAATGAGCCATTGACTCGTGAAAAATTGTCACCAGTTATCGCTGTCTTGAAAGCTGAAGATAGAGAAGACGGCCTTACAAAAGCTCGTCAAATGGTTGAATTTAACGGACTTGGTCACTCAGCAGCTATCCATACAAAAGACGAAGAATTGGCTAAACGCTTTGGTACTGAAATCAAAGCGATGCGGATTATCTGGAACTCTCCATCTACTTTCGGTGGTATCGGGGACGTATATAATGCCTTCATTCCATCCTTGACACTTGGATGTGGTTCATACGGACGCAACTCAGTTGGTGATAACGTGAGCG
>CAUUSJ010000075.1:0-4072 GCA_963547765.1 uncultured Streptococcus sp. | reverse complement strand
ACATGTCCCTTGAGGACATCATGGGAGAGCGCTTTGGTCGCTACTCCAAATACATCATTCAAGAGCGGGCCTTGCCGGACATTCGCGATGGCTTGAAGCCTGTTCAGCGCCGTATTCTTTATTCCATGAACAAGGACGGCAATACCTTTGACAAGGGCTACCGCAAGTCTGCCAAGTCTGTCGGGAACATCATGGGGAATTTCCACCCTCACGGTGACAGCTCCATCTACGATGCCATGGTCCGCATGTCTCAGGACTGGAAAAACCGTGAGATTCTCGTTGAGATGCATGGCAACAACGGTTCTATGGACGGTGATCCGCCGGCGGCTATGCGTTATACTGAGGCGCGGCTGTCTGAGATGGCTGGCTATCTTTTGCAGGATATCGAGAAAGATACTGTTCCTTTTGCTTGGAACTTTGACGATACCGAGAAGGAGCCGACTGTTCTGCCGGCAGCCTTTCCTAATCTTTTGGTCAATGGAGCAACTGGGATTTCTGCTGGTTATGCGACTGATATTCCACCTCATAATCTAGCCGAAGTCATTGACGCGGTTATCTATATGATTGACCATCCGTCGGCCAAGGTGGACAAACTCATGGAGTTTCTGCCTGGTCCAGACTTCCCGACAGGAGCTATTGTCCAAGGACGAGATGAGATTAAGAAAGCTTATGAGACTGGTAAAGGTCGCGTCGTGGTGCGCTCCAGAACTGAGATTGAAAAGCTGAAGGGCGGAAAAGAGCAAATCGTCATCACTGAGATTCCTTACGAGATTAATAAAGCGGTCTTGGTCAAGAAGATTGACGATGTACGGGTCAATAATAAGGTGGCCGGTATTGCTGAGGTTCGGGACGAATCCGACCGGGACGGTCTTCGCATTGCCATTGAGCTCAAGAAAGACGCCAATACCGAGCTGATTCTCAACTACCTTTTCAAATACACTGATTTGCAAGTCAATTATAACTTCAACATGGTGGCTATTGACAATTTCACGCCGCGTTTGGTGGGGATTGTGCCAATCTTAACCAGCTATATTGCCCACCGCAAGGAGATTATTCTGGCTCGCAGCCGGTTTGACAAGGCCAAGGCTGAGAAACGGCTGCATATCGTGGAAGGACTGATTCGGGTTATTTCCATCTTGGACGAGGTGATTGCCTTGATTCGTGCTTCCGAAAACAAAGCAGACGCCAAGGAAAATCTTAAAGTCAGCTATGATTTCACTGAGGAGCAGGCTGAGGCTATCGTCACTCTCCAACTCTATCGTTTGACCAATACAGACGTAGTGGTTCTGGAAGAGGAAGAAGCAGAGCTGCGCGAGAAGATTGCCATGCTAGCAGCCATTATCGGCGATGAGCGAACTATGTATAACCTCATGAAGCGGGAGCTCCGCGAGGTTAAGAAGAAGTTTGGAAATCCGCGTCTCAGCGAGCTGCAGGATACAGCAAACGCCATCGAGATTGATACAGCTAGTCTGATTGTTGAGGAAGAGACCTATGTCAGCGTGACACGTTCTGGCTATATCAAGCGGACTAGTCCGCGTTCTTTCTCTGCTTCAACCCTAGAGGAGATGGGCAAGCGTGACGATGACCGACTGATTTTCGTCAGCCCGGCCAAGACGACTCAGCATTTGCTGATTTTCACCAGTCTGGGAAATGTTATTTACCGGCCTGTTCATGAGCTGTCAGACATCCGCTGGAAAGAAATCGGAGAACACCTTAGCCAGACCATCAGCAACTTTGATACCAAGGAAGAGGTTATCTATACAGAATTGCTGGACAGCTTTGAGGAAGGCACTTACTTTGCAGCGACCAAACTGGGACAAATCAAGAGAGTGGAGCGCAAGGAGTTCAGTCCTTGGCGGACCTACAAGTCCAAGTCGCTTAAGTTTGCCAAGCTGAAAAATGAAGACGACCAGGTCATTGCTCTGGCGCCGATTAAGCTGGATGATGTTATGCTCGTGACTAGGAATGGCTACGCCCTTCGATTCAATATTGAGGAAGTTCCTGTGATCGGAGCTAAGGCAGCTGGGGTTAAAGCTATCAATCTCAAGAAAGACGATGTCCTAGCGGCAGCCTTTATTGCCAATACTGACTCGCTTTACATCCTGACTCAGCGCGGTTCGCTCAAGCGTATGGCGGTCGCAGATATTCCTGTTACTAGTCGGGCAAATCGTGGTCTCCAAGTTCTGAGAGAGCTTAAGACCAAGCCCCATCGTGTCTTTGCAGCTGGACCAGTCTATGGCGAAGCAGTGGACTTCGACCTCTTTACTACTGAAGCAGAAGCTAGTGAAGAGCAGATTTTGCAGGTGCTTTCTAATAAAGGAACGGCCTATGAAATCAATCTGGCCGACCTCAGCTTGTCTGAGAGAACTAGCAACGGCAGCTTCATTTCTGATACTATTTCAGACAAAGAAGTCTTCTCAGCTTACATCAAATAATCATCAAACCAGTTCGCAGGAGCTGGTTTTTTTCAATTTCTAAAAGTTTGATAGTGGCACAGAAGATTGAATAACAAAATTTTCTGAAAATTGAAAATAATACTTGAAAATATCTTAAAAAGGTGTAAAATAGGGAGTATCTAAAAATGAAGTTTGGAAGAAGAGGAGAAAGACCATGACTGTAAATCTTGACTGGGAAAATCTAGGATTCTCATATATGAAACTGCCTTATCGCTACATAGCATACTATCGCAATGGCCAGTGGGAAGAAGGAACGTTAACGGAGGACGCTACGCTCCATATCTCTGAGTCGTCTCCCAGCCTTCACTACGGTCAGCAGGCTTTTGAGGGTCTGAAGGCTTATCGAACTAAGGATGGCAGTATTCAGCTTTTCCGTCCGGATAAAAATGCGGAGCGTTTACAGCGAACAGCTGACCGCTTGCTTATGCCGCAAGTTCCTACAGAAATGTTTGTAGAAGCAGTCAAGCAGGTTGTCCGAGCTAATGAAGAATATGTTCCACCTTATGGAACAGGCGGAACCCTTTATATTCGACCTCTCTTGATTGGAGTCGGCGATATTATCGGCGTAAAACCAGCTGAAGAATATATTTTTACGATCTTTGTAATGCCTGTTGGTAATTACTTCAAAGGCGGTCTGACTCCGACTAACTTCATTGTGTCAGATGACTATGATCGCGCGGCACCGCACGGAACAGGTGCAGCAAAAGTGGGAGGCAATTATGCTGCTAGCTTATTACCAGGAAAGATTGCCAAGGATAAGCATTTTTCAGATGTGATTTATCTGGATCCAGCAACCCATACCAAGATTGAAGAAGTAGGTTCTGCCAACTTCTTTGGTATTACCAAGGATAATGAGTTTGTAACGCCACTCAGTCCCTCAATCTTGCCATCTATTACCAAGTACTCTTTGCTTTATCTGGCGGAGCACAGACTAGGACTCAAGCCGATTGAGGGAGATGTTCCACTGGCAGACTTGGGTAAATTCACTGAAGCTGGCGCTTGTGGAACAGCTGCAGTCATCTCTCCTATCGGTGGTATCCAGCACGGCAATGATTTCCATGTCTTTTATAGCGAGACAGAAGTCGGTCCAGTCACTCGCAAGCTATATGACGAATTAACTGGTATCCAATTCGGCGATGTTGAAGCGCCAGAAGGTTGGATTGTAAAAGTATAATCTAAAAACTGTCCTTGATTGGGCAGTTTTTTTCTGTGATTCTAGCCTAAGATAGCTTGCGCACTCAGCTATTTTCGTGTACAATAGAAATTTGAAAGAGGTAAGTTATGAGTAAAAAAGATAAAAAAATTGAAATTCAAATCACAGACAGCAAAGTGAAGGTCGGAGCAGACCAATTTGACGGTTATAGTCTTGCTATTGGCAAGAAGGTTATCGGAGAGATTGCCGAACTAGATGGCCAGTTTGCAATCATCAAAAATGGAAATGCTGAAAGTTTTTATAAAAAACTTGAAAGAGCCGTGAAAACTTTGATTGAAACCTATAATTTAAGCAAATAGGGCTTGCATTTTCATTGTATCAATGTTATAATAGATAGCGTTGATTGTCGGAGAGATAGCGAAGAGGCTAAACGCGGCGGACTGTAAATCCGCTCCTTCGGGTT
>CAUUSJ010000074.1:0-4102 GCA_963547765.1 uncultured Streptococcus sp. | reverse complement strand
GAGCTCAACTTTGACAGCCAGCGTTTTGCCAGTCAGCAGCAGCTCTCTAGCCTATCTGGAGGAGAAAAGCTTAAAGTCCAGCTTATCAAGAAACTAGCCAGCGATTGGGACATTCTCTTTCTTGATGAGCCCTCTAATGACCTTGATCTCGAAACTCTGACATGGCTGGAAAACTTTATCAGCCACAGCCAGAGAACGGTCCTTTTCGTCTCTCACGACGAGCACTTTCTCGCTCAAGCTGCGACCAAGATTGTTCATCTGGAGCGAATCAAAAAGAAGCAGGAGGCTAGAACCAGCGTCAAGAGTCTGGACTATGAAAATTACCGCCATCAGCGTCAGGAAGCCTTTGAAAAACAGGGACAACTAGCACGGAAAGAGCGGGAAGAACACGCCAAGACCATGGAGAAACATCGACGGGTTAAGCAGAGTGTGGAGCATACTTTACGAAACACCCATGACGCTACTGCAGGTCGACTGGTGGCTAAGAAGATGAAAAACGTCCTCTCACAGGGCAAACGATTTGAAAAGGCAGGTGCTGAAATGACCGAAATTCCGACACAGGAAGATGCCATCAGCCTTCACTTCTCAGACATAGAAGCTCTGCCATTGACCAAAAGAATCCTGAAATTAGAAGGAATGAAACTGGAAACAAACGAACGACAACTGGCGGAGAACCTGACTCTGGAAGTCTGCAGCCAGGAAAAAATCGGGCTGATTGGTGCTAATGGTGTAGGCAAGTCTTCTCTGCTTAAGGAAATATGGAAGATCCTGCGTGAGCGGACAGACATGCGAGTAGGCTACATGCCCCAGCATTATGGTGACTTGCTGGCTGATGAGAGCAGCCCTTTGGATTTTCTGGCTCCCTCTGGCGACAAGTCCCAGGAGGAGAAAATCCTGACGCATCTAGCCAGTCTCCAGTTCACGCGCGACGAGGCCCGCCACCCGATTGGGCAGCTTTCCGGCGGTCAAAAAGCCAAGCTACTCCTGCTCAAACTAGTCCTAGACCGCCCCAATGTCCTCCTGCTGGACGAGCCAACCCGCAACTTCTCTCCCACCTCTCAGCCTCAGGTTCGCCAGCTATTGGGGACCTATCCTGGCGCCATTATCGCTGTCTCCCACGATCGGATCTTTCTCAAAGAAGTCTGCCAGAAGATTTATAAACTGACGGAGACAGGGTTCGAAGAAGTTGAATTATAAGCAAAAAGAGTTGGAATTTCCAACTCTTTTTGTTTTGTTTAGCATCAATCTGTGAACTTTAATAAAGCTCCCTTTCTACTCCTGCGCCGTCTGCATTTGGTAATAAACACCTCTGGCATCCATGAGCTCCTGATGATTCCCATGTTCGACGATATCACCGTCTACCATGACGAGAATGATGTCAGCATTTTGAATAGTAGACAGGCGGTGGGCGATGATAAAGCTAGTACGCCCCACCATGAGCTTGCTGAAAGCCTCCTGAATCAAGACTTCTGTCCGGGTATCGATAGAGGAAGTCGCCTCATCCAAGATTAGGATTTTAGGAACAGCGAGGAAGACACGAGCAATGGTCAAGAGCTGCCGCTGACCTTGAGACAAGGAGTCCCCTGCATCCGCTAGGTAGGTGTCATACCCCTGAGGCAGTTGCTGGATAAAGAAATGAGCATTGGCCGCCTTGGCAGCTGCAATGACTTCTTCTCGGCTAGCATCTGGCCGGCCAAAAGCTATGTTGTCGTGTATAGTCGCCGTCTTGAGCCAAGTCTCTTGCAGTACCATACCGAACTGCTGACGATAAGAGGCTCTGGTGTAATGCGTTATGGGAGTACCGTCTAGCGAAATAAGACCACTATCAACATTGTAAAAGCGCATGAGGAGATTAATCAGGGTTGACTTGCCAGCACCAGTTGGCCCGACAATGGCGACCTTGCTAGCTGCTGGAATCCTTATATTCAAATCCTGAATCAGCTCTTTGCCAGGCTCATAGCCAAAAGCCACATGCTCAAAGCTAATCTGTCCTTTGACATCTTCAGACTGAAGAATTTCCTGACCTGACTCTGCTATTTCTTCTTGGTCCAAAATGCTGTAAATCCGCTCTGCACAAGCTAAAGCGCTCTGCAATTCTGACATGACTGACGATATATCGTTGAATGGCTTGGTGTACTGGTTGACGTAGTTGAGAAAGGTTACCAGCTGCCCAACCGTAAAGCCTGTTCCCTGAATGATTCGGACAGCCCCAAAGCCCACAATCAAAGCATAGATCAGGGCATTGATAAAACGAGTCGAAGGATTGACTGTCGAAGAATAGAAAATAGCCGCCTGCGAATAATCTGCATAGGTTTGGTTGCTGCGAGTAAAAACTGTATCAAATTGCTCCTGAGCATTAAATGCCTGAATCAGACTTTCCTGGGTCAGACTTTCCTCAATCAGCTGGGTCTGCGCTCCTCTCGCCTGCGTCTGACGTTGGAAAAAGCTAAAACTCTTTCTGGCAATAAAGCGAGCTAAGAAGAGAGAAAGGGGAGTCAAAAGCAAGACCAAAAGCAGGAGGAAAAAGTCCAATCTGGCCATGCTAATGATAGTCACTAAAATTGTCAGCAAACCCACAAAAAATTGATTGAAAACCATAAGTAAGCCATTGCTGAGCTGTTCCAAATCGGTCGTCACCCGACTAACCAAGTCGCCAGTTCCCTGCCGGTCCAGATAAGCTAAAGGTAGATAATGAACTTTCTTGATGACACCTTGTCGGAGTTGCTGGCTATAGCGATAGACCAGCTGATTATAGAGCAAGGGATTGAGCCACTGAATCAGCGTATTAGCTAAAATAACCAACAACATCTGACCCAAAATCGGCATCAAATGCTGCTCCGCTTGAGGAAGAAGAACGCTATCGACCGCATTTCCAATTAAAACTGGGAGAAGAACAGTCAGAGCCACTTGAGCCACCGTTCCCAGACTAGCTAGGAGAAAGAACCAGCGCGCCTGCAACAAATCTCGAGTCAAACGCCTCAAGCTGCTAGGTGATGTCTTATGCTTCATGCTTGCCCTCCTCTCCTTGACTATGCTGTGAGTGATGGATTTCTCGGTAAATGGCAGAGCTGACTAAGAGTTCCTCATGGCGACCAAGAGCCACCTGTTCTCCCTTATCCAGTACTAAAATTTGATCCGCTGAGCGCAAGCTATTGGTCCGCTGAGAGATCAAGACCAGACTGGTCTCTGTCAATTCATTCTTAATAGCCTGCAGGAGTCTGGCCTCTGTCAGATAGTCCAGAGCAGAGGTTGCGTCATCTAAAACCAAGAAAGGCGCCCTCCGCAAGACAGCTCTTGCAATGGTTAAACGCTGACGCTGACCGCCAGAAAAATTCCGACCAAAGGCCTCTACAGTCGCATCCAAGCCACCTTCCTTCTGAGAGACAAAGTCTGCCGCCTGAGCAATCTCTAAAGCCTGCCACAAATCTTCGTCTGTTGGCTTGATTGACAATCCTAAAGTCAGATTGGAGCGAACAGTTCCTTGAAAAAGCTCCGCCTTCTGAGGCACCAGACTAATCCAAGACCGCCATTCTCTGAGATTTTTAGGACTGCGTCCTTGGGAAAAGATGGTCAACTGACCAGCAGCCACAGGATAGAGGTGAGCTAGTAGCTGGACTAGAGTAGACTTACCTGAACCTGTCCCGCCAATAACTCCCAAAGTCTGACCTCTTTTCAAATCAAAAGTCAGACCAGTCAAGGCTGGACTAGCTGCATTTGGATAGGAAAAGCTGACCTGCTGGACTTTAATGGCTTGATCTGGCAGAGCCGTTTCCTGCACTAATTCCTGTAGGACATCTTCTTCTGCTTGATCGAAGACCTGACTGATACGACCTGCACTGATATAGCTTTGATTGAGTGAGTTGATCAGCATAGCCAGCTTGAGCAATTCCACCAAAATTTGCAATAAATAATTAACCAAGGCCACTAGCATCCCTTGAGTCAGTAAGCCCTTGCCGATAAAGGTATTCCCCTGCCAAATCACAGCAATTAGGGTACCATTAACCGTAAGAAAGGTCAGAGGACTAATCAGACTAGCCAAAGCCCCCGTCCTGATTTGCCAGGTTTTATAGAGCTCGTTGCGATTGCGAAAGGTCTGAACCTC
>CAUUSJ010000073.1:0-4152 GCA_963547765.1 uncultured Streptococcus sp. | reverse complement strand
CTGCGTCTTGCTCGACAATCCAAAGACAATTGAGAGGCTAGGACTTTTGTCCTAGACTCGAGACAGAGGGAGATTATATGAAATCTTATCAAGAATCTATTTTTGGTACTTTTAAAGGACAGGATGTCTTAGCCTACACCTTTGAAAATAAGCTAGGCTATCGCTTCAAGGTCATGAACTATGGCGCAACGATTTTGGGATATCGGACGCCGGATAAAAATGGTGATTTTGCCAATATTATTCTAGGCTTTGAGCGTTTTGAGGATTATGTTGGCAATAGTCCCAAGCATGGTGCCAGCGTGGGACCAGTTGCGGGGCGGATTGCGAAGGCTAGCTTTGAGCTGAATGGGCAGTCCTACCAGCTGGAAGTCAATAATGGCCAGAATTGCAACCACAGTGGCTCTACTGGCTGGGACAGTGTGATTTTCCAGACAGAGGAAGTCACAAACGAGGGCGTCACATTTTACACAGAGCGTCCAGACGGGACGGGCGGTTTTCCTGGAAATTTGAAAATCTGGATTTCCTATTCCTTATCGGAAAAAGGGGAGATTGAGATTTCCTATCAAGTCCAGACAGATCAGGATAGTCTGGTTAATCCGACCAACCACAGCTATTTCAATCTGTCAGGTAATTTTAGTCAGCCGATTGATCAGCATGTCCTCCAGCTACATACCAAAGGGGTGTATCCGATTGCTCCTGACGGCGTGCCAGCAAAAGAAGTGGATGCGAATCGCGGCTTTGTCAAAGGCCTACAAAAAGGTCTGGTGCTGAAAGAAATTTTTGCTGACCAAGACGAGCAAATTCAGATCGTATCAGGGCTGGATCATCCTTTTGCCTTAGATAAAGAGCAGGAAGAGGCAGGATGTCTTTATGATGCGGCCTCAGGACGCTATCTGACTTTCCGTACGGATGCTCCTTGTGTCGTGACTTATTCGGCTAATTTTGTTGATGAGTCAGTTATCATCAATGGACAGCCAATGATTCAGCATAATGGTATAGCGCTGGAAGCACAAGCCTTGCCTGATGCGATTCATAGTGACTTGAAAGATCAGGTCATTCTCAAGGCAGGAAGCCTATTCACCAGCACCACTGTTTATTTTGCAGGAGTGAAATAAACAGCAAACTTGCTTCATTTGAAGTGTATCTCACCTGGCGATATTAGCCTCAGATACAAGAAAACGGCAGAATCCCCCTCTGCCGTTTTTACTATTTATTTTATTGGTTATCTAAGTCTTGTGGTTGGAAAATTTGATTGTAACGTTCTTCGTCTTCTTGGTTATCACGGATGACTTTAGCAAGAGTAAATGAAGAAGAAATCAGTCCGACAGAACCCATGAGATAGTATCCTTTAACCATCAAAGGTTCTTTCAAAGTATAGAGGCCGACGAGAACAAGAGTTACAAAGAAGGCGAATGAGCCCCAAGCCATAAACATAAAGGCTGGTGTATTCCGATAAGTTTTCTTTTTAAGGTTGTTCATATCTAAAATCTCCTTTTCGATTTTTTTCATTGTATCATGAGTTTTTGAGACAGTCAATGAAATAGCGGCTATTTTAATCAGACTGAACAATTCATATTAGTTTGTATCATCTTACTAAGATATCTAAAAGTATTTTATTTTTAAAAAATATTTTTTCTTTAAGCAAATTTTAAGATAAGGAAGTTATACTAATACCATCAAATGAAGACCTCCTAACTTTATTTGATAGAAATCCTAAAACTTTTTCATAATAATCTCCCATAAGAGCCACCAAATTCGGTGGCTTTTTTTGTGCTCAGAATCGGGTCGGATTGCTTCCTCTGCCCTATTTTTTGCTATAATAGTCCTATGAGTAGAATTTTAGATAATGAATTAATGGGGGATGAGGAGCTGGTAGAACGTACCCTCCGTCCTCAGTATTTACGAGAATATATTGGTCAGGATAAGGTCAAGGACCAGCTGAAGATTTTTATCGAAGCGGCTAAATTGCGGGATGAGGCCTTGGATCATGCCTTGCTTTTTGGCCCTCCGGGTCTAGGAAAGACGACCATGGCCTTTGTCATCGCCAACGAACTCGGTGTGAATATCAAACAGACTTCTGGTCCGGTCATTGAAAAGGCTGGTGATTTGGTGGCCATTCTCAATGATTTGGAGCCAGGTGATGTCCTTTTTATCGATGAAATTCACCGTTTGCCTATGGCAGTAGAGGAAGTGCTCTACAGCGCTATGGAGGACTTTTACATTGACATTATGATTGGGACTGGTGAGACCAGTCGCAGCGTCCATCTGGAATTGCCGCCTTTCACTCTGATTGGTGCGACCACTCGGGCAGGCATGCTGTCCAATCCTCTGCGGGCTCGCTTTGGGATTACTGGTCACATGGAGTATTATGAAGCCAGCGACCTGACGGAAATCGTTGAGCGGACGGCAGAGATTTTTGAGATGGATATTACCCACGAGGCTGCTCGGGAGCTGGCTCTGCGTAGCCGCGGTACGCCGCGGATTGCCAATCGTCTGCTCAAGCGGGTGCGGGACTACGCTCAGATTATGGGGGATGGGCTGGTCGATGCTCAGATCACAGACAAGGCCTTATCTATGCTGGACGTGGACCGAGAGGGGCTGGACTATGTGGATCAGAAAATCCTACGAACCATGATTGAGGTCTACGGTGGCGGTCCGGTAGGGCTTGGAACCCTCTCGGTCAATATTGCCGAGGAGCGCGAAACGGTGGAGGATATGTATGAGCCTTACCTGATTCAGAAAGGCTTTGTCATGCGGACTCGGACTGGGCGCGTGGCGACTCGTAAAGCCTATGAGCATCTAGGATATGAGTATATGAAGGAATGATGACCGATCAGGAGATTTTAGAGAAATTGGGTCAGGATCAGGCTATCCGAGAGATTTTGGAGATTATCCGCAGTCTGCGGCTCGAGGACTCTTGGCTGGCTGCGGGCAGTGTCAGAAATTTTATCTGGAATATCTTGTCTAGCAAGCCGGGCTTTGATGCTGAAACGGATGTGGATGTCATATTCTTTGATCCAACTGTGTCCTATGAGAAAACTTTGCAGCTGGAGATGGAGCTGAGAAAAGCTTTTCCCGCTTATTCTTGGGAGCTGAAAAATCAAGTTTATATGCATATTCATAGCCCCAACACCCAGCCTTATACTAGCTCGAAAGATGCCATGAGCAAGTATCCTGAGTGTTGTACGGCTATTGGTCTGCAATTGCTGGAAGATGACAAGCTAGAGCTCTTTGCTCCCTATGGTTTGGCAGATATTCGAGCATTTCAGGTGCGGCCAACACCACATTTTTTGGCGGATGCGGAGCGAAAGAAGCTTTATATGGAAAGACTTCGCAAGAAAAACTGGCAGGCTAAATGGCCACAATTAAGTTTTGAAACTCTTTCTGAAGAAAAGTAAAGTTGAATCTGGTGCAAGCTAGATTGAGTGGGTTACTGCCTAAATGATCTGTACTCTGAAACTCAGACACAAAAGCTAACGGTATAATTAGCGGTTTTTCAGAGTCCGCTTCCGCTGTCACAGAATAATCAAGAAAGCTCCGCAGTTTTCTTTTTATTCTGGTATAATAGATCTATGAAGAAAATTGTATTTGTTTGTTTAGGAAATATCTGCCGCAGTCCGATGGCAGAGTTTGTTATGAAAAGTCTGACCGATGATCTACATATTGAGAGTCGTGCGACGTCTAGCTGGGAGCATGGCAACCCTATACATCAGGGGACTCAGGCTATTTTTAAGAAACATGCGATTTCTTATGACAAAGGAAAAAGTTCTCAGCAGATTTCAGCGCAAGATTTTGCAGAATTTGATTATATCATCGGCATGGATGAAGCCAATATTCGAGATTTGAAGAAAATGGCGCCAGCGGATTTTCAGGATAAAATCTACCAGTTTGCCGATATCGGTGTTCCGGATCCTTGGTACACGGGTGATTTCGATGAGACTTATGACCTGATTTTGGCTGGTTGCCACAAGTGGCTAGAACGCTTAAATGGATGAAAAATGGATAAAATAAAAGAATTTTACGATAAATATAAAATCTATCTGACCCGTCAGAATCTAGAAATCCTAGCAGTGACTGTGATTGCATTGTCAGCAATTTTAGTGTTTACATCCAATATCCCTAGTAAGGGTGCGCTAACGTTGGATCAAGGTA
>CAUUSJ010000072.1:0-4156 GCA_963547765.1 uncultured Streptococcus sp. | reverse complement strand
TGATCTTGCCAGTTGACTCAAAAGAAGCAAACGCATTTGCTGACTACACTGAAGTGAAAGACACGGAAGGTGAAGCAGTAGATCCAGGCTTCCTTGGTTTGGATATCGGTCCTAAATCTATCGCTAAATTTGACGAAGCCTTGACTGGTGCCAAAACAGTTGTTTGGAACGGACCTATGGGTGTGTTTGAAAACCCAGACTTCCAAGCTGGTACAATCGGTGTGATGGATGCTATCGTGAAACAACCAGGCGTGAAATCAATTATCGGTGGTGGTGACTCAGCTGCCGCAGCTATCAACCTTGGTCGCGCAGACAAATTCTCATGGATCTCTACTGGTGGTGGAGCATCAATGGAACTTCTTGAAGGTAAAGTATTGCCAGGACTTGCGGCCTTGACAGAAAAATAATTTCAGCCCGTTAGTCTCTACAAAATCCTGATTTTGTAGAAAAAGGAACAAAACTGAAACGTTAACAAAAAGGTGGCTATGTCACCTTTTTGTGTTAGTGGAGGTATTTGTGACGCGGTGGTGGAGCATCAATGGAACTCCTTGAAGGTAAAGTTCTTCCAGGGCTTGCAGCATTGACTGAAAAATAATCTTTGAAACGGAAAGAGTTGGGAAACCAACTCTTTTTCTTTTGTCCACGTAGGTGTCTGAGGAAATGGGCTTTTGGCTTCTATTTTCCTAATGAGTAATCAATAATGGGAAATATAGTTAGAAATACAGTAGAAGCTGGCTATGCATTCTTGTAGGATACAAACAATAAACTCGATGGACAGAGCCTTTTTGTTGAAAAATATGTTAGAATAGAGATAGTTTACTTTTAAAAGGGAAAAGGCATGAGCTATTTTAGTAAGTACAAATTTGATAAATCAAAGTTTCGCTTAGGCATGAGGACGATGAAAACAGGGATAGCAGTCTTTATTGTCCTACTCATTTTTGGTATGTTTGGCTGGAAGGGGCTCCAAATTGGGGCTTTGACAGCGGTGTTTAGCCTGCGAGAAGATTTTGATAAAAGTGTTCATTTCGGAACTTCTCGTATTTTAGGAAATAGTGTCGGGGGCTTTTATGCTTTGCTATTCTATCTGTTGGGAAATTTATTGAACGGCCAATTTTGGGTGACTTTGGTATTTGTGCCAATCTGTACGATGCTGACGATCATGACCAATGTTGCTATGAACAATAAGGCTGGGGTGATTGGTGGTGTTTCAGCTATGCTGATTATCACTCTCTCCATTAGTCCGGAAGATACTATTTTATACGTTTTTGCTAGAGTTTTTGAAACCTTTATGGGTGTCTTTGTTGCAATAGTGGTAAATTCGGATGTGGATAGAATTAAGAATTTCTTTAAGTCTATAAATTAAAATGTGTGAGAAAATCTCACATTGATTGTTGACATACAAAAAAAATTAGTTATAATAGTGCATAGAGAGGAAAAAAATGAAGGAAAAAGAGTTTCGCCGAAATATGGCAGTCTTTCCCATAGGTAGCGTTATGAAGTTGACGGACTTATCTGCCCGTCAGATTCGATATTATGAGGAGCAAAACCTCATCACTCCCCTTCGGAATGAGGGCAATCGCCGAATGTATTCCCTGAATGATATGGATCGACTTTTGGAAATTAAGGATTATATTTCTGAAGGTTATAATATCGCTGCTATCAAAAAGAAATATGCTGAGCGTGAAGCTAAATCCCACAAAACGATTAGCGAAAAGGAAGTCCGTCGGGCTCTCCACAATGATATTTTACAGCAAGGTCGTTTTGGCTCTTCTCTGCCAACCTTTGGTCACATGCGTCGACCATAAACTATTTTTTAAAACTATAAGGAGTTACCCATGCCCATTACAGCAGCTGATATTCGTCGCGAAGTAAAAGAAAAAAACGTCACTTTCATCCGTCTGATGTTCTCTGATATTTTGGGAACCATGAAAAACGTTGAAATTCCAGCAACGGATGAGCAGCTTGAAAAAGTCTTATCAAATAAGGCTATGTTTGACGGTTCGTCTATCGAGGGATTTGTTCGGATCAATGAATCTGATATGTATCTATATCCTGATTTGGATACTTGGACAGTTTTTCCTTGGGGAGATGAAAATGGCAGTGTAGCAGGCTTGATCTGTGATGTTTATACGACAGAACATGTTCCCTTTGCAGGAGATCCTCGTAGTAACCTTAAGCGAGCTCTCAAACATATGGAAGCACTGGGCTTCAAGTCTTTTAATCTTGGTCCTGAGCCAGAATTTTTCCTTTTCAAATTGGATGAAAATGGTGATCCGACACTGGAAGTGAATGATAAGGGTGGCTACTTTGACTTGGCGCCGACAGATTTGGCGGATAATACCCGTCGGGAAATTGTCAATGTTTTGACTAAGATGGGATTTGAAGTGGAAGCTAGTCACCATGAGGTGGCAGTCGGTCAGCACGAGATTGACTTTAAGTATGATGAAGTGCTTCGCGCTTGTGATAAGATTCAGATTTTCAAGTTGGTGGTAAAAACCATCGCTCGTAAGCACGGTCTCTACGCGACTTTCATGGCTAAGCCCAAGTTTGGTATTGCTGGTTCTGGTATGCACTGCAATATGTCCCTCTTTGACCAAGATGGAAATAATGCATTTTATGACCCAGAGGATCCAAAAGGAATGCAGTTGTCTGAGACAGCCTACTATTTCTTGGGTGGTTTGATTAAGCATGCCTATAACTATACAGCTATCATGAATCCGACGGTCAACTCTTATAAACGTTTGGTGCCTGGTTTTGAAGCACCGGTTTACATCGCTTGGGCTGGGCAAAATCGCTCACCTTTGGTTCGAGTACCAGCATCACGTGGTATGGGAACTCGCTTGGAGTTGCGTTCAGTAGACCCGATGGCTAATCCTTATATTGCTATGGCAGTGCTCCTAGAAGTGGGACTGCATGGAGTGGAAAATAAAATCGAAGCGCCAGCTCCAATCGAGGAAAATATCTATGTGATGACAGCTGAGGAGCGCAAGGAAGCTGGTATTACTGACCTGCCATCTACCCTCCACAATGCCCTTAAGGCTTTAACTGAAGATGAGGTAGTCAAGGCAGCTTTGGGCAACCATATCTATACTAGCTTTGTTGAAGCCAAGCGTATTGAATGGGCTAGTTATGCGACCTTCGTTTCCCAATGGGAAATTGATAATTATTTGGACTTATATTAATGAATTCTAGAACAGGACTTGAAAAAGTCCTGTTTTTGTATGGAAACAAGATATTTTCAGTTTTTAACTGTTGTATTTCCAATCTTTTTCATGTTTTTTAGCCTGCAATGTACGGGGAATACTTGTAAAATATATTTAAAAGTGATAAACTTAAAGCATAAAAGCACGAAAGGCGAATAATAAAATGTCAAACAAGTTGTTATATTCGGGAAAAGCAAAGGATATTTTTGCGACAGAAGATGAGCAGGTGATTTTGTCCCGCTACAAGGATCAGGCGACTGCTTTTAACGGTGTCAAGAAGGAGCAGATTGCGGGCAAGGGAGTGTTAAATAATCAGATTTCAGCCTTTATCTTTGAAAAGTTGAATGCTGCCGGTGTAGCAACGCATTTTATCGAGAAAGTCTCAGATACAGATCAGCTCAATAAAAAAGTTGACATTATTCCTTTGGAAGTTGTGCTCCGCAACTACACAGCTGGTTCCTTTTCAAAACGCTTTGGTGTGGAAGAAGGCATCGCATTTGAGACTCCGATTGTCGAATTTTACTATAAAAATGATGATTTGGATGATCCTTTTATCAATGATGAGCATGTGAAATTCCTTAAAATTGCTGATGATCAGCAGATTGCTTACTTGAAGGAAGAAACGCGTCGTATCAATGAACTTTTGAAGGTATGGTTTGCTGAGATTGGCCTCAAATTGATTGACTTTAAGCTAGAGTTCGGTTTTGACAAGGATGGCAAGATTATCTTGGCAGACGAATTTTCACCAGACAACTGCCGCTTGTGGGATGCGGATGGCAACCACATGGACAAGGATGTTTTCCGTCGTGGCTTAGGTGAATTAACAGATGTTTACGAAGTTGTTTGGGAAAAGTTGCAGGAATTGAAATAACAACCTAAAGGCTGTTTGGGAATATTGCAAGAGCTGAAATAAAGGAATAAGAATTGATGGATAAACGTATTTTTGTTGAAAA
>CAUUSJ010000071.1:0-4740 GCA_963547765.1 uncultured Streptococcus sp. | reverse complement strand
TCCAGATAAAGGTCCATTTCCAGCCATTCTCCGCCGTCTTGCCCTCTCTGATTTCTAAACGGCGCTTGATAAAGCTATTGGGCAGTTCAAACAAAACATAGGCTAGCCCCAAAAGAGCTCCAAGCAGCAGATTAAATAGCACGGTATTTTCGTAGAAGGCATAGACCAAGTGCAGCTTCTCTAGACTAGGAATACTCTTCAAGAGCAAGCCCCAAAGTATCTGAGCCAAAGCTCCCCAGACAATCATGCCAAAGAAACCTTTCCAGGTCTTGTTAGCCCCAAAAAGTCTCTTCCCATCCTTTAAAATCAGCCCGGCATCCATGGGTCGGTATGCCGCCCCTAGCAGTGAAGACTTGCAAAAGATCATATTCAGAATCCCAGCCAGAATCACCGGCATCAGGGTGATATATAAAGCAAGAATCGAGAGCATACTTATTTCCTATTCTTTTTATGAAAATCAGTCTGAAAAAATCAAGAGACTCCTCAAACTTATATATCATTATACCATAAGTCGTAAAGCCCTTTTCCAATAAGCCCTAGACATCTGTCGCATCTGACAAGGAGCAACCCATGTCTGCCATTCCGCTTTATCAACTCCAAAGCCGCCTACTAGAATAATATCTTTTTTAAGCCACACAAAAAGCCTCATAAGAACTTCTAAGGAAACCAGCACGGGTCATTAAAAGTTACTTATGAAGCCTATGAAATGTTCCTTGTCTCTAGGAAAGAAGCAAGCTATCTTTTGCCTAGCCTTAAACTACTGACCTTTAGAAGGCGCGCAATTCTTTCATCGATTTTTAGTGTCTAGCAGAATGGTCACTGGTCCATCATTTACCAATTCCACCTGCATATCTGCTCCGAACACGCCCGTCTTGACTGGCACTTGCTCAGCTAATAGCTGGTTAAACTTGTCATAGAAGGGACTAGCCATATCCGGCTTGGCTGCTCCTGTAAAGGCTGGCCGATTGCCCTTTTTGGTATCTGCATGGAGCGTAAATTGGGAAATGGAAAGAATCTCCCCTCCGATATCTTGAACAGAAAGATTCATCTTATCCTCAGCATCGGAAAAAATCCGCATATTGACAATTTTCCTGACTGCATAGTCCATATCTTCCTGACTATCCTCAGGCCCGACGCCTACTAAGAGCAGAAGACCTTGTTCAATGCTGCTGTGCAGCTGCTGGGCGATACTAACTTGAGCACGTTTGACGCGCTGAATGACGATTTTCATATTTTTTCCTTTATTTTCTGACTAACATCCACTCTGACAAGCTCCAACTTAACCATTGGTCCGTTTGACCGAATACACCTCTGGCACGCTCTTGATCTTGTCCACCACCGTCGTCAGCATGGACAGATTAGCAATGCCAAAAGAAACATGGATATTAGCAAATTTCATATCCTTAGTTGGCTGGGCATTAACCGTTGAGATATTTTTGGTAGTGTTGGATAAAACCTGTAGCACATCGTTGAGAAGACCAGACCGGTTGAGACCATAAATGTCAATGTGGGCTGTGTACTCTTTAGTCGAATTATTTTCTTCCCATTCCACATCAAGCAAGCGCTGTTCGTAATTTTCCTGAGCCTTGAGATTCATACAATCTTGCCGGTGAATAGCTACGCCGCGTCCTTTGGTAATGTAACCAACAATATCGTCACCAGGCACAGGATTACAGCACTTGGCAATCCGAATGAGGAGACCAGACGCCCCCTGAATGACCACACCACCTTCGTGCTTGACTTTAAGGGTGTCTTTTTTATTTTCGACCTTGACTTCACCACCCTTGACCAATTCCTCCGCCTCTGCTTTAGCCTTGGCCCGCTCTTCCTCACGGCGCTCTTTTTCCGTCAAGCGGTTGAAAATACTAATGGCACCGATCTCACCGAAACCAATTGCCGCAAAAAGCGCTTCTTCAGTCTTATAGCTGGTCTTTTGGAGCACATCTTCCATGTGCTTCTTGTCCATGTACTTATTGGCTACATAACCATTCTCCTGAAATTGAGCCTGCAAGAGCTCTCGCCCCTTAGAAATAGACAGCTCCTTGTCTTGATTTTTAAAGAACTGACGGATTTTATTTCTAGCCTTGCTGGTCTTGACAAGATTAAGCCAGTCACGACTAGGTCCAAAGGAATTGGCATTGGTGATGATTTCCACCTGATCCCCAGTCTTCAGCTTGGTATTGAGCGGCACCATGCGGCCATTAACCTTGGCTCCTGTCGCCTTCTCCCCAACCTTAGTATGGATCTCATAGGCAAAATCAATGGGTCCTGAGTCCTTAGGCAGAGAACGAACTGCTCCATCCGGTGTGAAGACGTAGATTTCCTCAGCCAGGTAGCTTTCCTTAACCGAATCAACAAATTCCTTAGCATCACCAGACTGATTCTGCAATTCCATCAATTCCTTGATCCAATTCATCCCGATGGCAGATTCCTTGCCGTCAACCTGACCCTTAATTCCTTTTTTGTAGGCCCAGTGAGCAGCGACCCCGTATTCTGCGACTTCGTGCATTTCCTTGGTTCGAATCTGAAACTCAATCGGACCTTTAGGACCATAAACGGTCGTATGGATAGACTGGTAGCCGTTGGCCTTGCGATTAGCAATATAATCCTTAAAACGCCCCGGCATGGGTTTCCAAAGCTCATGGATGTAGCCCAGCATGGCATAGACATCACTGTGAGTACTCAAAATGCAACGAATGGCAATCAGATCATAGATCTCATCAAACCGCTTCTTCTTGTCCTGCATTTTGCGGTAGATGGAGTAAATATGCTTGGGACGGCCATAAATCTTCCCATGCAGATTGCGTTCACCCGCGTAGGTTTCAATCTTGTGGACAACTTCCTCTACCAGAGCTTCCCGCTCTCGGCGCTTCTCCTTCATCATGTGGGAAATTTTATAAAACTCCGTCGGATTGAGATAGCGGAAAGACAAGTCTTCCAATTCCCATTTGACACTGGAAATCCCCAAACGGTGGGCCAGAGGAGCATAGATTTCCATCGTTTCCTGCGAGATTCGCTCTTGTTTATCTGGCCGTAAATGATTCAGAGTACGCATATTATGCAGGCGGTCAGCCAGCTTGACCAAGATCACTCGAAGGTCTTCAGACATGGCCATGAGCATCTTGCGATGATTTTCCGCCAACTGTTCTTCGTGAGATTTGTATTTGACTTTCCCAAGCTTGGTCACACCATCCACAATCACGCGCACATCATGACCAAATTCTCGCTCCAGATCGTCCAAGGTCGCCGCCGTATCCTCTACGACATCATGCAAAAAACCACAGGCTACTGAAACAGCATCCAACTTAAGCTTGGCTAAAATTCCCGCCACCTGAATCGGATGGACGATATAGGGCTCTCCCGACTGACGAGTTTGCCCGCTATGACATTCCATCGCATAGATCAACGCTTTTTGAACAAAAGCCACATCCTCTGCGGCTAAATATTTTTTTGTTAGGGCTACAACCTGATTCCCCGTTAAATTTTCTTCTTTTGGCATGCATTCTCTCCGCTTTCTTGCCTACTATTTTAACATTTTTAAATCAATATGAAAACCAAGAGGACTAGAATAAAAGTAAGGTGGCAGAATAGAACTGCGTTTTCAAAGTTTTAGCTTGTCAACCTTGTTTCCGAGCTAAGATTTAAAAACTTTCCTAGAGTTATAAACAGTTCCAGCCCCACGAGGTTGCTCGATAATCCATGGCTATTGAGCAAGCAGCTGCAACCTCAAGGATCTCTTTCTAATAAAAAGCGAGGCCGAGACACTTTTGTCTCAACCTCCGTGATGAAAATGATGTACTTTCTCCATATGAGCTATATCTTTTAGAAACTCATAATAGGCATAGATGAGGTAACCAGCAGAGGCTACACCCAAGATAGCTATTGATACTTCAAATAAGGCAGACAAAGACATGATAAACCTCCTCTCCTTATTTCAAACTACAATGTGCAAAGCGACCATCAGCGGCTGTTTCGTTTCCGATTTTTTCCTTTCTAGCCTGCCTCTGGACTCACCTTTATTATACCAAATTTAAGAAAGGAAAACAATGGAAATCCCTTTATAAAAACACTTTTCCCTGACAATTTTGTAAAGCTTGATGCTACTTCCGTTGCTCATTTCTCCACCTACCCTTTAACCAAAAAAGTTAGGAACACTTTCCTAACTTTCTTCTCTTTTATCATGAACACTCGAGGCCAGAAAAATCACTTTTAAAAAGGAAGTTCCTCCTCTTCCAGCACCAAATCTGCTAGGTCTGCTCCAGTATTATTTTCACGGAGTGCTCTCTGAGCTCGGCTTTCTAAAAGCTGAAAACCACTGCAAAGAACTTCTGTCACATAATGAGTAGTTCCATCCTTTTCATAGCGGCGGCTCCGCAATTCTCCGTCCATAGAAATCAGACTTCCCTTACTAGCGTAACTTACCAAGGTTTCAGCCAAGCGCCCCCAGACAACCACATTTACAAAATCCGCCTCACGCTCACCATTTTGGCTCTTATACCGGCGATTCACCGCCACTGTCGCACGCGCGACCGACTTGTCATTTGCTGTCTTGTGTAACTCTGGTGTAGCCGTCAAGCGCCCGATCATGATGACTTTATTATACATATTCTTTCCTCCTACTTATCTATTCGCAGGGAATCAAAAAAAGTTACAGAAATTTGTAACTTTTCTCAGAAATTTTTTACTTTTTATGAACCATGAAACCTGTCGCCTGTTGATTGGCCATAATGGTCATATCTG
>CAUUSJ010000070.1:0-4893 GCA_963547765.1 uncultured Streptococcus sp. | reverse complement strand
ATGTCAACTGCTAGTCTTGGTGAAAATGCCTTGGCAAACGGTGTAACTGTCTTTGGTGGTTTCCTGTTTGAAGTCATCGCAACTTTCTTGTTTGTTTTAGTGATCATGACCGTGACTTCAGAAAGCAAGGGAAATGGTGCGATTGCTGGTTTGGTGATTGGTTTGTCCTTGACAGCTATGATCCTTGTGGGATTGAACATCACTGGACTTTCAGTGAACCCAGCTCGTAGCTTAGCGCCTGCTGTCTTGGTAGGTGGCGCAGCCCTTCAACAAGTATGGATTTTCATCCTTGCCCCAATCGTAGGTGGTGTTCTTGCAGCTCTTGTTGCTAAAAACTGCCTTGGAACAGAAGAATAAGAAACGAAAAAGAGTCCTGTCCTCAGTTTGAGGAACAGGGCTTTTTCTATGAAAAAACACTCCCCGTTTCGAATGGGAGTGCTTTGCTTTTAACTCAATTCCGCAACAATCGCCTTGATTTGTTCCGCAGTGTGAACACCAGCGACTTGTTTCACCACTTGGCCGTCTTTTTTGAAGAGAAGGGTTGGGATAGACATGATTCCAAAAGAACGAGCTGTGTTTGGATTTTCATCAACGTCCATTTTAACGATTTTCAAGACATCTTCTGAAAGTTCTTCAGACAATTTGTCCAAGATCGGACCTTGCATGCGACATGGACCACACCAAGTTGCCCAGAAGTCTACCAAGACCAAACCATCTTTTGTTTCTTGTTCAAATGTTGCATCTGTAATTGCTTTTGCCATTGTAGTTCTCCTTTTTAGTTATATTGGCTCAAATCCTGTTTCATCAGGAAAAAGTACACATCTCCATAAGTCCCATGGTAGTCCAAATCATGGCCATTATAAACTAACTTTTTAACTGGATGATAATCCGCCACCCCAATCAGGCAGGCTTGCTGGGATAGTTCAAACTCCTCATAAGACTCGAAAGTTATCTTCCGTTCTGACTTAGCTGCATCTAGATAAGTGATTTCAATCATAAACTCTCCTTTTTGATTCTATTCGTAATTTATGATTTAATTGTAACCAAAAACGTTACATTTGTCAAATCAAACGCATCCGACACTGCTAGATCATAGATGGATTCCTTTGAATCCTGATTGATCAATCTTCTCCTTTCTGTTTGACTTGACCAAAGTACAATGCAAGAAGAAATCTGAAAGAAAAACAAGCACAAAGGCTACGTTTGTTTTTATTTTTATGTTAAAATAAAAGGTATGGACAAAATTATCAAAACTATCTCAGAAAATGGTTCTTTCCGGGCTTATGTGCTGGACAGCACAGAGACGGTTCGGACCGCTCAAGAAAAACATCAGACTCAAGCAAGTTCTACCGTGGCACTCGGCCGCACACTGATTGCCAGCCAGATTTTGGCAGCAAATGAAAAAGGCCAGACCAAGATCACCGTCAAGATTCTTGGTAGCAGCTCGCTAGGCGCAATCATCACCGTGGCAGATACCAAGGGTAATGTCAAAGGCTATGTGCAAAATCCCGGTGTCGATATTAAAAAGACAGCCACTGGCGAAGTTCTGGTCGGCCCTTTTGTCGGCTCTGGTCAATTTTTGGTTATCACGGACTACGGCACTGGCAATCCCTACAATTCCATGACGCCACTCATTTCTGGTGAAATCGGCGAAGACCTGGCCTTCTATCTGACTGAAAGCCAGCAAACTCCTTCTGCCGTTGGCCTCAATGTTCTCTTGGATGAGCATGATAAAGTCAAGGTTGCTGGTGGTTTCTTGGTGCAAGTCCTACCTGGTGCCAAAGAAGCTGATATTGCTCGCTTTGAGAAGCGGATCCAAGAAATGCCTGCCATTTCTAAGCTGTTAGAATCCGATGATCACATCGAAGCTCTGCTGGCTGCCATCTATGGTGATGAACCCTACAAACGCCTGTCTGAAGAGGAAATCCGTTTCCAGTGTGATTGCAGCAAAGAGCGCTTCATGAATGCCTTGGCTACCCTGCCAAAGGCTGATTTAGAAGAGATGCGTGATCAAGACCACGGGGCTGAAATCATCTGTCAATTCTGCCAGACAGCCTATCACTTTGACCAAAATGACTTGGAGGAACTGATTCGTGACAAATCTTAATACCCCTTTTCTGATTGGGAATGTTGAAATTCCCAACCGTACGGTTCTGGCGCCTATGGCTGGTGTAACCAACTCTGCTTTCCGGACCATTGCCAAAGAGCTGGGAGCAGGACTGGTCGTGATGGAAATGGTCTCTGACAAGGGCATCCAGTATAACAACGAAAAAACCCTTCACATGCTTCACATCGATGAAGGCGAAAATCCCGTTTCTATCCAGCTTTTCGGCAGTGACGAAGACAGCTTAGCCCGCGCAGCGGAATTTATTCAAGAAAATACCAAGACTGATATCGTCGATATCAACATGGGCTGCCCTGTTAACAAAATCGTCAAAAACGAAGCTGGTGCTATGTGGCTCAAGGATCCTGAGAAAATCTATAAAATTATCAACAAGGTCCAGTCCGTTTTGGATATCCCTCTGACAGTCAAGATGCGGACAGGTTGGTCTGATCCATCCTTAGCCGTGGAGAATGCCTTAGCTGCTGAGGCTGCAGGAGTCTCTGCCCTTGCCATGCATGGCCGTACCCGTGAGCAAATGTATACAGGTCACGCAGACCTCGAGACCTTGCACGACGTAGCCCAAGCCTTGACCAAGATTCCTTTCATCGCTAACGGTGATATCCGCAGCGTGCAAGAAGCCAAACAACGCATCGAAGAAGTCGGTGCCGATGCTGTCATGATTGGTCGTGCGGCTATGGGAAATCCCTACCTCTTTAACCAAATCAATCACTATTTTGAAACGGGTGAAATCCTGCCAGACTTGACCTTCGAGGACAAGATGAAGATTGCTTATGAACACCTCAAACGCTTGATTAACCTCAAAGGAGAAAACGTAGCCGTTCGTGAATTCCGCGGACTCGCTCCTCACTACCTTCGTGGGACATCTGGTGCAGCTAAACTTCGCGGCGCCATTTCACAGGCCAGCACATTGGCAGAGATTGAAGAACTCTTGCAACTCCAACATTAAAGAAATAAAAAAGGAAGCATCTACAAAGGTGCCTCCTTTTTTGCAAATTTCTTTTTTCTTATTTGATCAATTGAACACTAGCTACTTTACCATCAGCGCCAGTGGTGATTTGGATGCCCAATTTAGGAGCAGATGGTTCAGCAGAACCCAGTTGAGCTGTATAGCGACCATCATCTAAAGTATAGGCATATGAAGCAACATGGTAAGTATTGACAGTTCCATTCGCTGACTTGACGCTAAATTGTCCGCCTGCTGAAACAGTCACTGTACTACCTCCTGCATCTGTCCAACTACCAGCAGCTGCAGAGAAATCTCCATCCACCATATTCAAAACGCCTTTATAACGAGCATTTGTTTCTGCCTGCTTGTTTTGAAGCTGACGATCAATGGCTGGATTTTGAGCCGGTTGACTCGGTTGGGCTGGCTGAATCGCTTGATTTGGTTTAGTTGGTTGAGTCGGCGTATTTTGTTGACTAGGAGCTTGTTGAGATTGGCTTGGTTGAGCCTGTGTATTTTGTTGACTTTGAACTTGCTGATCCACTCCTTGTTGTGTTTGGTTTTGTGAAGGTTGAACGGATTCCACAGCTTTCTGTACTTGTTCTGCTTGCCCTACTGTTTTATTTGAAGAAGCATTGCTGCTGGCTTTTGGAGCGCTACTAGTTTTGCTAGATGAAGCAACTTTAGAGCTAGAAGAAGTCTGTACTGTCTTATTAGCACTTGCGCTAGTCTTGGTTTCTTCTTTGTGACCACAAGCCCCTAAAAGCAAGCTAGAAGCTAGAACAGTAGCGGCCATCAATTTTGTATAAGTCTTAGTTTTCATTTTTTCTCCTCCTATGTAACATTTGGAAATCTTTTTGTAATATTATTGTAACGCTCGTAATAAAGTATGTCAACTAGATAAATGGAATTTTTCAAAAAATTTTGAAGCAAATAGCATCTAGAACTTAGGTCTCCTCTCTTCCTCAGCAGATATGTCGCTACTTTTATATTCGTAATAAAAATAAAAAAAGCAGAACATTTTTGTCCTGCAAGTAAACTATATCATCAATTTTCTTTTAATCCGATTTTTCTGTCTTCAGTTTATAAACTTTTCTCGGTTTCTTCTTAGGCACGCGCTTGACACCGGCCTCTTCCAAATATTCTCCAAATTTTACGAGAAAATTATTGCTGACGATGGGGCGTCTAGGCGTGATGAGATTGACCAGCTCGGTCCCTTCATAAACAGTAAACGGCGATTCTAGCAAATGAAGAAAAGTTGGATTCCAGTCCAGTCGTCCCTGAATCCGCTTGATAGACTCCAGCAGGATTTGGTAGTGGTCAAAGGCAAAGTCCTCTGCTGTTAGAAGCCGCTCGCCATCTCTAAAACTCCTTGTCTTAAAGTCCACATTAAGGAAGGTGACTTCCTTAGCATCATCACCAGCCTTGACTTGGTTGATAGCGATTGCCGGCAGATAGACCAAATGGGCAATGGTGATAACCCAACCACGCGGATCACGTCCTGGAGTGGAGACTGTCATCAGCTGCTCCACCTTTTCCAGCGGTATCTCGAGGTCTACTTCTTCCTTGACCTCCCGAATGCAGGCTTGATAGGCATCCTCATTTTTGTCCACAAAACCTCCGACCAGAGCATATTTATTCTGAAAAGGATGGGCCTTGCGCTTAATAACCAAGAGTTTCAGCTGGCCTTCCACAAAGCAGTAGGCCACCATATCCGCTGTTACGCTGGGCGTCTCATACTTGGGCAAATCCTGTGTCTTATACCATGCTAAAAAGGCGGACTCATCCGCCATGGTTTCATAGTACTCTTTTTCCGACATTCCCG
>CAUUSJ010000069.1:0-5051 GCA_963547765.1 uncultured Streptococcus sp. | reverse complement strand
TGGCCGCAAAGTCGACCCAGCGTTCTTCCTTATAGCGGGCAACTTCTTGACAATATTCTTGTCCGAGTGGCTCGACTGACTTCATGACGAGGTCATAGGCATCATCAATGCTGACTTCAGGATTGAGCTCGCTGTCTAAGTCCAGTTTCCAGTCGGCAAAGGTCATTTTTTCAAGTCCATTTACCTTAGCGACATGCTTGAGGTATTTCTGTGCTACGGGGGCAAATTCGCTCATAATCAAGTCGATCTGTCGGTCAAACATAGAGCGATCAACTTCTTGCTCTGCTAGTAAGTAGTCAAAGACAGAGTCATATCCCTTCATGTCAGCCAGCAGTTTTTCAGACTTGACCTGAGCCAGATAGGTAGCAGCGGCAGTGTTTTGATGCTGACGAAGTCCTTCTGAGAAAGAGCGGAAAGCTTTTTCGCGGATTTCTGCATTTTCATGGTTTTGATAGAAATTCTCATAAGTGACAAAGCTGTTTTTGTAAACTTTACCGTCTACTTCAAAGTCAGCCATAGCAAAGTCGCCGGCCCGCATCTTGGTGTAAATATCCTGTGGACTGTAAAAGACTTCACCTAGATTGGTCAAGGCTTTTTTGACATCCGCTCCCAGATAGTGGGCTTTTTTGATTTTCGCCTGGCGGATAGCTGAAGTCAGATGGGGCTCTTGGCCTAGTCTTTCTAAAACAGCCTCGTCTGCACCGACCAGGGCGTCGTCAAAGAAGCTGAGTGCGACATTGGCCTCGGTCTCAAACTCCATGGCTGCTTGGGCAATCTGCGCAAAGCTCTCGTCGCCAAAGTCAGTGGTCTGTGGCATAAAGCCGTAGTTGCCGATGTGGCTGATTTGGATATAAATCTGCTCCAGCTCAGCAAATGCTCGTTCAAAATCTTCGAAAGTGCTGAGCTTGCCTTGGTAATCACGGACGAATTTTTGGATGTCCTCTCTGGCCTTTTCGATGGCTCGCAGGAAGTCCTCTTGGTCTTGGTAAAGGGCCGTTAGGTCCCAGAGTTCATTTTCTGGAAATTCAGAACGATGTTTTTGTTCCATAGTCTACTCCTTTTGATTAAATAACTATATTCAGTATAGCAAAAATTCCTTCAGAATGCCTTGCTCATAGGAAAAAATTAGGGAAATATGATTTCAGCTGTCTGCTCATAAAAAAGAAAAATAGATTTTCAGCGTTTTTATAGAAAAAAGCTATTTCCATCCTTTTTCTTTTAGCTGAAATTGTGGTAAAATAGGGTCTGTACGTGCTTGATACAAAGATGAGGATATAAGAAGCTACTAAGACCATGAAATTAAAGTCAAAGTGCTAACTGAACACGTCCGATGAGTTGCTTAACGGCTTAGTATCTTGATCTTTGTAGCCAAGGCGTATGAAAAAATTTGAGCATGTGCTCGGCAAGGAGTCTTTATGACAAAACAAGTTTTTAAAACCGTTTTTGCAGGTCGTGAGTTGGTAGTTGAAACCGGTCAGGTTGCAAAGCAGGCAAATGGCAGCGCCGTTGTTCGATATGGAGAAAGTACCGTTTTAACTGCGGCAACCATGTCCAAAAAGATGGCTACTGGTGACTTTTTCCCATTGCAGGTCAACTATGAGGAAAAAATGTATGCAGCTGGGAAATATCCTGGTGGCTTTAACAAGCGCGAAGGCCGTCCGTCAACAGATGCGACTTTGACTGCCCGCTTGATTGACCGTCCGATTCGCCCCATGTTTGCAGAAGGCTTCCGCAATGAAGTTCAGGTTATCAATACTGTTCTTTCTTATGATGAAGATGCTTCGCCTCAAATGGCCGCTATGTTCGGTAGTTCTCTGGCTCTTTCTATCTCAGATATTCCTTTTAACGGCCCTATCGCAGGAGTTCAGGTCGGCTATGTAGATGGTGAACTCATCATCAACCCGAGCAAGGAACAAAAAGAAATTTCGCTTTTGGAACTGACAGTGGCTGGTACCAAAGAGGCTATCAACATGGTAGAGTCTGGAGCCAAGGAACTTTCTGAAGATATCATGCTGGAAGCTCTTCTCAAAGGGCACGAAGCGGTCAAAGAATTGATTGCCTTCCAAGAAGAAATCGTTGTGGCAGTCGGCAAGGAAAAAGCAGAAGTAGAATTGCTGCATGTTGATGAAGAGCTGCAGGCAGAGATTGTCGCAGCATATAACAGCGATTTGCAAAAGGCTGTTCAGGTAGAAGAAAAGCTGGCGCGTGAAGCCGCAACTCAGGCTGTCAAAGACCAAGTCACAGCAGTTTATGAAGATAAATACGCGGACCACGAAGAATTCGACCGTATCATGCGTGATGTGGCTGAAATCTTGGAGCAAATGGAGCATGCAGAAGTGCGGCGTTTGATTACCGAAGATAAGGTCCGTCCTGATGGCCGTAAGGTTGATGAAATCCGTCCGCTGGATGCGGAAGTGGATTACCTGCCGCGCGTGCATGGTTCTGGTCTCTTTACTCGTGGGCAAACCCAAGCCTTGTCTGTTCTGACCTTGGCACCAATGGGCGAAACGCAAATCGTTGATGGCTTGGATCCGGAATACAAGAAACGCTTCATGCACCACTATAATTTCCCGCAATACTCCGTCGGTGAGACAGGCCGTTATGGGGCTCCTGGCCGTCGTGAAATCGGACACGGTGCTCTTGGGGAACGTGCCTTGGAGCAAGTCTTGCCTAGCTTGGAAGAGTTTCCTTACGCTATCCGCCTGGTAGCAGAAGTCTTGGAATCAAACGGTTCTTCCTCACAGGCCTCTATCTGTGCAGGCACTTTGGCTTTGATGGCCGGTGGTGTGCCGATTAAGGCTCCGGTTGCTGGTATTGCTATGGGCTTGATTTCAGATGGCAGCAACTATACGGTTCTGACGGACATTCAAGGTTTGGAAGACCATTTTGGTGATATGGACTTTAAGGTAGCTGGTACTCGCGAAGGGATTACAGCTCTGCAGATGGATATTAAGATTGAAGGAATTACAGCTGAGATCCTGACAGAAGCTCTGGCTCAGGCTAAGAAAGCCCGCTTTGAAATCCTGGACTTGATTGAAGCAACGATTCCGGCTCCACGTCCTGAGTTGGCTCCAACTGCTCCGAAAATTGATACCATCAAGATTGATGTGGACAAGATTAAGATTGTCATCGGTAAGGGTGGCGAAACTATCGACAAGATTATCGCTGAGACCGGCGTTAAGATTGATATCGACGAAGAAGGAAATGTATCGATCTACTCTAGCGACCAAGCGGCCATTAACCGTGCCAAGGAAATCATTGCTGGTTTGGTTCGTGAAGCTAAAGTGGATGAAGTTTACCATGCCAAGGTTGTTCGGATCGAGAAATTCGGTGCCTTTGTCAATCTCTTTGACAAGACCGATGCCCTCGTTCACATTTCTGAAATGGCTTGGACTCGAACCAACAATGTCGAAGACTTGGTACAAATTGGTGATTTTGTCGATGTTAAGGTCATTAAGATTGACGAAAAAGGCCGCGTAGATGCGTCCATGAAAGCTCTCTTGCCACGTCCGCCTAAGCCAGACAAGCCAAAGAGAGACCACGATAAACATCAGGAAAAAGGGCATTTTCATAAGAAACATGAAGAGGCCCCTAGAACTAAATCGGAAGAATAATGAAAAAGGGAGTGATCAGGCTCAATTACCTTACAAATTTCTTTGTGTAGGGCCTGCTCCCTTATTTTACCTAATGAAAGGAGAAGAAGATGGGCTGGTGGAAAGAAGCCATTGAGATTGTAAAAGAAAATGATCCAGCTGCTCGTACTTCGCTGGAGGTCATCCTGACTTATCCAGGTGTCAAGGCCTTGGCAGCCCACCGTCTTTCTCATTTCCTCTGGAAGAGAGGTTTTAAGCTACTGGCACGCATGCACAGCCAATTTTGGCGCTTCTGGACTCAGATTGAGATTCATCCAGGTGCTCAGATTGAGTCAGGTGTTTTCATTGACCATGGTGGTGGATTGGTTATCGGTGAAACGGCCATCGTAGAAAAGGGTGCGCTTCTGTATCACGGCGTGACCTTAGGCGGAACTGGTAAGGATACAGGGAAACGGCATCCGACTGTGCGTCGGGGCGCCTTGGTCTCTGCTCATGCTCAAGTTATTGGCCCAGTTGAAATTGGTGAAAATGCCAAAGTTGGAGCGGGGGCAGTTGTTGTGGCCGATGTACCTAGTGATGTAACAGTTGTCGGTATTCCGGCTAAGATCGTCCGAGTTCATGGACAGAAAGATGAGCCAACCATCCACGAGGTGGAAGAACAGCGAGAATATTATCTGGACAAGCTGGAGCATGCCCGTGAAGCCAGCCACCATTCGTCGGAGCTCTAAGAAAGGCCAATTTTGGACAGCTAACAAGATACTTTAGGGGGTCTTGCTAAGGAGTAATTTGGCAAACTGTAACCCAATGGGCTCACTATAAGTGAAGCCGAAAAGATGAGACCAAACTGCGCCGCATAGAAAAGATGAAGCTGGATTTGCTGAAGTCTTAAAGAAAGTGAAGTTATGTTATTAGAGGAATTCGAAGATGTAGCTGGGGTTATTGAGCCAACAGATAGGCAGATGATGGACAAGGGTGAGGTTTGTGAAACTATCATCCTGTCCTTTAATGGCGAAATTCTGAAACGTTTGATTGAGTCAGAAAAAGTCTATCAAGGAGGCTATTTGAAAAGCATAAACGGACAGCATTCATGGTATATTTATGACCAAGGACCTAGCAAGCTGGCAGTTATGTTGGCTCCGATCGGTGCTCCCATGATAGTTGGCCAACTGGAGGAATTGGCAACCAGAGGCTTCAAAAATTTCATCATTTTAGGTTCCTGTGGCGTTTTGGACAGCTCAATTGAGGCGGACAAGATTATCCTGCCGGCTGCTGCATTACGAGATGAAGGCACTAGCTACCACTATGCCCCACCGGGTGACGAAGTAGCCTATGACGACTCTCTGCTGGTCGAGCTGGAAGCTATCTTTGACAAGCACGATATAGAGCATATCCGCACCAAGTCCTGGACGACTGATGCCTTTTATCGGGAAACGCCTGATAAGGTCAAGCGTCGCTTGG
>CAUUSJ010000068.1:0-5174 GCA_963547765.1 uncultured Streptococcus sp. | reverse complement strand
ATAAAGGAGGTTTCTTATGAAAAATTCATATAAGAAACGGTTGTACACAAATGTTCTCAGCTTATCAGCTGCCGTTCTTGTTGCAGTTTTAACGCAAGGAAATGCTGCTGCAGATACGCAAGATAGCACAGAGAAGCCTATTACTAACAAGACAGAAACAGTAGTTCCTGCCGAAAAGGCAAGTACGGAAACAAATGCAACTAGAGCGACTGTAACGCCAGATTCTTCATCAACTGGAGTTCAGCTTCCCACAACAACCCATCAAGAAGAAGCACAGAAATCGGAAAACACTCCTTCAATAGACAGCCCAACTTCTACTACAAACGAATCCGGAACAGATACGCCTGCAACACCTGCAAAAACAGAAACACGAGCAGCTGGAACAGAAGAAAAGAAGATCCAATTAACTGATAGTACAGTCCATATGTCTGAAAAAGCTACAATTACTGATACTGTGCAGGAACAGGGAGCTGTTGCTGGCAAAATGACTTGGAAATTAGATAATAAACCAATCACTGAATGGAAAACTTGGAACATGAAGAAGGGAGATTTTTCAGGAGATTCCTTTGTCACAATTGAGGAAACAACTAATGGCTCTGACCTCAAACTTTCTCTCAAATTTAATGAATTATTTGGAAAGGATTTAAGTCTTCGGACGCCAAATAATATCCGCAGAACTTATCGGCAATTTATCGGAAACCATGAACTCGTTGGAACAAACGAAAAATCCGGTCTGACGATTCGAAAAACACTTGTTTTCCGACCGTATGAAAACTTCCATACTCACGAAGAAATGTTAGCTGCTATTGAAAAAAGTCGACAAGAAGCTAAAAATGATCGGCTTGTTAAAATCGAAAACATTGGTACCAGCGCTCAAGGACGTCCAGTTAAACTCGGTATCATCAGTTCTGATCAAAAAAGCATTGACGACTATCTCAATACAACCAATCGACTTGCTCTCACTAAACCAGCTGAAATGTTAGCGGCTCTGAAAAATGGCACGCTGGACTATAAACTTCCAGTCCTTATCAACAATACCCACGCCGATGAACAACCTGCTATCGATATCATCACTGGCCTCTTCAATACTTTTGCGACCAAAGATCAAATTTCTTTCCAAACCACTGATGCCAATGGCAATGCTAAGACTGTCACACTCAGTGTCAAAGAACTCCTCAAGAAATTCATTTTCCTCTTTGACTTTACTGAAAATCCTGACGGAGATGTTGCCAATACCCGTGCCCTAGCTAACGGAATCGATCCAAACCGCGATACTAGCTATCAGGCCAACCCAGAAACCCGGACTGTTGCTGGACTCATCAACAAATGGAATCCAATTGCACTTTACGACATCCACGGCTTTGTCAAGGACTTCCTGATTGAGCCAGCTACTCCACCGCACGATCCAAACTTTGAATATGACCTTTTGTCAAAAAATATGTTGGAAAATGCCCACCACATGGGCCGTGCTGGTGTTGCCAATTCCAAGTATGACCACTACATCATTCCTAAACTAGACTGGGGCGATGGCTGGGATGACTCCTTCTCTGGCTACACTGGTGTCTATGCTATGTACCACGGAATATTAGGACATACCGTTGAAATCCCTGAGGGCAATCAAGAATCCTATAAAGCTGGTTATCACGCTGTCCTTGGAGGTATCTCTTACCTGTCCCAAGATCCTGATAAACTCATGGAAATGCGCCTCAACTTCTATCTCCGTGGCATCAACAAGGTTGAAGATCCAAAAGCTGAAAATGAATTAGTTGGACCAGACGGTAAAGTAGTCGGTCGTATCAAACATGGACAAAAGAAATTCTTCCCTGATTACTATGTCATTCCAATGGAACTTGACAAATCCAATGACTCTCAACAAGCCTTTAATATGATTGAATACTTCAAGAGAAATGGGGTTGTCATTCAAGAATTGAAGGAAGATACTGGCGGTTATAAGAAAGGCGATTTAGTTGTTGACATGGCGCAAGCCAAACGTGGCTATGCCAATCATATCCTCTACAAGGGTTCCAACGAATCTGTTTGGGCTGCTATGTATGCAGAACTGCTAGTTAATTTCCCAGATATGAGAGGTTTTAAGGCTGTAGCTGTCTTCAAAGACAAACTCTTTGACGGTAAACTCGGTGAAGTAACTGCTCTTCGTGCTACTCGAACTAGTGAAATTGACCACAAAGCACCGTATTATGTCATTGCCAATACTTCAGAAAGTGCCGTTCGCGCTGTCAATCGTGCAATCCGAGACGGTAAGAAAGTTTATTTGACAGATGACGGCTATATCGTGGATACACCTACTTTTGCCAACCTGCTGAAAAACTATGCAATCTATGGAGATGCCCTTTATAAAACTCCTCAAGGGCAAACCTTAAAAGCTCTAAAAGTTTATGCACCGCCTCATCAATACTATTGGGCTGGTGTGGATACTCCTGCTCATACCGCTCTTGCTTTGAAGAATTTGGGATTTGATATTGTCAATACCCCTGAAGAAGCTGATGTGATTGTTTTAGAAAGTGACAACTTTGACAAGTCCCTCCTTGGGCTGAAGCCAACTATTGTAGTAGGCGGAACTGCTATGCAACGCCTTGAAAAACTCGGTGTCCTTAGTGGCTTTGATGCGGAACATTTCAAAGGTGGTAGTGATTATGAAGGCCTGATGAAAGCTATCATTGATGATGCAGATCCGCTAACCAGTGGTTACAATAAGAATGACCTCTTCTATTCTAATTCTGGAAACTGGATTGCCAAGGTTCCTGCCAATTTCAAGACTTTGGCAACAATTGCAGGTAGCGACTACTACATTGCTGGTTGGTGGCCAGGAAATGAAAACTTAGCTAATAAAATTGTTGCGATTTCCGGCAGCTATAAAGACCAACCTATGTTCATCTATGCTGGAAATCCAACTAATCGTCTGCATACTATTCATTTCTACCGTTGGGTATCCAATGCTATCTTTGGCAGTCAATTAGCTCAACTGAAAGATCTTGAGAAAGAACAAAAACCTTCTACTGAAGTTGTTGAGATCATCAATCAAAAACCTCAGGCAGCTCAAGCTACAACCCTACGCTACACTCCTCAACCTCAAATGATGAACACTGCTAAAAAAGCTCAACTTCCTCAAACTGGAAATAAAGAAAGCCAAAGCAATCTCATCATTGCTAGCATGTTCATTCTTGTCAGTGGCTACTTGCTCCATTTAAAGAAAAAAGAAGAATAAGTATCTTCTTTTATAACTATAACTTAAAACTTCCTCGGATTTAATATTCGAGGAAGTTTGTTTTATAAAGCATCTAGCGCAACAAGAGTAATCATTGCTGCTTCATAATAATTTTCTTTTGACAAATCTTGCATAAAGATATATTTGTTCTGCTGAACCAGTTTGCGATATGCCGAATTTCGATTAGCCGCATAAAAAATTGGAGCACCAAAGCTGGCAGATTGATAATTATTTAGCGCTTTTCCTTTCAAAGTATAGCCTGCATAAAGAATCTCTTGTTTCATAAAGAAATTCATCATTTTATCTAAAATCTTCTGACTTTGTTTATCCTGACTTTGCGCTAAATTATAAGTTAAACGACAAGCGTTGTAATAATAATCACCGTCATATTTAGAAGCGACCGACTTTTTCTCAACTGCACGAACCGTATTTGCCTCCACCCAAAGAAAATCTGGAAGTAGACCTGTTTTTGTTTTAGCACTCATCATTTCCAATTTAGATAGCATGTTTGATCTGATATTTAACCATTGCCTATTACCTGTCAACTTGTAAAAAGCTTGGAATTGAGCTGGAAGAACATCTGATGTTCGCATTAAACGATAGTATTTTGAGTCTGAAGTCGCCCAATTTCCAACCGTCAGCACTCCTGTTGTACTGTTATAATTATAAGTCAAAATATCCTTCAAAATTGCCTTGGCCTGCGCATTATAAACGGCAGCCTTTTGTGGCCATAGTTTAGCTGCTTGAATCAAAGCATATGCAATATAAAGATCGCCATCAGTTGCATTATTGGTTTCAGCTTTAACGATGCCATTCTTAACCGTTTGCCGCCATGACATCAGCTGCGTATTTTTCATACGATGTGCCAAATAATAATTGTACAAACGTTCAAAATCTTTCAGGCTAGCATTCCTTTGTTTTGCAGCTTCAACAGCAATCACCATTCCATAGCCTTGTGATTCAGACAAGACAACATCTTTTTTCTTATTGTTGGTTGTTTTTACATAAGCTTGATCTTTTTGTCGAACAACATAACCTTTTAACCATTGTTGAGAAATCTGACTTTTTAAATGACCTGTACTATTTATTCTGACATAAGTAAAAATCGCAGTTAATGTCAATAAAATACCAACTAGCCAAACATATCTTAAATTTGTTCTTTTCACGTTTCCTCCTATCCTGCAAATCGCTTTGTTTTAACCCATTTGGTTCCATCACGGTGGAAGAGTTTGTCCAATGTAACAGAAGTTACAGCATCAATTGAAACAATAATAAATAACTGCGAGTAAGTAAAATAAGATACCAATGCTAACCAAATCTGCTTAGAAGTTGCTTGACCAAATTGGGAAGCAAGAGAGATATTGATTTGTAAGAGATACAGCATAATCATCAAAAGCCAATTAAACAACATCAATTGCGCAATGTAAATATTACTTGAATCAAATGTAAAAGGAATATGAACACTTGGGACAAATAGATGAACAATAATAGCAATCACATTTGACAAAAGGACAATATCCGATAAAATAATCGCTGCATTAAACCAGAAGAAGACACAAGAATAGTAGGCTACCTCTAACTTCACGCGCCAATTGCTCTTGTCAAACAAATGCTTGAAATTTGAAATAACAACTTCATAATTTCCTTTAGCCCAACGTTTCCGCTGCATATAATAGCTTTTAACTGTCTCTGGTTCTTGTTGGAAAGCTTCAGAATTATAAGCCAAAGCAATCAATTTCCCACTTTGCATAATTTTAAAAGAAATATCAGTATCTTCTGTCAAGGCGCCATTTCGCCACCCACCAATACTTTTTACAAATTCCGTATTGATGATAAAATTTGTACCAGGAATACGACCAATTTTAAACATATGCCACATACCAACATGCTGAATTCGTTGCGTCACGACAATCTCTTGATTGATACAACGTGTTAAGAAATTTTGATT
>CAUUSJ010000067.1:0-5311 GCA_963547765.1 uncultured Streptococcus sp. | reverse complement strand
GAGGTGGGACGACGAAATCGAATTCTAACGAATTACCGATTTCTGTCCCACTCTCCTATTCTTCTGTTATAAATTGACTCAAAATCCCATTGATAAACTTACTTGATTTTTCATCTGAGAATTGCTTGGAGAGTTCAATGGCTTCATTGACAGCTACTCGCTCAGGAGTATCAAACTCTGTGATTTCAAAGATGCCTAATCGCAGGATATTCTTTTCTACCAAGGTCAGACGCTCAACTGTCCAGCCTGCTTTTAAGTGCTGGGCAATTTTTTTATCCAATTCTTCCTTGGACTGGAGTACTCCTGTGACCAAGTTGAGTAGAAAGGCTGGAATATTGACCTCAGCATCTGTCTCCTCTTCGTCCTTATCGTAGGTGTAGGCAAAGCGGCAAGATTCAATGGCATCCCCTTCATACTCCAGACTCATCAAAGCCTGAAAAGCCCGCTGACGTAGCTCTCTTCTAGATTCTAACAAAACATCAGTCATTGAGGAAATCCTCATCAAATAGATCTTTCAAATCTGGTTTTGGTGATTTTTCTGGAACAATGCCTACCACATGGATATTGACAGCAGACAGCTCTACTTCAGCCATATCGCTTACAGCGCTTTTGACTGCTTTTTGGATTGCAACTGCAACTGTTGGTACACTGATACCGTACTCCAGATATAGGTAGATATCCACTGTTATGTCGCCACTTTCATCCGTATGAAGCGCAACACCACGTCCAAGCGTACGCATAGAGAGGCTGTCTGACATGCTTTTATTTGCAAAAGAATGAACGCCCTCCACCTTTGCCGTAGCAATGGCAATGATTTTTTCCAAAACTCGTGGCGCAATGACGATTTCGCCTAATTGTTCGTTTGCCATAAGAATTCCTTTCTATCTGAAAGATTAAGATTACGCACGAGAAACGTAAGTTCCTTCTGCTGTATTGATGACCAGTTTTTGTCCAACTTCGATGAAGTCTGGCACGTTGACAACAAGACCTGTTTCAAGAGTTGCTGGCTTACCAGAACCTGTTACAGTAGCACCCTTGATAGATGGTTGTGTTTCTGTTACCACCAATTCAACAGTTGTAGGTACTGTCACACCGATCACTTCTGATCCGTAGAATTGGATTTTCACGTCTGAGTTTTCAAGGATGTATTTCAATTCTTCCTCTACGTTGACTACTGGGATTTCGTATTGGTCATAAGTCTCAGTATTCATGAAATAAGCAGTGCCATCCATTTGGTACAAGTATTGTGCTGGTACTGTTTCGATGATCGCTTGCTCAAATTTTTCTTCTGGACGGTAGCTAGTATCAAATGTAGAACCAGTACGGACATCACGCAATTTCATACGCATGATGGTATTTCCCTTACCTGGTTTGTGGTGGCTTGCTTCCAACACGCGGATCAATTTACCATCTGCAGTTTCAAAAGTCATTCCAGCTCTCAGCTTGCTTGCTTCAATCATTTGTTTTTTACCTCTTTAATAAATAATTTACTCTTTATTCTACCATAAAGCTTGATAATTCTCAAATCACAATCAATTCTTTTGGAGCGAGGGTCAAGACCTCACAACCAGTCTCTGTGATCAGAAGGTCATCTTCGATCCGAACGCCATATTTGCCATCCAGATAGATACCCGGCTCATCGGTCAAGACCATGCCAGCCTCAATCGGTTCTTCTGACTTACCAAAGTAAGGAATCTCATGGATGTCCAGACCAATCCCGTGACCAATCCCGTGGCTGAAGTAAGGTCCGTAGCCTGCATCGTTGATAATTTGACGAGGAATCCGGTCAAAATCAATACAGCTGAGTCCAGCTTTAGCCGCTTCTATCAAGGCTTGATTGCTGCGCAGGACAATATCATAAATTTCCCGCTCTTCATCTGTCACCTGCCCCACATGAACAGTCCGCGTCATATCGCTGACATAGTGATTGTAGTAGCAACCAAAGTCCATAGTCAGAGTTTCACCATTTTGGATGACCTTGTCACTAGCCACGCCATGTGGCATAGCAGAGCGGTAGCCCGAAGCGATGATAAAGTCAAAGGACGCGCCTGAAGCACCTAGCTGGCGCATGCGGGCATCCAAAAAGTTCATGACAGCCAGCTCTGTCGTCTGACCAGGCTTAATAAAGTCCAGCACATCTAGGAAGGCTTGGTCAGAAATCTGGCAGGCCTTGCGAATGGTCGCGATTTCTTGTTCATCCTTGATCATGCGCAACTTTTCAATAAAACCTGTCATCGGCACCAGCTCATGACCAGCAAAAACACTTTCCAGCATTTTAAAGTAAGCATAGGAAATCTCATCATCAAAACCGATTTTTTGCAGCTTGTCGTCCGCAATGATTTTAGCAATTTCACCAACCGCATCCCGCGTTTCAACAATGTCAAAGCCCTCAACCACGCCCTTGGCAATCAAGGTATAACGAGAATCCGTCAGAAAAATCCGACGCGACTTGCTGATGAAAACTGTCGCCTCTGTCCCGCTGAAACCAGTCAGATAGTAAATATTCTTCAGATTGGTTACTAGGACAGCATCACACTCTGTCTGTTTTAAGGCTGCTTCAAACTTTTCAACTCTTGATAACATGAGAAAACCTCCGTAAAATGATTCATTTGATTATCGTAAAATAAAATTCTGCCAACGAAGAGCAGTTACTCCTCGTCCTTTGTTTCTTTTTGCACCTTTTCCATATTGCGCTGGTAGGCCTGAATCTGGCGTTCCAACTCCCGTTCGATCGCTGGTTCTGGCGCATATTTCTCTTCCCAGTCATCTGGTTTGAGGATTTTATGGGTCACTGGATCAAAATGCGCTTTTCCATCTGGAAAAATCTTCCCCATATTGGCCTGATGGACAATATCAAAAATCCGCTCAGGATCGACTCCCATCAAGACAAAGCTACCATAAGTAAAATAAAGCATGTCGATCAGGGCATCTACTTGTCCAACTAAGGAAACCTCGGCCTCTCGCTTGCTCCGTACCTTGGCAGCAGCCTTATCTAAAGCCTCATGCATTCTAGCCATCGACTGGTCAAATTCTTCTTCTGAAGAGCTGGCAGCTCTGAGAAATTCAACTACCTCTTCCAGCTTAAAGTCAGCGCGGTGCCGTGCTTCTTCTGGTGTCCAAGCGATGGGTTCTTCCTGCGTACACTCATCCATGACTCCATGGAAGGTCTTGACCTTATTGAAGTGGTGATCGCGGGACACAAAGACTTTCTCACTGGCCAAAATACCGAAATGTTCCAGCGCCCGATGAATCCCATCTTGACTATTGCTGCTGGTCGTATGCTTGGCTACTTCCTTGACAGAGCTGGTGCCATTTCCCATGGCAATAGACAAGCCAACTCCCGACAGCATTTCCAAGTCATTGTCAGAGTCACCAAAGGCCATGACCTGATGGATATCAAAGCCGTATTCTTGACCGACTAGACGAATCCCCTCCAGCTTGGACATCCCTTGATTGATAATGTCCGCTGCATAGGGGCTCGAACGAGTAAATTTCAAATGGGAGAAATCCGCTTCAATTTTTTCACTCTCAGCCGGATCCGCCAAAATCAGCACCTGATAAATGGGCTCTTGAATCAATTTCAACAGGTCTTCTTCATGCTGAGGCAAGGCCTTGCTCACAATCTTGTTAAAACCGTGACTCACCGTCCGAGTCATGCTCCTAGGGATAAACTGGGTTGCCCACTGGGAAAAGGAACTCATACCAAAGGTCATAATTTTTGAACCTTGCATGGCCTGTTCTGTCCCCAAGGAAATTTCTTTCCGGTGCTTCTTGGCATAGGCAATCAGATCACGCAGGCTCTGCTTATCAATCGGTGTAGCAGAAATAACCCTGTCCTTTGAAAAAATATACTGACCATTGTAGGTGACAGCAAAGTCTAAATCCAGCTTGTCCATAAAAGGCTTGACAAAGAAGGGGCCGCGGCCTGTCGCTAAACCGACCAAAATCCCTTGTTCTTGCAAACTCTTGATGGCAGCCTCTGTCGATTTCAAGACGGTTCGACTGTCATTAATCAAGGTTCCATCTATATCAAAAAAGACGGCTTTTATTTCCATTGATTTTCTCATTCTTTCCTTTTATGATACAATAAATTATAACACAATTCGCGGAGAAGCACATCTATGAATAAGCAGATTTTAGTTTTACATACTGGTGGAACCATTTCCATGCGGGCTGACGGAAGCGGTGCCGTCAATAGCAGCCAAGACAATCCCATGAATCATGTGGCAGTTCCCTTAGATGGCATTGAGGTGACAGTGGTTGATTTCTTCAACGTTCCTAGTCCTCACATCACTCCCCAGCACATGCTAGAACTCTACAAAAAAATCAAGGCTGACGCTGACCAATACGATGGGGTGGTCATTACCCACGGAACCGATACTCTAGAGGAAACAGCCTACTTCCTTGATACCATGGACCTGCCTGATATCCCTGTCGTTTTGACCGGAGCTATGAGAAGTTCAAATGAACTCGGCAGTGACGGAGTTTATAATTACCTGACTGCTTTGCGGGTGGCCAGTGACCAGAAAGCTCGTGGCAAGGGCGTTCTCGTCGTCATGAATGATGAAGTGCATGCTGCCAAATATGTCACTAAAACCCACACCACCAACGTCAGCACCTTTCAAACTCCGACGCACGGTCCTCTAGGCCTGGTCATGAAGCAGGAAATTCTCTATTTCAAAACAGCAGAACCTCGCGTCCGCTTTGACCTGACTAGCATTTCAGGTCTGGTGCCCATCATTCCAGCCTATGCTGGCATGACGACAGAACTGCTGGATATGCTGGATTGGCAAAAGTTGGACGGCCTCATCATCGAAGCCTTTGGCGCAGGCAATCTGCCAAAAGAAACTGCGGAAAAATTAACAGAGATGGCAGAAGCTGGACTCCCCATCGCTCTGGTTTCTCGCTGCTTCAACGGCATTGCTGAGCCTGTCTACGCCTATGACGGCGGCGGTGTCAAGTTGCACCAAGCTGGAATCATGTTTGTCAAAGAGCTCAATGCACCCAAGGCTCGCATCAAGCTACTGATTGCCCTCAATGTCGGCCTAAGTGGTCAAGCATTAAAAGATTATATAGAAGGATAAAAAACCAAGTTTGTTTACTCGCTTGCTAGGCATTATTTCTTGATTTTCCTTGATAAATGCTGGATCCTTCGATATAAAGTTCATAAATATTCTTAGCTTTAAGCTAAGTTATAAATTCAAAAAAAGAGTCTGGGACAAAAGTCCTAGACTCTTCAATTGTCTTTGGATTGTAGAGCAAGACGCAGTGGTTGAGTGGGCTCTACTACGCTGATTTCATCAGCTTTTAC
>CAUUSJ010000066.1:0-5415 GCA_963547765.1 uncultured Streptococcus sp. | reverse complement strand
TAGAGTTGGTAGATAACTTTTTTAAAGCATGATGAATATAATTGATATACATAAAACGAAACCATCCAATTCAAATGGATGGTTTTCTCTTTTTTCAAAAGTTTTTGTTATACTAGATTTATCCCTTTAATACACTGTATTCAGTCAATGATTGGTCGTACCATTGAGTGAAATATTTCCTAAACTTAGAATTGAAGTAAGCTCTGAAGTGGTTGAAGGTATTAAAGTAAATGGACGCTTACAATTTGTAGTTGAGAATGGTCTGTATATCATAGATTAGAAAGAAAATAGAAATGGAATTAAGCCTTAATCTTTTACATTTTATGCAAAAACTAACGGATCCTCTAGAAAGGTATATAAAAAACCTAGACTATAAGGAATATGTGCATAAAACATTAGAACTCACAAGTAAATCTATTGATAGAATTAGTGAGTCTGATCCAGACTTATTGTATAGTAGATTGGAAAACATGGATGAGGAAGATATTTTAACTTATTTTGAGCTAGATAAAGAGATCAATCCTGCTATTTGGAGTTGTATCGCGAATTTTCTTGCTTTAGTTAGTTACTACTCTTATGAAGCTACTGGTGAAAAATATTTTCCTGAGACCATTGAGAGTGTGGATGAAGAAACACTAGAAGATTATTTTGGTGATTATAAAAAACTAATCAATTCGTATAAAGAATTATCAAAATTGAACAACTCACTTCAGGATGAGAAGTATTTAAAAGATAAAGTTGTTGCCCATTATTTTAAATTTCTTTTCGAAGGATAAAGATAAGAATATGAGAGTAGTTGAACTTTGCTTTATGCTAACTTATTCAGAGGCAATTTTTGCTCAAATAAAAGCTCAATATAAAACTCAAATTCGAACTGCTTTAGATGAATGTTGGAGTTTTTTAGAAAACAAAAATAAGTCAGGTAAAGATCTTTATATTCTGTTAGATGATGGAACTGATTTTAATGGAATTTTTATCTACATGCAATTAGATAATGATGAATCTAATATTCCTTTATGGGATAATATCAGCTATGCGATAGCTGCAACTGCTAAGGAGGCGTACTTATTTGAACATCAAACACAGTTACCTTCAGCTTTGGAAAATATAGATTCAAATTTATTAGACATATTTATTGAAAATTTAGAAGAAATAAACTCAAATTTATATAAATGTGTTGAAGAGATAAAAAAATTTGCGGGGAATAATCACTCATTTTCAAAAATTGCTGCTCTCAACGAATTGGGGGAATTGGGACTAATTGAATTGTAATATAGCTTTTAAATATTTTGGAAATGATAACAATTTGTTAAGAAGAAATTGCTGGATTTGCAAGTCGTGAGCAAATGATTGTTAAGTTGTGGTCTTATTGTTTAAAATGTGATAAATAGGTGTTATCACATTTTTATATTTTCAAAAGTTTTTGCTATACTAGATTTCTATTAATTACTCAATTATCTGGTTGTGATATAATATGTCCAAAGTACACCCTAGAATTACAATTTACTGAGGAATAAATAGATGAAATTAGATACTAGAGTTGAAAAAGCTTTACAAAATATAAATTTTGTAGAAAGATATGAGAATATTTCTAAAAAATACAATAGGGAAAGAACTCCAAAAGGAGAGGAATTAGATTATTTTGATGGGGATTTTCTGATGGAGATTGTGGAATTATTAGGCTACAAAGTTCATTATGATAAACAAGAACATTTTTTCTATATTGATTTGGAATCAGTCGAAAAATTTCAATTTGGTTTTCATTTTGCTCTTAAATCAGGTAGACTAGAATTGATTTGGGTTGTTTATGAAGAAGATGAAGTGCTCCTTGGGTCTCCTTGGACTAGATATCCTAGGTTGATGATTGGTCGTGATTATATTATAAAACAACCAATTATTTCCGACTACGTTGATTTTCGGGATGTCATGAAAATCGCTTTTGAAATGTATGAAGATTTTAAGCAAGCATTTTTGAAGATTGCTGCGGAAGATTAATTTTTTAGAAAAGATGTTAAAAAATATTATTAAAGGGGCAGTTATGCCCCAAGAAATCATTGAGAAGTACAAGAATCAAGTTCCAGCAGAACTAGTTCAAATATGGAGAGAGGATGGTCTTGGAACTTTTTTAGACGGTTTCCTGAAGGTGATTAATCCAGATGAGTATCTTGAACTGGTTAGGGAAACTTATTACAGAGGGGATATTTCCATTCCAATTTTTGTGACCGCTTTTGGAGACATCATAACTTGGGAAGAAAACAAATATGTGGGAATTATTAAATACAAAAATGGCAGTTTTAATATCATGATAAAAAACTTTACTCATTTTTTGAAATTTATAGATAGTAATCATATTACAAAACATTTTGACCTACCGCTTTACCATGAAGCGATAGAGAAATATGGTTCTCTTGATTATTCCCAATGTTTTGGTTTTGTTCCTCTATTAGCTTTAGGTGGCTTTAAAGATGTAAAACATTTAAATAGGGTAAAGATTTATGAACATATTCTATTGATTGCTCAATTGGCTGGTAATATTGGTTGATATTTTGAAAATTGAGCTTATTTGCGAGGGAATGAAAAACTCCTCTGTGAAAAACTTCTGCAAACTCTTACAAAATATGATAAAATGAAGCTAGTATATTTAGAAAAGGATGCGACTTATGAAATTTCTAGAACTCAATAAAAAGCGTCATGCGACCAAGCATTTCAATGACAAACCTGTGGATCCAAAGGATGTGCGCACAGCGATTGAAATTGCGACTTTGGCACCAAGTGCTCACAATAGTCAGCCGTGGAAGTTTGTAGTAGTACGAGAGCGCAATCAGGATCTAGCAGAGACAGCTTTCGGTGGAAATGTGGACCAGATTAAGGAAGCTCCAGTGACCATTGCCCTCTTTACAGATACAGATTTGACCAAGCGGGCTCGCAAGATTGCGCGTGTAGCTGGAGTTAAGAATTTCTCTGACGAGCAGCTCCAATTCTACATGCAGAATCTGCCTGCTGAGTTTGCTCGCTATAGTGAGCAGCAAAAGAGCGATTATTTATCTCTCAATGCTGGTCTGGTGGCCATGAATCTTGTTCTGGCTCTGACTGACCAAGGTATCGGCTCTAACTTTATCTTAGGTTTCGATAAATCTAAGGTTAATGAGGTTTTGGAAATTGATGAACGTTTCCGTCCGGAACTCTTGATTACGGTTGGTTATACTGATGAAAAACTAGAACCTAGTTATCGTTTGCCAGTTGATGAAATCATTGAGAAGCGTTGATATAGTTATGTTTATGATTTAATTCGTATATTCATCGATTTAAATCGAATTAGAAATTGGGGTAAAATAATGACAATTGATTTTAAAGCGGAAGTTGAAAAACGAAGAGAAGATCTCTTAGCTGACTTGTTCAGTCTTTTAGAAATCAACTCAGAGCGGGACGATTCCAAGGCAGACAAGGAGCATCCTTTTGGACCTGGTCCTGTTCAAGCTCTGCATAAGTTTTTAGAAATTGCTGAACGAGATGGTTATGAAACCAAGAATGTGGACAATTATGCTGGCCACTTTACTTTTGGTGAGGGTGAGGAAGAATTGGGAATCTTTGCCCACATGGATGTGGTTCCTGCTGGAAGTGGCTGGAATACAGATCCTTACAAACCTGAAATTATTGATGATAAGCTTTATGCGCGTGGTTCGTCTGATGATAAAGGGCCAACCATGGCTTGTTACTACGGTTTGAAAATCATCAAAGACTTGGGCTTGCCAGTATCTAAGTGTGTGCGCTTTGTGGTGGGGACAGACGAGGAATCCGGTTGGCAAGACATGGACTATTATTTCAAGCATGTTGGTTTGCCTGAGCCAGACTTTGGTTTCTCACCAGATGCGGAATTTCCAATCATTAATGGTGAAAAAGGGAATATCACAGAATATCTCCACTTTGGTAACAGTAATGATGGCAGCTTTAAACTCAAAAGCTTCACTGGAGGACTTCGTGAGAATATGGTGCCAGAATCAGCGACAGCCATTTTTACAGCGCCAATTGATGCAGCGGAATTGGATACCAAATTACAAGACTTTGCTGCTACGCACAAGGTTTCAGCTAGTCTAAAAGAAAATGGCGACGCTCTTGAAGTGACAGTTATTGGGAAATCAGCTCATGGTTCTACACCAGAGGATGGTATCAATGGAGCAACCTATCTGGCTCTCTTCCTCAACCAATTTGACTTTGCAGGTGACGCCAAAGCTTATCTGGAAGTTGCAGCTCAAGTTCTGCACGAGGACTTTGCAGGTGAGAAGTTAGGAATTGCTTATACAGATGCTAAAATGGGTGCTCTCAGCGTGAATGCTGGTGTCTTCTATTTTGACAGCGCTAAGGCTGACAATACTATTGCTCTGAACATCCGTTACCCTCAAGGTACTGATCCGAAAAAGATTCAGACCGGTCTTGAAAAAGTTGCTGGTGTTGTGTCAGTAAGTCTGTCTGAGCATGGGCACACTCCGCACTATGTCCCAGCAGATGATGAATTGGTAGCAACACTTTTGAGTGTTTACGAAAAACAAACTGGTCTCAAAGGACATGAGCAAGTCATTGGTGGTGGAACCTTTGGCCGTCTTTTGAAGCGCGGTGTGGCTTTTGGGGCTATGTTCCCAGACTATGTCAACACTATGCACCAAGCCAATGAATTTACAGATGTAGAAGACCTTTTCCGTGCTGCGGCCATTTATGCGGAGGCTATCTACGAATTAATCAAATAAAAAAGAAGAACTCGTTTGGTCTTGCCAAATGAGTTTCTTTGCAAGGAGCTGCCATGCATACATTAGAAGATATTACTAAGGCCATCATGGCCGACCCAGAAAATCAAGAATTTACAAAGCAGGGAATCAAGCCGCTCTTTGCGGCACCAAAGAATGCTCGGATTAACATTGTTGGTCAAGCGCCGGGGCTGAAAACTCAAGAGGCAGGGCTTTACTGGAAAGATAAGAGCGGTGACCGGCTGAGAACATGGCTTGGTGTTGATGAAGACACGTTTTATAATTCTGGCTACTTTGCGGTTTTACCCATGGATTTTTATTTTCCGGGACATGGGAAGTCTGGAGATTTACCACCTCGTAAGGACTTTGCGGACAAATGGCATCAGCCGATTTTAGAGCTTTTGCCAGATATTGAGCTGACCATTTTGATTGGTCAGTATGCACAGAAATACTATCTGCATCAAAAAGGAAATATCAAGCTGACCGAGACAGTTCAGCATTATCAAGACTATCTGCCTGATTTTTTCCCTTTGGTACACCCATCGCCCCGCAACCAAATCTGGATGGCTAAAAATCCTTGGTTTGCAGAGCAGGTTGTGCCAGACCTGCAAGCATTGGTACAAAAGATTATTCATCAATAAAGGAGAAAAACTATGGATGCTTATCAACAAGTAGC
>CAUUSJ010000065.1:0-5539 GCA_963547765.1 uncultured Streptococcus sp. | reverse complement strand
CACTGCGTCTTGCTCGACAATCCAAAGACAATTGAGAGGCTAGGACTTTTGTCCTGACCTCTTTTTTAGGATTGACAAGAATTATTTTTTATGGGAAACTAGTTCTATGTTTTTTAGCCTGTTTTTTTATACTAGAAAGGAAGCTAAAGAATTGAAATGAAGAACGACTATGAAAATCTACGTGAGGAAACCAAATGCGCCTGATTTATTTTGTAATTGCCTGTCTATCTTTGGCTTTAGGAGTGCTGGGGATTTTTCTGCCCCTTCTTCCTACGACTCCTTTTTTACTTTTGTCTATTGCTTGCTTTTCGCGCAGCTCCAAGCGGATTGAGAATTGGCTTTATCACACCAAAATGTATCAAATCTATGTCGCAGATTTTCGGGAGACTGGCTCGATTGCCAAAGAGCGCAAGAAAAAGATTATCGTGTCCATCTATATCTTGATGGGAATTTCCATTGCGTTAGCGCCCATTATTTGGGTGAAAATTTTCTTGTTCGCCCTGACAATTTTTATTACTTATTACCTTTTCAAGGTCATCCCAGATAAGGAATAGACCGGGAATTACGCTAAGAAGACAAGTAAACAAGTGCGTTGGCACTTGTTTTTTGGTATAATGGTAGATAGTTCACAAAGAACATCATTTTAGAAAGGACGGATTGGACTCATGCTCTGCCTTGGCCTAGCATGAAAAAGAAACTATGGAACATTTAAAAGATGCACTGCTGGAGCAGTTTGGACTGGTATTTGAAGACAGTAGTCTGCTAGAGACCGCTTTTACTCACACCAGCTATGCCAATGAGCACCGCCTCTTAAAAATTTCACACAATGAACGCCTGGAATTTTTAGGAGACGCTGTTCTGCAGCTGATTATTTCTGAGTATTTATATAAAAAATACCCCAAAAAACCAGAAGGAGATTTGTCAAAACTACGCTCCATGATTGTTCGGGAGGAGAGTTTGGCTGGCTTTGCGCGGGACTGTCAGTTTGATCAGTTTATCAAGCTAGGTCGCGGTGAGGAAAAGTCAGGAGGTCGTAATCGCGATACCATTCTGGGTGACTTATTTGAGGCCTTTTTGGGTGCCCTTCTTTTGGATAAGGATGTGGAGACTGTCAAGGACTTTATTTATCAAGTCATGATTCCCAAGGTGGAAGCGGGAGACTTTGAGCAGGTGACTGACTATAAGACCAAGTTGCAGGAACTTCTGCAGGTTAATGGCGATGTGGAGATTATCTATCAGGTTACAGATGAGACGGGGCCAGCTCATGCTAAGAACTTTGCTGTGGCTGTGTTGATCAATGGTCAAAAAGCGGGTCAGGGACAAGGCCGTTCTAAGAAACTGGCTGAGCAGGAAGCTGCCAAGGATGCATTTGAAAAGGAAAGTCACTAATGTTTTTAAAGGAAATTGAAATTCAGGGCTTCAAGTCATTTGCAGATAAGACAAAGGTGGTTTTTGACCAAGGGGTGACTGCAGTTGTTGGTCCCAATGGCTCAGGCAAGTCCAATATTACAGAGAGCCTGCGCTGGGCTCTGGGTGAGTCGAGCGTCAAGAGTCTGCGGGGCGGCAAGATGCCCGATGTCATCTTTGCAGGGACGGAGAACCGCAAGCCCCTTAACTATGCTTCGGTCATTGTGGTTTTGGATAATCAGGACCAGTTTATCAAGCAAGCAGGCAAGGAAATCCGCGTCGAGCGCCATATCTATCGCAGTGGTGATAGCGAGTACAAGATTGATGGTAAAAAGGTCCGTCTCCGCGATGTTCATGACCTTTTCATGGATACAGGGCTAGGACGGGATTCTTTCTCCATCATTTCCCAAGGGAAGGTAGAGGAAATCTTTAACAGCAAACCAGAAGAGCGTCGGGCTATCTTTGAAGAAGCAGCTGGAGTGCTCAAATATAAGACCCGCCGCAAGGAAACAGAAAGCAAGTTAGCGCAGACTCAAGACAATCTGGATCGCTTGGAAGACATTATCTACGAGCTGGATAGTCAAGTCAAGCCGCTGGAGAAGCAGGCTGAGACGGCCAAGCGCTTTTTAGAACTGGATCATGAGCGTCAGGAACTCTATCTAGATGTCTTGGTGGCTCAAATCAAGGCGAATAAAAGTGATTTGACGGTAGCAGAGGCTGATTTGGAGAGCATCAAGCAGGAGCTAGCAGCCTATTATACAAAACGGGATGAATTGGAGCGTGAAAACCAAGAGATTAAGGTTAAACGGCAGGAAGTGAATCAAAAACTGTCTGATGATCAGGCGAGTCTTTTGGAGCTGACGCGTTTGATCAGTGATTTGGAACGCCAGATAGACCTAGCTAAGTTGGAGTCTAGTCAGGCAGCCAGCAGTCGTTTGGAAAATGAAGAACGTTTGGCTGGACTGAGAGAAAAAAGCCAGCAGCTGACAACTGATATTTCCTCCAAGGAAGCTCATCTAGCTGATTTAGCAGTCCAGTTGACAGAAAATCAAGAGGCTATGAGCCAGTTGGAAGCAGAATTGGCGGACTTTTCAGATGACCCAGACCAGTTGATTGAAAATCTGCGGGATCGTTACGTCAAGCTCATGCAAGAAGAAGCGGATCTGTCTAACGACTTGACCTCGCTCGAAAATCGTCTGGAGAATGAGCGTAGTCAAGCTGCCAGCAAACAGGCTGAGTTTAGTAAACTACAGGCTGATTTAAAAGCTGGTAGGGAAGAAGAAGCGGCTCGACAAGCAGAATTGGAAGCGGCTCAGGCTGCTCTCAGAGACTTGCTAGATCAGTATCAGGAGCAGCAGAAGCAGGTCGAGAAGTTGGCGACTACTTATCAAAATGAGCAGACCAGCATGTTTGCCCTGCTGGATGATTTGAAAAATAAAAAAGCTCGTGCAGCCAGTCTAGAAGCTATCCTTAAAAATCACAGCAACTTTTATGCGGGAGTGAAAAGTGTCCTGCAGGAAGCTGATCGTCTGGGTGGCATTGTCGGGGCAGTCAGCGAGAAATTGAGCTTCGATCCTCATTACCAGACCGCTTTGGAAATTGCGCTGGGGGCAAGTAGTCAGCATATCATCGTTGAGGACGAAGGGGCAGCGACCAGAGCCATCGATTTTCTTAAGAAAAATCGGGCTGGTCGGGCTACCTTCCTACCTCTGACGACCATCAAGGCTCGTCAACTTCCCGAGCAAAATCAATCCAGAATTGAGGCTAGTTCAGGCTTCTTAGGTATAGCTTCGGAGCTGGTGACCTATGAGCCAGGTTTGGAGAATATTTTCCAAAATCTGTTGGGGACAACCGCTATTTTTGATACGATTGAGCATGCGCGTGCGGCTGCTCGTCAGGTACGTTACCAAGTCAGAATTGTAACGCTGGACGGAACGGAACTGCGCACAGGCGGTTCTTACGCCGGAGGAGCCAATCGCAATAATAACACAATCTTTATCAAGCCTGAACTGGACAGCCTGCTTGGAGAAATGGAGCAGCAGTCCCAGAAGCTGAAAGCTCAGGAGCAGCAAGTCGAAAGCTTGCAGTCTCAGCTATCAGAGGCCAAGCAAGCCTTGGAAGCCATCAAGTCTGAGGGTGAGCAAGCCCGCTTGACGGAGCAAAGAGTCAAGTTGGCCTACGAACAGATTGCAGAGCGGGTTGCGGAACTCAGCCAGCTGGAGCAACTCCAGGAGCAAGATTTGGCTAATCAGACTGAAGCAGCAGGCCTTGCTGAAAAGAAAAAAATGGAAGAGCGGCTGTCGGCTATCGAGGCTTCCAAAGTAGCCATTACTGCTGAAATCGAGCAAGTCAAGTCGAATAAAAACGCTGTTCAGGATCGTTTCGATCAGCTATCGGCTAACTTGTCAGAACTGAAATTGAAGAGCACGGAGCTGACTTCTAGCCAGCGCTTTGAGAAGAATGATTTGTCGCGTTTGCTAGAGGAGAAGGCTGCTCTGGACAAGGAAGTCGTTACTTTGCAGCTTTTGATAGAGCAAAAGGAAGAAGCGGTCAGCCAGAAGGTGGATATTTCCGTCTTGGAAGAGCAGCTTAAGACTGCCCAAGAGAAAAAGACAGACTTGGATCAGAGCCTCATCCGACTCAAATTTGAGCTGGACGACTTAGAGGGCCAGTCTGAGGATATTCTAGGGAACTTAGATCAAGCCCGTCAGCAAAACGAAAGTCTGATTCGCCGTCAGGCCAAGGCAGAGGCTGAAAAAGAGAAATTTTCAGATGCCTTGCGTCGTCTGCTGACTAATCTGACGGATAATTACCAGATCAGCTTTGAAGAGGCTGATCAAAGAGCGCGTTCTTTGGAAAATCTTGCAGCTGCAGAAGCCCAAGTCAAAGACTTAGAAAAGGCTATTCGTGCTTTGGGACCGGTCAATCTGGAAGCAGTAGAACAATTTGAAGAAGTCAGCAACCGACTGAATTTCCTCAAAAGTCAGCGGGACGATGTCCTCTCAGCCAAAAATCTTCTCTTGGAAACCATTGAAGAGATGAATGACGAAGTCAAGGAACGTTTCCAAACAACCTTTGAAGCCATTCGTGAAAGCTTCAAGCTGACCTTTAGCCAGATGTTTGGCGGCGGTTCAGCTGACCTGATCTTGACAGAAGGCGACCTGCTGACAGCTGGGGTAGAGATTTCGGTTCAGCCTCCGGGCAAGAAAATCCAATCTCTCAATCTTATGAGTGGTGGAGAAAAAGCCCTGTCAGCCTTAGCCCTTCTCTTCTCCATCATCCGCGTCAAGACCATTCCGTTTGTTATCTTGGATGAAGTTGAGGCAGCTCTGGATGAGGCCAATGTCAAGCGCTTTGGGGATTATCTCAATCGCTTTGACAAAGAAAGCCAGTTTATCGTTGTGACCCACCGTAAGGGAACCATGTCTGCGGCAGATTCCATCTATGGAGTAACCATGCAGGAGTCAGGAGTTTCCAAGATTGTGTCGGTCAAGTTAAAAGATTTAGAAAGTTTATAGTATGAGTATAAAATTAGTAGCAACAGAAATCGGAATAAGGTAATTGATACAATAGAATACTAAGAAAGCCTTTGAATAAGTTGTTTCAAGGCTTTTTACTGTCTATAGATAGAAGGAAATGGGTATCAGAAATACTTTGATTCTATGGAGACACCCTTGATTTGTTAAACGTTAAATTGCATGTTTCGAAAGTCAATCATCTTGAGGCAGTATAACTGCATAATAACATTTCTTTCGTCAATAGAAAGTAGGAGTTATAGTAAATTGTGAGAATTCTTGGTATAATGAGGATAATAAATAAAAAATAATTTGAAGGCACAGGTATGTTGATGGAAATAAACTAGGTTATAGATAATACAAAAGCGTATATCGTCTGTCATTACATTCCTTGGCGGATTTACAACGAATATTATAGGCTCTTCTCAAATGTGTTCTCTGTGATTATGGGGATTTTCTTCATGATTAATATTCTCGTAAGTAAGGAAATACTCGCACGTTTAACGCTTCGCATTCTCAATGTGGTGTTGCTAAAAGACAAAATTGAGCACATTCTTATGTCGGGGAAGTCATCGTGGATACGTATGACCGTTTCTTGATGAGTCAAATCATCGAGG
>CAUUSJ010000064.1:0-5634 GCA_963547765.1 uncultured Streptococcus sp. | reverse complement strand
GCTCGACAATCCAAAGACAATTGAGAGGCTAGGACTTTTGTCCCAGCCTCTTTTTTTTGCTTTTTCCTAGTTGTAGTCGCTGAAAAATCATAATAAAGTTTCCCTGATAGAGGTCTAAAGCTGGATCAGCCTAGCTTGCTGTATGTTAAGGGCGACCTAGACCTCGGCTGATTACTTTTCCTATAGATTCATGGCAATCTAGGTCTCGGCTGGTCACTTTCCCTATAGATTCATAGGAACCTAGACCTCGGCTGATTACTTTTCCTATAGATTCATGGCAATTTAGGTCTCGGCTGATCACTTTTCCTATAGATTCATGGCAACTTAGACCTCGGCTGGTCGCTTTTCCTATAGATTCATGGCAACTTAGACCTCGGCTGGTTACTTTTCCTATAGATTCGTGGTAACTTAGATCTCGGTTGGTCACTTTCCCTATAAATTCATGGTATTCTAGACCTAGAACGCTCTTTTCATATCTGTTTATAGGATAAATCGCTTTCGTTTCTTACGATTTTTACGAGGTCTTTTAGAGATGAGGAATGATCTAGTCAGTCTAAGTAAGAAAAGAAAGAGATAATAGAACATCTCCTAAAGAGCAATTCTTTAGAAGAGAGGTTTTTAGGGGGATCTTTGGATTTAATAACTATTTGAATACGGCTATATGGGGAAATTTAAATTGCTAATAAACTTGATAATGTTGAAAAAGTTTCTGTCTGTTTTTGTATAGTATTTCTACATAAAAACTTTATGAACTAAATAATAATTGATATAATAGGAAACAGGAAGTATCTAATAGATTGTATTGTTAAAAGCTTTAAGGTACTTGAAAAATTCCAAGAAGAGAAAGAGCTTAGAGCAGGTGAATACATGGATTATTTGCGGATTGCAGGAGGATAAGTATGACGATTGTTTTGATTTCAGTTATTACTGCATTTCTATATCATAAAATCGCAGAACATTTTAAGAATAGTTATATTGATTGTATTCTATTTCTATTATTGATTGTGTCTCATTTTATATGGGATTACTATTTCTTACCAATTGACATAGTAATAGCCCTCAGTGGAGCACATTTACTATCAAATTTTTTTGAAAAGGTGAGAAGTAAGGAATGAAACTGATTTAGAGAGAGTCACTAGAAAATGAAAGTTAAAAAGTTGGGTATTTAAAATGAAACATTTTTTTGCAGGTATTGGTGAAATAAACCTTGTTAGTTATCTAATTGCTATAGGTGTAGGATTGGCACCTCTCTTTCACATTTTTATAATCGGTTCGGAAGTAAGTTTTGGGAAAATAGTATTGTCTATAATAGCTATACTTTATATCATAATTTTAACAATTGCTCGAATTTATAGAAGATTTTTTTATGTAGATTAGTTCGATTTTCTTTAAAGTTTGGGAAAATCTTATCTTTCTAAAAAAACGGACAGTGCTATTGAAATGCAGGTGATAGCCTAAGAAAAGCGGCAGTGATTCTAACACCAAAAAGTAATCAGGGGTTGAACCACATGAAAAAAACTTTAAAAGAAAAGCTTTTTTTTGATGAGTCTAAAGAAATATTTAGTTTCATTATCTTAAACAAGACAGAGAGAGCTGGTGAATTTCGTATGAAACTAATCTGAAATCATACATAAAGCTTTGGAATAAAAAATGATCTGTGAAAACCTTTACATTTCGATAGATAATCTGTATAATAGATACAGAAAACGTTTGCATACGTATTTTCTATAGGAAAAAATAAAGGAGTTTTTTTATTTATGAAAAGAAACTATCATCTACAGTCTCGGACCAGTGAAAAGCGTCATTATTTTGGGATTAGTCGCTTAAAAGTCGGAGTAGCATCTGTCGTTATTGCATCTGGCTTCCTCTTTGGAGGTGCTCAGTTAGCCAAAGCGGATGAGACAAAGGCTACGACTAGCCCAGCAACGGAAACAGTATCAGCTGCTAATTCAGAAGTTTTGCCTAAGCCAGCGGATGAAGCAAAAGCTGAGGAAGTGGATAGTTCGGCGCAAAAAGAAAGCGAACAAAAAGGAGAGATCGAGAAAAGCGCCCAGCCTGAAGCAGTAGTAAGTCAAGCTACCCAGCCTACAGAGGGGGCAGACTCTAGTGCGACTCCAGAAGCAGCTGGGAAAGAAGCAAAGGAAACAGCTGCATCTGACGAGAAAGAAAAGCTAGCGTCAACTAGCCAGTCGGAGACATCGACAAAGGATACTATCGCAGATGGCCATATGCGTTTCCATTTCAAAAATCTACCATCCGAGAATCTGGATAGCTTAGGCTTATGGACTTGGGATGATGTTGAAACGCCTTCTGGTCAAAAGGGAGGTTGGCCGACTGGTGCGACTAGTTTTGCGACAGCTAAAAAAGATGATTATGGCTATTACCTTGATGTCAAGATGGCAGAGAAAAGAAGCAAGGTTAGTCTCTTAATCAACAATACGGCAGGTCAAAACATTACGGGAGACAAGACAGTTGAGCTGCTCAGCCCTCAGATGAATGAGGTCTGGTTTGACAAAGACTACAATCCTCATACCTCCGAGCCTTTGAAAGAAGGGATGCTTCGCATCAATTATTATCGTACAGATGGTCAGTATGATAAGAAATCCCTCTGGCTCTGGGGAGATGTGCAACATCCAGGTCAAAATTGGCCTGATGGCGTGGACTTTGAAAAGACTGGGAAATACGGTCGCTACGTAGATGTTCCTCTAAAAGAGGCAGCAAAGATGGTTGGTTTCCTGCTTTTAGATGAAAGCAAGTCAGGAGATGATGTGAAGATTCAAAAACAGGATTATAATTTTGCAAATTTGGGTAAGACTAGCCAGATTTTCTTGCGTGATGCGGATCCAACAGTTTATACCAACCCATACTTTGTCAATGATATTCGCATGACAGGAGCCCAGCATGTTAGTTTGACAGAGATTGAGGCGACCTTCTCTACTTTGGAAAACGCTAAAAAAGAAGACATTCTGAAAAACCTAAAAATTACCAACAAAGATGGCGGAGAAGTCGCTGTTAAAGATGTGGTTCTGGACGCAAAGAATAAAAGCGCAAAATTGATTGGTGATTTTAATCAAGCTCAGTCACCTTACCTTATCAAATATGGCAATGACCAATTTAAAACCAGTATGAACTGGCAGTTGAAGGACAGCCTTTACAAGTATGATGGTGATTTGGGCGCGCGTGTTTCGCAAGCGGGCAAACAAGTGGATCTGACCTTCTGGTCACCAAGTGCGGACCAAGTCGATTTGGTGGTCTATGACAAGGAAGATCAAAACAAGGTCCTTGGGCGCATAGCTATGCAGAAGGGTGAGTCTGGTACATGGACTAGCAGCTTGACGCCTGAGAGCGGGCTAGGTCTTTCTGACTATCGTGGATATTTCTATCATTATGAAATTAGCCGTGGAGGCAAAAAAGTCCTTGTGCTGGATCCCTATGCCAAGTCTTTGGCAGCTTGGAATAGTGAAGATGCGGACAAGGGGGATGCTTACAAGATTGCTAAGGCGGCCTTTGTAGATCCAAGTGAATATGGACCGAAAGACATGACCTATGCTACTATTCCAAACTTCAAGAAGCGGGAAGATGCCTTGATTTATGAGGCGCACGTTCGTGATTTCACTTCAGATCCAGCTATTTCAAAGGATTTAAAATCTCAATTTGGGACCTTCTCAGCTTTCATTGAGAAATTGGATTATTTGAAAGACTTGGGAGTGACGCATGTTCAGCTCTTGCCAGTTCTGAGCTATTACTTTGTCAATGAGCTAAAAAATGCTGAGCGTATGGACAAGTACGCTTCCAGCAACAGCAACTATAACTGGGGTTATGACCCGCAAAACTACTTCTCGCTGACAGGTATGTACTCCAGCACACCGACAGATCCAGCCAAGCGCATTGAGGAATTTAAAAATCTTGTCAACGAAATTCATAAGCGTGGCATGGGCGTTATCATGGACGTGGTCTATAATCACACAGCCAAGACCTCTATCTTTGAGGACTTGGAGCCCAATTACTACCACTTTATGGATGCGGATGGCACACCGAGAACCAGCTTTGGTGGCGGTCGCTTGGGTACTACTCACTATATGAGCAGACGGGTCTTGGTGGATTCGATCAAGTACCTGACAGAGCAGTACAAGGTAGATGGTTTCCGCTTTGATATGATGGGAGATCATGATGCAGAATCCATCCAAAAAGCCTTTGAAGAAGCTAGAAAGCTCAATCCAAATCTCATTATGCTGGGTGAGGGTTGGAAGACTTATGCAGGTGATGAAAATAAAGCTGTCCAGCCTGCTGACCAAACTTGGATGAAGTCAACAGACACGGTGGCTGTCTTCTCAGATGACATTCGTAATACCTTGAAATCGGGTTATCCAAATGAGGGAACGCCAGCCTTTATCACTGGTGGTAAACGCAATGTAGAAGATGTCTTCAAGAATATCAAGGCACAACCAACCAATTTTGAGGCGGATAGCCCAGGGGATGTGATTCAATACATCGCAGCTCATGATAATCTGACCCTCTTTGATATCATTGCCCAGTCGATCAAGAAAGATCCAGCAGTCGCTGCCAATAATCAAGAGATTCATCGCCGTCTGCGCCTAGGAAATCTGATGATGCTGACTTCGCAAGGAACTCCATTCATCCACTCTGGTCAAGAGTACGGCCGGACCAAGCAATTCCGCGATCCTGCCTATAAATATCCTGTCTCTGAAGACAAAGTTCCAAACAAAGCGCATTTGTTGACCAATGAGGACGGCACACCGTTTGAATACCCGTATTTCATTCATGATTCTTATGATTCGAGCGACGCGGTCAATCATTTTGACTGGACCAAGGCGACTGATGCGGAGAAATTCCCAGAAAATGCCAAGAGTCGTGCTTATATGAAGGGCTTGATTAGTCTGCGGAAATCAACGGACGCCTTTACCCGCAGCTCCAAAGCAGAAGTAGATCAAAATGTGACCCTCATCACCCAGCCTGGCAAGGATGGCGTTGAGAAAGAAGACCTTGTCCTTGGCTACCAAGTGGTTGCTTCGAATGGCGATATTTATGCAGTCTTTGTCAATGCGGATAAAAAGGAGCGAAACTTCAACTTTGGTGAAACCTACAAACATCTAGCAGGTGCAGAGGTTGTGGCTGATGGCAATACCGCAGGAGTTTCTGCTATTTCAAATCCAGCAGGTGTCACCAGAAACAGCAATGGCTTGACTCTAGCTCCGCTAACAGCGACAATTTTGCGGATTAAAAAGGCGAGTCCAGCTCAAGAAGAAAAGCCTCAAGATACAAGTAAAGACATCCAGCAAAATCCGTCTCAAGGCAGCGTTAAGGAGCTTCAAAAAGAACAAAGCCCTAGACCTAGCCTGTCGAATAAGTTTGTTCAAGTTCCATCTGCAACTACATCTCCATCGCCAGAGAGTCAAAAACAACTTGCTGCAGAGCCACAGCAGGACAAAGTAAGTCCTACTGAGACTGCTTCGACAGAAAGAGTCTTGCCGAAAACAGGTACAGAAACTTCCCTGCTGGCGATTTTAGGTGGTTCTCTTGCCCTCTTTGCTGGCTTGCTCACTTTTAGAAAGAAGCAATAAAATGAGAGTGGGACAGAAATCGGTAATTCGTTAGAATTCGATTTCGTCGTCC
>CAUUSJ010000063.1:0-5744 GCA_963547765.1 uncultured Streptococcus sp. | reverse complement strand
GCGCCTTAATCAGCGTCTCAGACAAAGCGGGCATTGTTGAATTTGCCCAAGAACTCAAAAAAATTGGTTGGGATATTATCTCAACAGGTGGGACCAAAGTTGTCCTTGACAATGCTGGGGTGGAGACCATTGCGATTGATGATGTGACTGGGTTCCCAGAAATGATGGACGGTCGTGTCAAGACCCTGCACCCGAATATCCATGGTGGTCTCCTTGCTCGTCGTGATTTGGATAGCCATCTTCAAGCGGCTAAGGACAATAATATCGAATTGATTGACCTTGTTGTAGTCAACCTTTATCCTTTCAAGGAAACGATTCTCAAACCAGATGTGACCTACGCTGACGCAGTTGAAAACATCGATATCGGTGGGCCATCCATGCTTCGTTCAGCAGCGAAAAACCACGCCAGCGTAACGGTTGTGGTAGATCCTGCTGACTATGCAGTGGTGCTTGATGAGTTGTCAGCCAATGGTGAAACTAATTATGAAACTCGCCAACGTTTAGCAGCCAAGGTTTTCCGTCACACAGCAGCTTATGATGCCTTGATTGCAGAATATTTCACAGCTCAAGTGGGTGAAACAAAACCAGAAAAGCTCACTTTGACCTATGACCTCAAACAAGCCATGCGCTATGGGGAAAATCCTCAGCAGGACGCTGACTTCTACCAAAAAGCTTTGCCGACTGACTATTCGATTGCATCAGCGAAACAGCTCAACGGCAAGGAATTGTCATTTAACAATATCCGTGATGCGGATGCTGCTATCCGTATCATCCGTGACTTCAAAGACCGTCCAACCGTTGTGGCTTTGAAACACATGAACCCATGTGGAATTGGTCAAGCTGATGACATCGAAACTGCTTGGGATTATGCTTATGAGTCTGACCCAGTGTCTATCTTTGGTGGAATTGTCGTTCTCAACCGTGAGGTGGATGCTGCGACTGCTGAGAAGATGCACGGCGTTTTCCTTGAAATCATCATCGCACCAAGCTATACGGATGAAGCGCTAGCCATTTTGACCAACAAAAAGAAAAACTTGCGCATCCTTGCCTTGCCATTTGACGCTCAAGATGCTAGTGAAGTGGAAGCAGAGTACACAGGTGTTGTCGGTGGACTTCTCGTACAAAACCAAGACGTGGTCAAGGAAAGCCCAGTTGACTGGCAAGTGGTGACCAAACGCCAGCCAACCGAGACAGAAGCAACTGCTCTTGAATTTGCTTGGAAGGCTATCAAGTACGTCAAATCAAACGGGATCATCGTGACCAATGACCACATGACACTTGGCGTTGGCCCTGGTCAAACCAACCGTGTGGCTTCTGTTCGCATCGCCATTGACCAAGCTAAAGACCGCCTTGACGGCGCCGTTCTTGCTTCGGATGCCTTCTTCCCATTTGCGGATAACGTGGAAGAAATCGCTAAAGCAGGTATTAAGGCCATCATCCAGCCAGGGGGGTCAGTCCGTGACCAAGAGTCTATCGAAGCTGCTGATAAATACGGCTTGACCATGGTCTTTACAGGCGTAAGACATTTTAGACATTAAGATTTTATTCATTTTTCGTTAAATTTATTTTATCGTATACCAGTATTAATGATAAAAATTTTTAAAATATAGAAAAAGCACTCAAGTCAAAGTTGAGTGCTTTTTTGATAGTTTAAGTTACACAAACTATGCAGATTCTTCTATAGAAAATTTATCCTAATTTCTTTCATTCAAAAGCTTGTCTAACAGCAAATCTTTTCTAACACTGTCAACGATTCTATAATTAGCTTGCCATAGTGTTTTGCTTTTTCCAACTTGTTGAGGGTTAGTATCTGTGTCGAAAGTATTTTGTACCAGTCTTGTTCCAGCGATTTTCCATACATCTTTAGGATCGAATTCCCAACTGATTTTTCCATCGGACTCTCTAAGTAATGCTCTAAAGGCACCGAAAATAGGCATCAAAAAACCAGTAGAGATATTGTAATTGATAGATTGTTCAGTGAAGTCGGTATAATAACTTCCAGATCCCTCTACTCCACGAATTCTTCCGAATGCTGCATTCTTTCCTTCAGAATTTTTATATTCTTGGTATTTGTTAGGAAGTTCCTTTTGAATTAGCTCATAAAGATCAACTAGGTCAGGAAGAAAAGGTGCTAATTTTTCATAGATATTATTGTCTGTTCCGAATTCCTTTTGGTAATCTTTGAATACTGCTTGTTTTCCAGAATATGCAGATACTGGTGCAGTACTATCGTCTGGAAAACGTTTAATATTGAAAGTAAACATCAAACGAATTAATTCAGCAATTGGAATTCTTTTATTCTCGTTATCTTTATAAGCAATCTCTGAGGCGTATTGCTCATTTGACAACGAGTCTTTAATTAGATCAAACTTATCATCTAGTTCAAATAATGCGATATCACTAACTTGAGCAGAAGTGTTTCGTGCATCAGCTATACGTGAAACTGTCAATTGTTCACCGACAATAATTTCAAGCTTGACAAATTTATCTAGTCCGGAGTGAATCTGATCTCTATTATCTATAATCGCTTTGTATGTATGACCACCATCCAGGATTCCGTAATTTTGAGGATCATCTCCTAAATCTAAAGATACCAAGTTTTGATTGGGTGTGAATTTGAATTGTTTAGCAACAATTACTATTCCCCGATTATTGATATCGAAATCAGTGTCAGGCGACTTGACAGCATTAATTAACGATTTGGCAACTGCTGTAGTCATTTTAGGTTGTCTCGGATTGACTTCCATCGGTAAGTTGGAAGGGAGATCTCTAAAGTTGAGATATACAAAATAGGTAGTGACACCTTTTTGTGAGGGGGATTCGATAGTTCGAACGGCGCTAGCCTTAAAATTAAATGTTGAGCTCATAGTAAGCCTCCTAAAAATTTATTCAGCAAGTTGATTTTTCAATTGCTATACTAGTATTATATCTTTTTTTAAAAAAAAATAAAGGAACCTAGGTTCTTTTTGTGTTATAATAAAAATATGACTTTGAGAAAAAATGAAACACAACACAGAGAAATAGGAAATTTAATAAGAAAACACAGAGCGAGCTTAACAGACTTACCAAAATCTAGACAGGGATTTATAGATGATCGTAGCCAAAAATTTTTTGATTGCGATGATTGGATTAGTGAAAAAACGCTATGTAACTACGAAAATGGTAAAAATATTCCATCGTTAGAAAATATTCGTAACCTATCTATTGCTTTAGAAATTGATGAGCTTGAACTTGTTAAAGAAATATTGGACTTGCTTTAATCAATTTCTATTTCAACTTAGATTTAAGAAACCTTTCTATATTAAAAAATTAATTTGTAAACATAATCCATCGAAGCTGCTGACAAATACGGCTTGACCATGGTCTTCACAGGAGTAAGACATTTTAGACATTAAAAAACGAAAGGGAAGAAAACAGTTTCTTTCCTTTTTTGGTTTAAAATGCTAAGTGAAACAAGATTAAAACGAACGTTTGTGATATAATATTAGTAAATAATTCGCAAAAGAGGTTGAGAGATGAAGCTGTTAGTTGTCGGTTCTGGTGGTCGTGAACATGCGATTGCTAAGAAATTGCTTGAATCAAAAGACGTTGAAAAAGTCTTTGTAGCTCCTGGAAATGATGGGATGACTCTAGATGGTCTGGAATTGGTGAATATCTCTATTTCCGAACATTCTAAGTTAATTGAGTTTGCAAAGGTCAACGATATTGCTTGGACCTTCATCGGGCCAGATGATGCCCTTGCTGCTGGGATTGTAGATGATTTTAACCAAGCTGGGCTCAAAGCTTTTGGTCCGACTAAGGCTGCAGCGGAGCTGGAGTGGTCCAAAGATTTTGCTAAGGAAATCATGGTCAAATACGACGTTCCGACAGCAGCTTATGGTACATTTTCAGATTTCGAGGAGGCTAAGGCTTATATCGAGGAGAAAGGCGCTCCTATCGTCGTCAAGGCAGATGGTTTAGCGCTTGGTAAGGGTGTCGTCGTTGCTGAGACAGTCGAGCAAGCTGTCGAAGCCGCTCATGAGATGCTCTTGGACAATAAATTTGGTGACTCAGGTGCGCGTGTGGTCATCGAGGAATTCCTTGACGGAGAAGAGTTCTCTCTCTTTGCCTTTGTCAATGGGGACAAGTTCTACATCATGCCAACGGCTCAGGACCATAAACGTGCCTATGACGGCGACAAGGGCCCTAACACGGGTGGTATGGGAGCTTATGCGCCAGTTCCTCACTTGCCACAGAGCGTGGTTGATACGGCGGTTGAGACTATTGTCAAGCCAGTTCTTAAAGGAATGATAAAAGAAGGTCGTCCGTATCTTGGTGTCCTTTACGCAGGGCTTATTTTGACTGCTGACGGTCCGAAGGTTATAGAGTTTAACGCTCGATTTGGAGATCCCGAAACTCAGATTATCTTGCCTCGTTTGACATCTGACTTTGCGCAAAATATCACGGATATTCTCGATGGCAAGGAGCCAAACATCACGTGGACGGACAAGGGTGTGACTCTGGGTGTGGTTGTCGCATCCCAGGGCTACCCGCTAGACTATGAAAAAGGTGTTAAGCTTCCATCCAAGACCGAAGGCGACATTATCACCTACTATGCTGGAGCTAAGTTTGCGGAAAATAGCAGAGCGCTGCTATCAAATGGTGGACGTGTCTATATGCTCGTCACCACAGCAGATACCGTCAAAGAAGCCCAAGAAACCATCTACCAAGAACTCTCCCAACAAAAAACAGAAGGCCTCTTTTACCGAACAGATATCGGAAGCAAGGCCATAAAAGATTAACAGACATATTTGCCATGGCGAGCGAAAGCGAGCCACTATAGAATAATCGTCGCAGTAGTGGAACTCCTAGTAGCTTTGCTACTAGGAGCGGAAAACTGGAGACCTAGGCTCCAGTTTTAGTAATGGAACGCCACAAGCGTTCGCTTACGTCCGCACTACATTAGACGATTATTAAAAAGAAAAATAAAAATTCACAAAATACGTTAATGGTCGTATGGTTTGCGAGCATTAGCGAGCTAATATAGAGCAATCACCGCCGTTGTGAAAGAAGGCTTGGCTTTGTTAGCCAAGCCTTCAGGGAAATCGGAAGACCTTGGGCTTCCGATTTAGGCATGAGACACCTTTGGTGGCTGCTGCCGTCCCTCACAACCTAAGGTGATTGTTGAAAGGAAGAAAAAGGAGAAGAAATGAAACCAGTAATTTCCATTATTATGGGCTCAAAATCCGACTGGGCAACCATGCAAAAAACCGCCGAAGTCCTAGACCGCTTCGGTGTAGCCTACGAAAAGAAGGTTGTCTCTGCCCACCGGACACCAGATCTCATGTTCAGACATGCGGAGGAAGCTCGTAGCCGTGGTATCAAGGTCATTATCGCAGGTGCAGGTGGGGCAGCCCATTTGCCAGGTATGGTTGCAGCTAAAACAACCCTTCCTGTCATCGGTGTACCTGTCAAATCTCGTGCTCTTAGTGGTGTAGACTCGCTCTACTCTATCGTACAGATGCCGGGTGGTGTGCCTGTTGCGACTATGGCTATCGGTGAAGCTGGAGCGACAAATGCGGCCCTCTTTGCCCTCCGTCTCCTTTCAGTAGAGGACCTGGTTATTGCGACAGCTTTGGCTGATTTCGCAGAAGAGCAAGGAAAAATAGCAGAGGAGTCTACAAATGAGCTCATCTAAAACAATCGGAATTATCGGTGGTGGTCAGCTGGGTCAGATGATGGCCATTTCTGCTATCTACATGGGG
>CAUUSJ010000062.1:0-6152 GCA_963547765.1 uncultured Streptococcus sp. | reverse complement strand
GCCGCAATTCAGCTAATCCCCATCATGGTATCGGCTTAGCCTTTTCTAAGCAGGTCGCTCTCTTGCACGGTGGTCGTCTGACTCTGTTCAATCCAGACCAGGGAGGAGCCTGTGTCGAGTTGACTGTAGCTTTAAAAGGCAAATAACAAAGGAAATCAATAGAGATGATAAAAGAGAGTGGGACAGAAATCGGTCATTCGTTAGAATTCGATTTCGTCGTCCCACCTCCGCACAGTTGAGTAGGGCTGTAAAAGCTGATGAAATCAGCGTAATAGAGCCCACTCAACCACTGCGTCTTGCTCGACCATCCAAAGACAATTGAGAGGCTAGGACTTTTGTCCCAGCCTCTTTTTTGCCGCTTTCTTCTTGACAAAAGATGTAAAGGAGACTATACTATATTTGAAAAGTAAGGTTTGCTTTACATTATGGAAAGGAGGCAGCCTTGGAAAATCGAATTCAAGAATTACGGAAAAGAAAAAAGCTCAGCCAGGAGGAGTTGGCTGAGAAGCTAGAGGTCACGAGACAAACGATTATTTCTTTGGAAAAGGGCCGCTATAATGCTTCGCTGCTTTTGGCTCATAAAATTGCCTCCTTTTTCAATTTAAGGATTGAAGAAGTTTTTCTCTTTGAGGAGGATGAATCATGAAATGGACTTATTTGTGTAAATGGATATTGGCTATTTTGGTGGTGGTTGGCTTATCTTATCTGCATTTCCAAGCCAATTTTATCCCTAAGGAAATCCTGCCTTTTGTGGGAATTATTCTAGTTGTAGTGATTTTGAAAATTTTTCAAGCGTATGAAAAATAGGAGGTTGAAATGGAAATACTAACGAAACAAGAATTTCGGAAAAAACTTCAAAAGAAAGTGATCATCGGCCGCATCCTAATCCTAGTCCTCTGGCTGGGGCTGGGATGGAGCTACATTCATTCTCTGGATGATTTACAGGAAGGCATCATGGTTGGTCTGCTTCTAGGGATTTCTTTGATGGTTCTGCGTTATAATCTTGCCTTGAAACGGGAGGAAACCTTTAATAGGCTCTACATTCAGGTGACGGATGAGCGCAATCGGATGATTGACGAAAAGACTCGCACCTTGCTTTTTGATATCCTTTTGCTGCTAGCAGCAGGGCTGAGCCTTCTGTCTATGATTTTTCCTATCATTTTAAATCTCAATCAGTTTCTGACCTTGACCATTATTCTGGTTTTGGCCCTTTACTATCTCTTGCGTTTTCTCCTGTCCAAGCGTTATTAACAAAAAAAGCTGGCAGAGCCAGCTTTTTCAACAAGCTTTTAACAGAGCTTGTTTTTATTTTCTATAAAGTCGATCATACTGGTAAACAGGGTCCATGGTCACATGGATGCCCAACTTACGCAGGACATTTTTATCTTCGTCGGTCAGCATCACAGTCGAATGAGCTTCGCTGCCTTTGAGGTTGCCCAGTTGCTGCATAGCGTTGGCAGCATCTTGATTTTCCATGGCTGTGATCGCCAGAGCCATCAAGATTTCGTTTGAGTGGAGGCGAGGATTGCGGCTACCCAGATGATTGATTTTCAGACCTTGAATTGGTTTGACATACTCAGGCTCAATCAGCTTGGTTTCTTTGGCAATGTTGGCTAATTTCTTAATGGCATTGATTAAGACAGCAGCCGTAGGACCAAAGAGTTCAGAAGTTTTACCAGTTACGATTTCGCCATTTGGCAATTCCAAAGCCAGAGCTGGGTCACCAGTGCTTTCAGCCTTGGCACGCGCAGCCACAGTTACTTTGCGATCCAGCGGTGTGATGCCCAAGTCATTCATCAAGAGTTGAATTTTCTTGATAGCAGATTCAGAGACCCGCTCTGCCTTGAAGTCCAGAATAGTCTGGTAGTAGCGACGGATGATTTCCTGTTGAGATGCCTCGATAGCTGCATCGTTGTCTACAATGGCAAAGCCGACCATGTTGACGCCCATGTCCGTTGGGGATGCATAAGGAGACTCGCCTAGGATGCGCTCCAGCATGCGTTTGAGGACTGGGAAAATTTCGATATCACGGTTGTAGTTGACGGTGGTTTTTCCGTAGGTTTGCAGATGGAAAGGGTCAATCATGTTAACATCGTCGAGGTCGGCTGTAGCGGCTTCGTATGCTAAGTTGACTGGATGGTGCAGGGGCAGATTCCAAACTGGGAAGGTTTCAAACTTGGCATATCCTGACTTGATGCCGTTGATTTGGTCGTGGTACATATTGGACAAGCAAGTAGCCAATTTACCAGAACCAGGACCAGGTGCGGTCACTACGACTAGATTACGGCTGGTTTTGATGTAGTCGTTTTTCCCCATGCCTTTAGGCGAGATGATATGGTCCATATCGGTCGGGTAACCCTTGATTGGATAGTGGATGTAGGAGTCAATCCCATTCTTTTCTAACTGAGCTCGGAAGAGATCAGCTGCTGGCTGGCCAGAATACTGGGTGATGACCACTGAGCCAACATAAATATCCAGCTCGTTAAAGGTATCGATCAGGCGTAGCACTTCCTGGTCATAGGAAATGCCCAAATCGCCACGCGCCTTCGAGTGCTCAATATTATTGGCATTGATAGCAATGACAATCTCGACTTGGTCCTTGAGTTCTTTGAGCAGTCTGATTTTATTGTCTGGCTCATAGCCTGGCAGGACGCGGGCAGCATGGAAGTCTTCCAGCATTTTACCGCCGAATTCCATGTACAATTTGCCCTCAAATTGATGAATGCGCTCCAAGATATGGTCGCGCTGCAGGTTTAAGTATTTTTCAGAATCAAAAGCATTTTTTTTCATGTTTGTTTTTACCTCTGATAAAAATTATAACAAAAGATTAGAGATTTTTGGGTTTTGAAGCTAGGAAACTTGTAAAGATAATATGAAATGTACAGAAAAATCACCCGAATGGGTGATAAATCGTTAATACTTGGTAATCGTGTCCACCGTTGAGCGATCCAGCTTTTTGACCAGCGCTTGCAGGAAGGCTTGGGCTTGCAGGAAATCGTCCATGGCATAGAGAGTTTGGTGGGAATGAATGTAGCGGGCGCAGACACCGATTGTGGTAGATGGCACACCACCGCTTTGGAGATGGGCAGCGCCAGCATCGGTTCCCCCTTTTCCGCAGTAGTATTGATACTTGATACCAGCTTCTTCAGCAGTTGTCAAGAGGAAGTCCTTCATAGCTGGTAGCATGAGATGACCAGGATCAAAGAAGCGAATCAACGTTCCGTCGCCAATGGCTCCTTGACCGCCGTAGATGTCGCCCGCTGGGGAGCAGTCCACAGCCAGGAAGACCTCAGGAGCAAATTTTGTCGTTGAAGCATGGGCACCACGCAGGCCAACCTCTTCTTGAACATTGGCGCCGACATAGAGTTGGTTTCCTAGTGCTTGACCAGACAAGGCTTGAGCCAATTCGCTGACCATAAGGACGCCGTAGCGGTTGTCCCAGGCTTTAGAGATGACATTTTTACCGTTAGCTGTGAGAATGGCAGAACTGTCTGGCACGATCGTGTCTCCTGGACGGATGCCGTAGCTTTCAGCTTCTGCCTTATCTGCAAAGCCGCCGTCAAAGACAATGTCCGCAACCTGTGGTATAACTGGTCCGCCAGAACCACGTGTCAGATGAGGAGGGACAGAGCCTGAGATGACAGGGATTTCTCGGCCTTCGCGGGTAAAGAGTTTGAAGCGTTGGCTGCTCACGACTAGCGGATTCCAGCCACCGATTTCTACTACACGGAAAGTCCCGTCGGGCTTGATCTCGCTGACCATGAAGCCAACCTCGTCCATGTGAGCCGCAACCAGAACGCGGGGAGCATTTTCTGCTTGAGAATGCCGAACCCCGAAGATGCCGCCTAGACCGTCGGTAACGACCTCATCAACGTGAGGAGTGATTTTTTCGCGCAGATAGCTGCGGACAGGTGCCTCGTGACCGGAGATTGCTGAGAGCTCAGTCACTTCCTTGATTTTTGAAAATAAATCAGACATAAGTTTACCTTCTTTCTGATTCTATTTTATCACTTTTTTAGAGGGAAGAACAGGATGAACTAAAAGAAGCTGAGAAATCTGTAATATTGTTTGTCGCCTCTGCGCTTTTGTGTTAAAATATTCTACATGAAAGCTAAAAAAATCATTTTAACGACAACCGCTCTCTTGGGAGCGGGAGCCGTGGTCTTTGGAGCTGCCAAGCTTGTGCAGGAGCAGAAAAGACTGCGTAATAGAGAAGAAATTGTTCAGGTCGTGCGGGAATTTTTTGCCAGCCGAGGACCGATTGCAACGGTCTATGTGGAACTTTATGAATCAACTGACAGCCGCACAGTTGGAGGGGTTGTCCTAGAAGACGACCGCCATTTCACCTTCGTCTATGAGAATGGTCAGCTGACCTACGAGGAAGAGTGATGATTCGGCCGCAAAGTATGGAGGAGCTGGCTTCTTATGTGGATCATAAGGGGAAGACTGTCTTCTTTTTCACAGCAGATTGGTGTGGAGATTGTCGCTTCATCAAGCCTTTTATGCCAGAGATAGAAGCTGAAAATCCTGACTTTACCTTTGTCGAGGTGGATCGGGATCAGTATATGGCTGTGGCCCAAAAATGGGATGTTTATGGGATACCTAGTCTGGTTGTTGTGGAAGATGGACGAGAGATTGGTCGCTATGTCAATCGCGACCGCAAGACCAAGAGTCAAATCAATGATTTTTTAGCGAGTTTATAAGAAGTTTTAAAAGTATTTTTGGAGGAAGAAATGATTTTTACATACAACAAAGAGCATGTTGGAGATGTTCTCATGGTCATCGCTGCTGATGATCAGGGAGCTAAGTTGGCTGCTGAGCGCAAGGGAAATGTTGCGCGTGTTTACCGCGAAGATAATGGACAGACAGTGGCTTGGAACATTTTTGAACTGTCAGACCTTTTTGAAATTGCAGAGCGCGGACAGGTTCAGCTGACAGATGAGCAAGTTGCGATTCTCAACCAAGAATTGACCAAAGAAGGCTTCCAAGCGGAGCTGGTTAACGACCGTGATCCTAAGTTTGTTGTGGGGGAAATCCTTGAGATGGCGGCCCATCCTGACAGTGACCACCTCAATATTTGCCAAGTGCAGGTGGCAGCTGATCGGACGGTTCAAATCGTGGCTGGCGCTCCGAATGCTCGTGTCGGTCTCAAGACGATTGTAGCTTTGCCTGGTGCTATGATGCCGAAGGGCAATCTCATCTTCCCAGGAGAACTCCGTGGCGAAAAGAGTTTTGGTATGATGTGCAGCCCACGGGAGCTCCAGTTGCCAAATGCGCCGCAAAAACGTGGTATCATTGAATTGGCGGATAGTGAAACGGTCGGAGCGGCCTTTGATCCAGCTAAACACTGGACTGCCTAGGAAATTGTCAGTATTTGATAGACCAGATAGAGGGGGATAAGATGGCAAAAAATGTAGTGATTACAGGAGCGACATCTGGAATCGGTGAAGCCATTGCGCGAGCTTATCTGGAGCAGGGGGAGAATGTCGTTCTAACAGGGCGACGGACAGACAGACTGGAAGCCCTCAAATCAGAGTTTGCAGTAACCTATCCAAATCAAACAGTTTGGACTTTTCCACTGGATGTCACGGATATGGCTATGGTCAAGACTGTCTGCTTCGATATTTTGGAAACGATAAGGCAGATTGATATTTTGGTCAATAACGCTGGACTAGCTCTTGGCTTGGCTCCCTATCAAGACTATGAAGAATTGGATATGCTGACCATGTTGGATACCAATGTCAAAGGTTTGATGGCAGTCACTCGCTGTTTCTTGCCTTCTATGGTAGCAGCCAATCAAGGTCATATTATCAACATGGGATCAACCGCAGGAATCTATGCCTATGCAGGTGCAGCTGTCTATTCAGCCACCAAGGCAGCAGTTAAGACTTTTTCAGATGGACTGCGAATTGATACCATCGCAACGGACATCAAGGTGACAACTATTCAGCCTGGAATTGTCGAAACAGATTTTTCTAGAGTACGTTTCCACGGTGATAAAGAGAGGGCGGCGACGGTCTATCAGGGAATTGAGGCCTTGCAAGCTCAGGATATCGCAGACACGGTTGTTTATGTGACCAGTCAGCCCCGTCGTGTTCAGATTACAGATATGACCATTATGGCCAATCAACAGGCGACAGGTTTCATGGTTC
>CAUUSJ010000061.1:0-6171 GCA_963547765.1 uncultured Streptococcus sp. | reverse complement strand
TCGCTGACTGTCTTTTCAATTGCCATAATTTCCTCTGAAACTTTTTCTAGATATAGTTACCTAAATCTTATCATATCAAGGCTTAACTGTCAAATAAAGCAAAAAAGTGAAGCAATACATTGCTCCACTTTCCTAGCTTTCTATAGTTCAACTTGAAAAATTTCCAAACTCTGCATTTCTTCTTCTGTCAAGCGCCGCCATTGCCCCAGCTCCAGACTTGGATCAAGCTGCAATGGTCCCATAGACAAGCGCTGAAGGTCGGTGACTTCCTTCCCACACGCTAGAACCATCCGCTTCACCTGATGAAACTTGCCTTCTGAGAGCGTGATATGAACCAAACTGGTCTGTGCTCCTTCATCTCTTTCGATAATTTCGAGCTGGGCAGGCTGACAAGTGAAATCTTTGAGTTCGATTCCTTGGGCAAAACGCTCAACATCTGCCTGATCCATCAGACCGGCAACCTGGGCCTGATAAACCTTAGCTACATGGCGCTTGGGAGACAGCATAGCATGCGATAGCTGACCATTATTGGTCAAAAGCAGAAGCCCATGTGTGTCTACATCTAACCGCCCCACAGGAAATACTTCTTTTTGACGGGCAGTATCGTCCAATAAATCTAAAACCGTTTTATGGCGGTCATCTTCAGTGGCAGAAATAACACCCTTGGGTTTGTTCAATAGGTAATAGACAAATTTTTCATAAACCAGGGTCTGACCATCCACCACAATCTGATCCGACCGCTCATCAATCTGTGTCTTGGCCGACGTGACCGCTGCCCCATTGACCCAGACTTGACCTTTTTTCAATAGTTGCTTAACTTGACTGCGCGAGCCAAGTCCACTTTCCACTAAAAATTTATCCAGACGCATATTCTTCTCCTAAGCAGACTTTTTCTTGAGAATGCCAAAAGCCAGTACTGCCATCAAAACCATCAAACTTCCCAAGACACCAAAGATGAAGGAAGCTTGGCTTGAGAATTGACTAATCAAAGACAAGAAAAAGGTTGTGGCAGTCGCTCCAGCACTGCAGCCTAAAATCACAATCGAAGTCGCTTGATTCAAGGATTTGCTAGGGATTCTCTCTGAAAGAATATGAAAAATCGCTGTCAGACTGACACTATAAACAAAGCCAGAAGCGATAGTAACCACACTCAAGAGCAAGAGATTTGGTGCTAGGCCAATCATGATCGAAGTAAGGCCAAAGGCCACTCCTGCAACCGTCAATAAATTTTCCTTGAAATAATGAAGAAGAGGTGCAAAAGACAAGCCTGCTGCAATACCGATTAGCTGCATAGTTGAAAGAATCAAACCTGCTGTCTGAACACTTCCCATACCAGACTTTTCAACCAGTCCGGGCACGCGCACATTGATGACCACATTCGTCAAGACAATCACCGCTGCTACTAGGGCTAGGCCGATTGTCAAAAACCACTGTGCAGCTGTCAAGCCTTTGCCTTCCTGATGAGCTTCATGATGCTTCTCCTCCTTGCCATAAGGCACAAAGAGCAGATAGAGAATTAAAACAATCAGCCCCGAAGCATAGACCAAGAAAGAAATTTCCCAGCCAAAGCGAAGCAACTGGCTCACTCCAAGCGTCAAGAGAGCCGTCCCGACAACTTCAGCCGATCCACGTAGACCGAGGGTCTGAATCCGTTCCTTGCCCTCATAACGTTCGCTGATAATCGAGATGGCCTTGGCATTGAGCAAACCAACTCCCATACCAAAGATCAGACGCGAGGCAAAAATCACCCAATATTCCTTATTCACGAGAGGAACAAAGCCGCAAAGAGCGAAAATCAAGAGCCCTGTCACAATCATCTTTCGTTCCGATAAATATTTCTCCACTAAGCCATTTAAAACTAGCATGAGCATAATCCCAGCCGATGGGAGAGAAACCAACAATTCAATCCAGCTTTCTGGCAGATCTTTATAAAAAGCAAACATAGCCGATTGGGCACTGGAAATCGAAAAGGAGGTCGTCAACACCAAAGAAAGTGAGAGAATACTCACTTTTTCCATAAACTTTTTCATTCTATTTTCCTTTAAAAATCACACTCATTCTATCATACAGCTTTTTAGAAAAAGACGCAATCATCTTTTCTTAAAAATTCGGCCATTAAAAAGAGTATTCTTTCGAAAAATTTCTCCTCTGATAAAAGGACAAGCCCTTTCTTTATTTCTGGCGGGATTTGTGTTATGATGAAAGAAAGAAAAAGGAGAGAATCATGTCTGTTAGTGAAAAAAAATCGGTTATGGATAAATTAACCAAAGCAGCTCATTTGATCGATATGAGCGACATTATCCGTGAGGGAAATCCTACCTTGCGTGCGGTGGCTGAAGAAGTCAGCTTTCCCCTATCTGATCAGGAAATCATTTTAGGTGAGAAAATGATGCAGTTTTTGAAACATTCTCAAGATCCTGTCATGGCGGAAAAAATGGGGCTCCGTGGCGGAGTCGGTCTAGCAGCGCCTCAGCTGGATATTTCTAAGCGAATCATCGCTGTGCTGGTGCCAAATCTGGATGACAAAGAAGGAAATCCGCCTAAAGAAGCCTACTCCCTAGCTCAGGTCATGTACAACCCTAAAGTTGTTGCCCACTCTGTGCAAGATGCTGCCTTAGCTGATGGAGAAGGCTGCCTGTCGGTTGACCGAGAAGTGCCAGGCTATGTTGTGCGTCATGCACGGGTGACCGTGGATTACTTTGACAAGGATGGTCAAAAACACCGCATCAAACTCAAAGGCTATAATTCTATCGTGGTTCAACACGAGATCGACCACATCAACGGCATCATGTTTTACGATCGTATCAATGAAAAAGATCCATTTGCAGTGAAAGACGGCATGCTGGTACTGGAATAAACGACCATATTTACAATCAAAAATACCTAGACGTTTTCACGTCTAGGTATTTCTTTTACACTATTCTAAGTGCCTCGATCCCAGAAAAGAGCCAAGAGGATCACAGCGCCCAAGACTGAGGGAAGAATGGCTGTGTCCGCTAACATCGGTCCCCAGTGGCCAAAAAGCAATTGCCCAAGCCATGAACCAAACCAGCCCAAGAGGATTTTTCCGATACAGCCCATACGCTCCCCGCGGCTGGTAATAGCCCCAGCCATGAGACCAATAATAAAACCGACAAACATACTACCAATCATATAGGATCCTTCTTTCTATGTTTCTAAGAATACTTTTCAAGAAGCAGGTGGGAGCTGTCAGATTGAAAGTTCCGTCTAAAGCAACTTAAAATCTTAGATTGCCCAATCTCCATTTCTGAAGATAGGAACTCGTGTTCCATCCTCACGGATACCATCGATATCCATTTGATTTGAGCCAATCATAAAGTCCACGTGAACATCTGAACGGTTGAGGCCCGCAGCTTCAAGCTCTTCTTCGCTCATATCTGCTCCGCCAACCACGCTGGTCGCATAGGCTGCACCGATAGCCAAGTGGTTTGAAGCATTTTCGTCGAAAAGGGTGTTAAAGAAGGTAATACCTGACTGAGAAATCGGGCTTGGATCTGGTACCAAGGCACATTCACCCAAGGCACGAGCGCCCGCATTTTCAAAGACAAGGTCCTTCATGACCTGGTCCCCTTTCTCAGCAGTAATGTCCACAATCTGGCCATCCTTAAAGGTTACCTTAATGCCTTCGATGATATTGCCATTGTAGCTCAGTGGTTTTGTAGAGGTTACATAACCATCTGCACGACGGAAGTCAGGAGCCGTAAAGACTTCTTCTGTTGGCATATTTGGCAAAAATCCTTCGCCCTGTGCGTTGATGGCACCAGCTGATTCCCAGACGTGGTTCTTTGGCAAACCAAGTGTCAAATCTGTCCCCGGCGCTGTGTAGTGAAGGGCTGAGAATTGTTCTTTATTGAGCATATCTGCCTTGCTCTTGAGGATGGCTGCATGCTCTTCCCAAGCCTTAACAGGATCTTCTTCATAGACACGGCAGGTTTTGAAAATCTGATCCCAAAGCAAGTCTACCGCTTCCTCATCACTGGCTGCGTTTGGAAAGACCTTCTTAGCCCACTCTGTACCGGCTGCTGCAGCGACTGTCCAGCTGACTTTATTGGATTGAGTTGCGATGCGCATTGGCTTCATAGCAAGTCCCATCGCTTTAGCAGAAGCTGAAAGCTTGTCAGCGTCCACACCGTTCAAGGCACCTGGGTCAGAAGAACGGACACCAAGACGGCTGGCCTTGTTCTCCAAGAGATAGTTCATCTCAGCAATCTTATATTCTGGCACATTGTCCAGACGCTCCATCGGCGCGTGGAGGAATTTCTCACGGTTTATCACATCATCTGTCCACTGGACGATAACCTCATGCGCACCCAAGGCATAGGCTTCTTTTACGATCAAATGCGCCAATTCACGCTGCTCCACATCAATATTGAGCACCACCGTGTGACCCGGCTGCACATTAATACCATTGGCAATCAATAGTTTAGCGTATTTTTCTAAGTTTTCTTTAAAATTTGGCAGAACCATGCTGCTTCTCCTTTTCTTTTGTTATTTCTCTTTAAACAAGGACAGCAGGCTAACCGCTGCCACTGTACCGCAAATCAAAGCGGTCATTTTCAAAATCGTATCTGGGTCAAGATCCAGCTGGTAATCAAACACTTTTTGCGCTGGCTTATCCTGAGCGGAAATGGTCAATTTCATAAAAACCTCTTTCTATATTTTAGAAAAACTCATCAAACAGACTCAACTGGTTATCCTCTGGCATATTGCCGAGAATGCCCATATCATCCATTTTTTCAACTAGGGTGCTAGAGAGGCCGCCACGTTTGCGGAGCTCTGTCTTAGAAAGGAATTCACCTTCTTCCCGCGCTCTAACTAATTGGCGGGCAACGTTGTCACCCAGACCATCCATAGTAGAGAAAGGCGGGATAAGGGTATCCCCTTCGATGAGAAACTCCGTCGCATGGCTCTTGTAGAGGTCTAGCTTTCCGAACTTGAAGCCCCGCTCCAGCATTTCATTGACGATTTCCAGAGTCGTATAAAGGTCAATTTCTACATTGGAAGCTTCATTGTTCTTACGCTTCTCAGCGATTTCGCTCATCCGGCGTTTGACGGCATCAAGGCCACCACTCATGGTCTTGATGTCAAAGGCTTTGGCCCGAATGGAGAAATAAGCACAGTAGTAATAAATCGGATGATGCACCTTGAAATAGGCCACCCGCAGGGCCATCATAACATAGGCTGCCGCATGGGCCTTGGGGAACATGTACTTGATCTTTCCACAGGACTCGATGTACCATTCTGGCACATTATTTTCCTTCATGGCTGCGATGTAGCCATTGCGCTCTTCTTCAGAGATCTTCAGCCAAAGACCCTTCCGCACGCGCTCCATGATCGTAAAGGCCATCTTAGGATCCAAGCCCTTGTGCATGAGGTAAACCATGATGTCGTCCCGACAGCCGATAACGGTGGACAGGTCGGCAATCCCTTGCTTAATCAAGTCCTGAGCATTGCCCAGCCAAACGTCCGTACCATGAGAGAGACCAGATAGCTGTAAGAGCTCGGCAAAGGTCGTCGGATGGGTCTCGTCAACCATACCCCGTACAAAGTTAGTCCCAAACTCTGGAATCCCCAGCATACCAGTCGGCGTACCGATTTGCTCCTGAGTCACACCCAGAATATCTGTCCCAGAAAAGAGGGCCATAACGCCAGCATCATCCATAGGAATGTCATTAGGATCAATGCCAGATAAGTCCTGAAGCTTCCGAATCATGGTCGGATCATCGTGTCCCAGGACGTCTAGTTTGAGGACATTTTCATCGATATCATGGAAGTTGAAGTGGGTGGTCTGCCACTCGGCCGTCACATCATCAGCTGGATATTGGACCGGTGTAAAGTCATAAACATCCATGTAGTTAGGGATAACAACGATCCCGCCCGGGTGTTGTCCAGTCGTCCGCTTGACTCCGGCAGCTCCCTGCGCCAAACGCTCAACTTCGGCGTCTCGGTAAAACTTCCCGTAGTCGCGCTCATAGCCCTTGACAAATCCATAGGCCGTCTTAGCTGCAACGGTACCAACAGTACCAGCCCGAAAGGCATACTCCTCACCAAAGATGTCCCGCACGTCCAAGTGGGCGCTCGGCTGATCCTCTCCGGAGAAGTTCAAGTCAATATCGGGTACCTTGTCCCCGTCAAATCCAAGGAAGGTCT
>CAUUSJ010000060.1:0-6296 GCA_963547765.1 uncultured Streptococcus sp. | reverse complement strand
CGGTTTATAACTATATCCATGTCGGCAATGCCCGCTCAACAGTAGCTTTTGACACGGTTCGTCGCTATTTTGAGTATCGGGGATTTGAGGTCAACTATATTTCCAATTTTACAGATGTAGATGATAAGATTATCAATCGCGCCAAGGAAGAAGGTATTACGCCTCAAGAGGTGGCGGACAAGTATATCGCTGCTTTTCGTGAGGATGTGACGGCCTTAGGTGTCAAGCCGGCTACTCAGCATCCGCGTGTGATTGACTTTATGGAGGCAATCATTGACTTCGTGCAGACTTTGGTGGACAAGGGCTACGCCTATGAGTCAGAGGGTGATGTCTACTTCCGCGTCGAAAGGTCTCACAATTATGCCAAACTAGCTAACAAAACCTTGGCAGACTTGGAGTTAGGTGCTTCTGGTCGAACAGATGAAGAGACCGCCCGCAAGGAAAATCCGGTAGATTTTGCACTCTGGAAAGCTGCTAAACCAGGCGAGATTTCTTGGGACAGTCCTTGGGGACCTGGTCGTCCGGGCTGGCATATCGAGTGTTCGGTCATGTCGACAGAGATTTTGGGCGATACCATTGATATCCACGGTGGTGGGGCCGACTTGGAGTTTCCTCACCATACCAATGAAATCGCCCAATCAGAGGCCAAGACTGGCCAGACTTTTGCCAACTACTGGATGCACAATGGCTTTGTCAACATCGACGACGTCAAGATGTCCAAATCTCTAGGCAATTTTATCACTGTCCACGATGCCCTCAAGACCATTGATGGTCAGGTGCTGCGTTTCTTCTTTGCGACCCAGCATTATCGCAAGCCGATTAATTTCACAGAAAAGGCTGTTCATGATGCAGCCGTCAATCTCAAGTATTTGAAGAATACCTATGAGCAGCCTTTCACTGGTCAGGCTGACTCTGGTCAGCTGCAAGCCTTTCTAGACAAGTTCACCGCCGCTATGGACGAAGATTTCAATGCAGCCAACGGCATCACGGTTGTCTTCGAGCTAGCCAAGTGGATCAACTCTGGTAACTACACCGCTGAAGTTAAGGCAGCCTTTGCCAAGCTCTTAGAAGTTTTTGGTATCGTCTTTGTAGAAGAAGTTTTGGACGCAGACATTGAGCGCTTGATTGAGGAACGCCAAGCAGCGCGGGCTAATCGAGACTTTGCGACTGCGGACCGTATTCGGGATGAATTGGCCGCTCAGGGCATCAAGCTTTTGGATACTAAGGACGGAGTGAGGTGGACACGTGACTGATGTCAACCTGATTAACGGCATTGCCCTCGCTTTTGAGGGGGATGCCGTCTACTCCATGTATATCCGGCGTCACCTGATTTTTCAAGGGCTGACCAAGCCAAATCAGCTGCACAGGGAAGCGACCAAGTACGTTTCTGCCAAGGCTCAGGCCAATCTCATCTCTGTCATGCTGGAAGAAAGAATTCTGACGGAGAAGGAAGAGGATATCTACAAGCGTGGCCGCAATGCCAACAGCCACACCAAGGCTAAGAATACGGACATCGTCACCTACCGTATGTCTACTGGCTTTGAGGCAGTCATGGGTTACCTGCATATGACCGAAGCTATTGAGCGACTGGAAGAGCTGATTGACTGGTGTATTCGGAAAATAGAGGCTTCGTTCTGATTTTGAAAGGAACTAATTTATGAGTGATTTCTTACAATTTGATAATTTTAATTTTAAATTGGCTATTATTCAGGAGTTGATGTATGAACAAAACGTGCTTGAGCCACGATTTGACGTCTACAGTTTTTGTGAATCTGATAACTTATCTGTAGATCCAGAAGACTTCTATGAGGCACCAATTCCTGAAGTGCAGGCTTATTTCGAACAGTTGGAAATACCTAAAGAGTATGCGCAGAATGTGGAAAGCCTCTTCTTTGATGGAGGAAATGAGATCTATGCACAATTGATTCCCTTGTGGGATGGGGAAGATGAACAATTTGATTTGGAAAATGTGACTGAAAAGGAGCTATCGCAGTTTTCGAATTTAAAAACCATTGACGGAACAATTTTTCCATTTTCTAAAGAAGTGCGTGATTTATTCGAATCCAAAGGAATTGAGATTGAAGAGTGACATAAACTAGTAATGCTTTGATGGTTTCTATTGATTGTCATCTTATTTATTCTGAGATTGAACTCTTTTACTAACAACCACTAGGATTTAAGAAATTTATATATCAAAGACGAGTTTTACATAAAGCTCGTCTTTTGATGCTCCTATATAAACAAGCATGTTGTCTACAGAAAAACTGGAAAATTTTATAGAAGATTGAGTTTGAAACTTTAAATGTATTATTGGATAAAAAGTAGGAGATTGAAATTTATTTTCAGAAAAGTATTGACATGTTTTCTGAAAAAGAGTAGAATGGCTCATGTTTTTAAAGGAGGAACTTATGTTTTCCAAGCTAAAAGGCTTTTTTATTGGACGTCCATTAAAATCTGGAAAAGAGGGCGAAGATGGCCATTTACTAACCAAGATGCAAGCTTTAGCCATGCTCTCCAGTGACGCTTTATCTTCGATTGCTTATGGACCAGAGCAGGTTGTTTTAGTCTTGACTTCTGTTTCTGTTGGTGCCATTTGGTGGTCGCTTCCCATAGGAATAGTCGTATTGATTCTATTAGCGAGTTTAACGATTTCCTATCGTCAGGTCATTCATGCTTATCCCCAAGGAGGAGGAGCTTATATGGTGACGACAGAAAATCTATCTCCAACGGCAGGCTTGATCGCTGGCGGAAGCTTACTGGTAGATTACATGTTGACAGTAGCCGTTTCGGTCGCTTCTGGAGCGGACGCAATTACCTCTGCGATTCCCGTCTTACACCCTTACAATTTACATATTTCCATTTTCTTAGTTCTCTTGCTGATGCTAATGAATCTCCGAGGACTAAAAGAATCGGCCACTTCCTTGATGATTCCTGTCTATCTTTTTATTGTCAGCACTTTGCTATTGATTGGTTTCGGTTTTGTGCAAATCCTGACAGGAAATCTAGACTATCACGCAACTGCGCGGATTGGTAGTCCGATTGCTGGAGTCAGTTTGATCTTACTACTTCGTGCTTTCACCAGTGGCTCTGCTTCCTTGACAGGAGTGGAAGCTATTTCCAATTCGGTCCCTTTTTTCAAGAAACCCAAAGCCCATAATGCCGCAGCTACCCTATCGATTATGGCCTTAATCCTAGGAATCATGTTTGCTGGTATTACCTTCTTGAATTATTGGATTGGCATCGTGCCTGTTAAAGGTGTAACGACCTTGGCTCAGATGGCGCAAGCAATTTTGGGAGCTTCTCCCCTTGGTCGCATCTTGTTCTATGTTTTCCAATTGTCGACTGCTTTGATCTTAGCAGTGGCAGCCAATACAGGTTTCTCAGCCTTTCCGATGCTCTCCTACAATATGGCTAAGAATAAATACATGCCTCATATGTACATGGAAAAAGGAGATCGGCTCAGCTATTCTAATGGGATTTTCACCCTGGCTTTTGGAGCTATTGCACTTTTGTTTATCTTTAAGGGAAATACAGAACGCTTGATTCCCCTGTACACGATTGGTGTATTCGTGCCCTTTGCTCTTTCCCAGACCGGTATGGTTGTCCATTGGAAGAAAAAATATGGAAATAATTTCTTGAAGCATTCGATTGCGAATATCCTTGGTGCGATCATTTGTTATGGGATTGTCCTTATCTTGCTCTTGTTCCGTCTTCAAGATATTTGGCCTTTCTTTCCTATTATCATCGTCTTGACTTGGCTGTTTTTGTCTATCAAACAGCACTATAATAGAGTCGCTAAACAGTTGAGATTGCATGACCACATTGAGCGACAGAACTACACTGGTAATACAGTAATTGTCCTAGTCGGGAATGTTACTAGAGTCAGTGTTGGTGCGATGAGCTATGCTCGCAGTATCGGAGATGAAGTCGTGGCAATGCACGTTTCTACAGCAGAAACTGCTGAAAAAGATGCTGAAGTCGCCGAGGAATTTGCTGACTACTTCCCAGATATTCGCTTTGAGACAGTCACGACTAGCTATCGCAATATCATCAGTCCGACAGTTCAGTATGTGATTAAAGTGGCCAAGAGAGCCAAAAAAGAAGGCCGAACAGTGACGGTCCTAGTACCTCAGTTTATACCTAAAAAGAGGTGGCAGAATATTCTGCATAACCAGATGAGTTTAAAATTAAAATACTATCTGAAGTGGTATGAGGATGTCGTGGTTGCAAGTTATTCTTATCACTTAAAAGAATGAGCAAATGCCTTTACTGAATGAGAAAAAGGAGTTGAAGATTTTTCAACTCCTTTTATTATTTATTGGAAATGGCGCAGAGCTAATTTGCTTGCACCTTTTGGTAATTTTGATAAAATTCTACCTTGATCTTAATAAAAGTCTCCAAGTCTCGTAAAAGTTGCAGAAGTGTGGCACGAGTTTCAAATTCTTGCCGAGTCTTAGGAAGTGGGCGTTCGCGAAAAACATCCAAACAGGCTTCGATTTCTTCAACTAGTTCGTGAGCGGGATTTTCTTGACTAAGTTGCTGGGCTGTCTTGGAGAAAAGACGTGCTAAAATCAAGCTCTCGCTAGCTGCCAATTGGCAATTGTTGATATTTCCTGCCATATCTTCTAAAATGCGATTCTGCGCCTGCCGCATTTCAAAATAATGAATATGGTAATTGGTCTGATGAAAGAGATGGTTGGAATGGTCCAGATAGACCAGTTCTAAGGCTTCTTGAAGGATAGTATCTAGTTCCTTTATTAGAGTCGCATCGTTTCGGCCGTCACCAGCTTTCAAGAAATATTCAAAACGCAGTAGTATTTTCTTCAGTTGCTCTTCAACTTGAATATGATAGTTATCAATATCTTGCTGGTTTGAAGCCATATATAAATTAGCCAGAAGAGCGAATCCCGTTCCGATGAGGAAGACAGCCATTTCATTGGCTAAAAGAGACCAAGAAACAGAATGGGCCAGCAGTAGATGAGTGACCAAAACTGTGCTGGGGGTGATGCCTATTTCCCAGCCAAAGAGATAAGCTAAGGGAACGTAGAGCAGGATATAAATCCCTAAGCTCCAAAGGTTAAATCCTAGAAGGATGAAAGATAAGCTCCCGATGGCTAGTGCTAAAATAGTAGACAAGAGGCGGTTACGGGCTAGTTTGATAGTACTTCTGCGGGTGTCAGAAACACTGAGGATAGCAATAATACCGGCTGATATAGCATTGCTTAAACCTAAAAAAGCAGCTAGAGCCGCAGCAAGACATGTTGCAAGAGCTAGTTTGATGGTACGTTGGAGGAGAGGCATAAGCTTCTTTCTATTAAACAAAGTTTTATCTATTATACCACATGATTAGTCGAAGACTTGTGAGGATAAATATGTCAATGTTTATAAATTAGAGGAAGATGCTGCTCCATAGATGCTACGATTATGGTAGAATGACTGGAGTTGAAAAGTCGGATAGTCTAGGTGAAATTTTTTTGACTAGACGACAAATTTATCGTACAATAGAAAGTAGCGAAAAAATGCCTGGCTAAATGCCTGTGTAATCTTAAGGAGAATAACTTTGGAATTAGAAGTATTTGCAGGACAAGAAAAAAGTGAGCTTTCGATGATTGAGGTAGCACGTGCCATCTTAGAATTGCGCGGGCGTGACCATGAAATGTATTTCGATGAGCTTGTCAATGAAATTCAAAATTATCTGGAAAAATCAAATAGCGAGATCCGAGAAGCGCTGCCTCTATTTTATACAGAGCTGAATGTAGATGGCAGCTTCATTCCACTTGGTGACAATAAATGGGGCCTTCGTTCTTGGTATGCGATTGACGAAGTCGATGAAGAAATCATCGCTTTGGAAGAAACGGACGAGGAAGACGAGCCTAAGAAACGCAAGAAAAAACGCGTTAATGCCTTTATGGATGGCGACGAGGATGCGATTGATTACAGCGATGATGATCCTGAAGATGAGGACTCTTATGAAGAGGATCCAGCTCTTTCATATGACGAAGATAATCCAGATGATGAAAAGAGTGAGGTTGAAGCCTACGATGCTGAAATCAATGAAATAGCTCCAGATGATCTCGGCGAAGAAGTTGAGTTAAATGAAGAAGACGATGAATATTCTGACGATGATCAGGATGTTGAAGACGAAGAATAATAATCAAGAAACAACTGCTTTTAAAGCGGTTGTTTTTGTGTTCCGATATGTCATAAAAAGTCCCTGAGATGTCATAAGTAATTTCGTTGATTACCAGTTAGGGTATAAAATAGACAGGATAGGGACAGGATGCCTGAGAGAAGAG
>CAUUSJ010000059.1:0-7260 GCA_963547765.1 uncultured Streptococcus sp. | reverse complement strand
AAATCGCTAAAGCTGGTCTTGACCGCGATATCTGGCAATACTTCACTGTCAACACTGGTGTTCGTTCAGTCGGTGTTATGGGCGATGGCCGGACTTACGACTACACAATCGCAATTCGTGCTATCACTTCTATCGATGGTATGACAGCTGACTTTGCCAAGATTCCTTGGGATGTTCTGCAAAAAATCTCTGTCCGTATCGTCAATGAAGTTGACCATGTTAACCGCATCGTCTACGATATTACCAGCAAACCACCTGCAACTGTGGAGTGGGAATAAGAAATACGCAAAAACCAGCTAAAATCTAGCTGGTTTTTAGTTGCAATTTTTAGATAGTCTTATTGACCTAGCAGGCCCTTAAAGAAATTGACGATTGCATTCCAGATATTGCTAAAGAAATTTCCGCCATCTTCAAGAAGTCCGTTTGCATCAAAGTTAAGGTTGATATTATTGAATGTGTCACCGGCCTTTGAGACAATACTGTTTTTTAAGTCGGTGAGCGTCTTTGTGAAATCAGAATTTGTGATGACTCCGCTATTTGAAAGATTGACAGCAAAGTTAATAATCAGATTGATTTGGTCAGCTGTGACGGAACTGCTTAGACCGTAGTTTTTCAGTGTTTCTTCAACGATTTTACGGACATCAGCTTCTGTCAAATTGCTATTGTTCTTTTTAGCATTGGCAACAGCTGTTTTAATATCTGTTAGAGCCACATTCAGCTTATCAGCATCGTAACCTTCCTTGCCCTGGTTCTCAGCGTTGATATTTGAAAGTGCGGATAATTCTTCCTGAGCCAGATCTTTATTTTCCTGAGGAACGCTTGCTCCATTTTCCTCTAGCGAGTAATAAATACCAGCTAGGGCACTTTCTCCAGTCACAGGGATAGGTGCTGCTACTGTAATTTCTGCATGCTGTACGCCCAAGGTGACTGCTGCATTGCGATACATATCCTCTGTAACCTTGGTGATGTTTTGCGGCGTTACAATCTTGACTTGAAGTGGCTTCTTGTTGCCCAACTTCTTAATCTTAACAGAAGAATATAGCTGCAAACTAGGATCATTTGCCACATTCATAATCTTTGAATAGACATCAGGTGTCATTGTTTTCAGAGGTTTAGAATCACTCGATGCATTGTAGCCTAAGAGCTGAAGTGTTTGCTCTTTTTGGCTGTCATCCAAGGAATAGCCCAAGACATACTCAGGCTGAACATAGGTTTCGTCAATGACTTTTTGAACATTTGTATCAGCAGTTGCTGTAGATACGGTAAAGAGAGTAGCTACTAGAGCTCCTGCTGTCAGTAATGTTTTCTTAAATTTCATTTTACTCCTCAATCTATCTCTAAATAATAAGGTTTTAGAGAAGCTTCGATTATAATCAGCGGATTGCGCTGTCATACTAAATTAGGAAAGGAAAACTTTCCATAGAACAAAATAGTATAAAATGCTTAAAGTTTTCTTATAGACAAAGAATAGCCTGCATTTCTTAAAATTATTTGCCCCAAAGAAAGTCAATCAATAATCTATCTACTTCTGGATTTTCATGCAGCTGGCTATGCTGAGCCAGGGGGCCAGTCACTCGTTTTTCCTGATAGGACTTTGCATTGTCAATTACAAGATACTTGAGACTGCGAGAAGAAACGTTTAAAACAGAACCATCCGATTGATTTTTAAAATCTCCATAGATATTAAGCACATCCACTTGATCTTGCGGATAAATTTCGCGCAAGCCCAGAAGTTTTTGATAGCTATCACTCATGGCACTAGGTTGCCCTGTTTTGGAATCTAGAATGGTCAAATTAGCCGGCAAATCCATGCCCTCCAAACCATTAACATGATTGGCGATATTTACCTGCTTTTGTAGTTGTGGAAGTTCTTCATTTTGAGCGTGCTCCAATAGGTAAAATAAAATAGACATATTTCCCATAGAATGTGCAACAAAATTCATCTTTTTAAAGCCATATCTTGCTTGCAACTCTCTGACAACTGCTGCCGCATATTCTCCATCCTGAGCATAGTTGGCATTTCGATTGTCTTTGAACTCAACCATGACAATTGGATTAACAGCATTTTTCGGAATATCACCTTTAAGAGTTACTTGAGCATGACTGTCAACTGTGGCTGTGATGATGGTTTGAGTAACTCCAGCTTTTCTGGCCGCTTCTGCCATATGCTTTTCAGCATTAGCACTCGATCCATAACCGTGGAAAAACAAGGTAGGTGTGCTTGACTGAATATAGTCTCTACTATTTAATCCTTTGGTTTGCTGATTGTAGATTAGAAATAAAGTAACAAGAGCAATGAACAGAAAAGTTGAGAGTGCGATAATAGACCGTTTTCTCATTTTCCACCTCCTAACTCGTATGGATCGTATTATAACATTTCTAATAACCTTAAACAACTAAAGAAGACGATGTTCTAATTAAAAAGAATTAACGAGAATTCTATATGTATTAAATCGTATTAAGTTTGTTTTTATTCGTATTAACTTGAATAGGCGATCATCGCACCGAGAACTATCATGCTATTCAATTTTATCGTCATACCTTCTCTTATAAAGCTTTTTAGCTTTTTGTGTGTACTGCCTAATGAAATCGGTTTTAGCTTCTGTATAGGCATCACGATTGTGCTCGTACTTTTTCCATAAGGTCAATTTTAGCTGCTCGTAGTCCTTAGCGACATCTGGATGAGCTTTCAGATAGTCTCGGAAATAGAGTTCATCATGGTCTCCGTAGTAGCGCAAATGCAAGTGAAAAACTCGTTCAGCAAAACCTTGCAGTGTATAGCCCTTGTTAAAAGACATGCGGCCTTCTGACTCTGACATAAGCAGGTAGCCATACTCCAGCAATTTTCTCTGGATGCTACCCATATCTTCACTTCGAGGAATTTCTAAAAGAATATCAATAATCGGCTTAGCCCATATCCCCTCAATAGATGTGGAGCCAATATGATGCATTTTATACAACTGATTTGCTGGCAAAAAACTTTGTATTCTTCTGCTTTCCTCCTTATACCAAGCTGCCCAATCCTTATTATGCTCCTTTAAGAAAATCGGGAACAACTGCCATAATTCTTCTAAAGACATATCTTCTAGGGATTTTGCCATGTGACTTCTCCTTACCTTGTATCAAACGAGAATTAGAGTAAAGACCGGGAATCCTATCCCAGCCTCAGTTTTTATTACCAATAAAGCAAGCCATAAGTCAGTAAAACGCTGATCATGCTAAAGAGTGAACCGATCAGATAGTATTCTGCAAAGGACTGGCTTTCTGAGATCTTATTATAGCGGGCAATAGATTTAGCTGTAAAAACTAACCCAATGGCAGTAAACTGCCCGAAAATAAGGGAAAGTCCCATAATCAAGCGCTCCAAAATCCCAATCATGGCTCCAGCCCCCGCAATAGTCTCCCCACTGTCTTCCCCCGCCTGATACTTGCTGAAGAAGAGTTTAAAGAGGATATTAATCGGCTTACCAGTCAGGGCGAAGAAAAAGAGAGCCTGCAGCATGAGGTAGCGGTCAGTCAGCCAATTAGGAGCTGGAATTTGCTGCTGTTGCAAGAGAAAATAAAGAGCAAAAATGCTCATCAGATGTAAGAGCTGATCCAGTAAAAAGGCTGACTTTTGAGCATGCTGCCGGACAATCAATGAATTCAGCCTATACTTCAAGAAGTCAATAAGCGCATGACTGAGCCAGACCAAGGCGAAATATAGCAGATAATTAGGTAAGACTAGCCCTAATAACAACAGAAGCAAGAGAACAATTCCCAAGTGGAGAATCAAGAAATTCAACCGGCGACTTTTAAGGTCGGCCATTTTCTGACTTTGAAGCTGAAAATCAGCTAGTACATGAGCCAGCAAAGTCAATACAAGAATCGGATTCTGCATGAAAAATTCTGAAAATCCCATAAAATTTGTCATTGTTCAGCCTCCTTTGCTGCCTGTAGAATCATTCTCATAGCTAAACGGCGATTTCTCAGATAGATCTTCAAACCAGACGACTTGAGCCGCTTACTAAGCGCACTGGGACTAATCTGCAGCAGCTCTGCTATTTCCCCATGAGAAAAATTCTCATCATAGATATATTCCTTGAGCATCTGCTCCAGAACCTCTCTCTGACTGGCATTCCATTTGCTCTGGATAAATGAAGTAGCTGCCAACACGGTATTGACTGCCTGACTGAGCTCTTCATCTCCCAAGGATACAGCTATACGGCTACTGCCATAGTCGTTCTTCTCATGAATAGCCTCAATGGCTGCGCGCGCCCTCCAGTAGGCCGGACCGTCCGCACCAATACTCTGCTCCCGATTGATATCCGTCACAATCTCCCCCAGACCAAGTCCAAAGCGAATCGGATGAGGAAAGCCCAAGGCAATCTGATCAAGGAGCTGCATGATCTCTGGATTAGGTCGCAGCAAAGCCTGAAACTCATCTCCAGTCGTCACCGTGAAAGGCGACACCAGATAATCCCGATAATCCTGATTTAGCACTGCCATCATGTCCTGTAGGTCCTTCTGGGCCTGCTTACGATTTTTCAGCTGTTTGGATTCTATTAAATCTCCAATAAGAGCAATATAAAGCATACCAAACCTCCTTTAAGTCCATTATAAAGGAAAATTTAAAAAATGTCCATTTAAACGGCAACTTTTTAGAATATCTATTGTAAAGGAAAGACTATTTTTTCTTTATTGGTGCTGGTAAGGCAGGATAGGCAGCTTCAATCAAATTACAGAGAAAGGCAGCATCTTCTACTTCTTTTATATGAAGCATTGGCTTTGCGCCTGGATAAGGAAACTCATAAACCGGATTTTCAAAAAAATCCAGGGCTGGCTGGACTGACTTAAGCAACAAGCGATTGTCATAAATCCCGCCAAATAAGCGCCCCCGATAATAAAGCAAATACTCTCCCATCATCTTGCGAAAGCTAATTTCTTGGCCTAAGCCCTGCAGCTGCTTCAGAATAAAATCCAAATATTCTTGACTGGATGCCATCGGAACACCTCCATGCATTGATACTTTATTATACCAAAAATGGATGAAGATTGCTGATGTATCTTCTTCAATCTGCAGTCTACCTATTCTAAAATAAGCAAAAAAGCTAGACCTTACAAGTCTAACTCTTTTACTTCTTATTTTTTTAAAAGTCCTTCCTTGACCAGAAAGTCACGCGCAACAGCTTCCGCTTTTTTGCCTTCAATGCCAACTTGATAATTCATCTGGCTCATCTGGCTTTCCGTAATTTTGCCAGCCAGCTTATTGAGAATACCTTCCAACTCAGGGTGTTTTTCTAGCAGTTCAGCTTTCAGGAGAGGTGCCCCTTGATAAGGAGGGAAAAGGTGCTTATCATCTTCTAAAATCTGAAGTTGATAGCGCTCAATTTCAGGGTCGGTTGAGTAGACTTCCGTAATCTGAATATCACCTGATTTAATCGCATCATAGCGAAGCGCTGGCTCCATGGTTGACACATTGAGGTTGAGTCCATAGACAGACTGGAGTCCCTTGTTCCCATCTTCACGGTCGTTAAACTCTAAGGTAAACCCTGCCTTGAGCTTGTCTTGGACTGCCTTAAGATCAGAGATGGTTTTAAGATTGTATTCTTTAGCAACAGTCTTAGGTACTGCAATGGCATAGGTATTTTGATAAGCCATGTGATTGAGCAAGACTAGATTGTCCTGTTTTCTGATTCCATCACGTGCTGCTTCAAAAACCTCTTCTGCATCATTGCTGACCTTTGGAGCAGGCTGCAAGAGAGTCCCAGTAATCGTACCGGTAAACTCAGGATAGATATCAATATCACCTTTTTTCAGAGCTTGATAAAGGAAGTCTGTCTTACCAAAGTTTGGCTTGACTGTCACAGTCATATCCGTATTTCCCTCGATGAGGAGTTTATACATATTCATAAGAATTTCTGGCTCTGGACCCAATTTCCCAGCAATAACCAGATGATCCTTCTCCTGCTTGCGAATCAGACTCGGTGTATAAGAAGCGCCGAGGCCGAGGATTAAAACCGCAAAAGCTGTAAATACAGTCCGAAGCTTAGCCTTTTCCATCCATTTAAGGAGACTATTGAAAAGAATAGCCAAAACTGCGGATGAAATAGCTCCAATCAAGATCAGACTGGCATTGCGACGGTCAATTCCTAGAAGGATAAAAGAACCTAGTCCACCAGCTCCGACAAGGGCTGCCAGAGTTGCTGTTCCGATAATCATAACCGTTGCCGTCCGAATTCCAGAAACGATGACAGGCATAGCTAGAGGCAGTTCAAACTTTTTGAGTCGCTCCCACTTGGTCATCCCAAAGGCGATTCCGGCTTCTTCTAAACTAGGATCAATCCCATTCAAAGCCGTGACAGTATTTTCTAAAATCGGGAAAATAGCATAAATCACCAGAGCAGTCAGTGCCGGCAGTGTGCCAATCCCCATGAAGGGGATAAAGAGTCCCAGCAAGGCCATTGAAGGAATGGTTTGAAAGATTCCTGCAATTTGCAGCACCCAATTGGCTGCTTTTTTATGACTATTGAGATAGATAGCGAGCGGAATAGTCAGGAAGATGGCCACAAGTAAGGTCAGAAGAGACAGCTGGAGGTGCTGACCAAGGGCTGTTACCCAATCACCAAAGCGCTCCTGAAAGGTAGAAATCAAATTAGCCATGTTGAACACCTCCAAATAAATCTGCTACGAAGCTGGTTGCAGGTGCAGATAAGATTTCCTCAGGTGTCGCCACTTGACGAATCTCCCCGTCCTGCAGAACGGCGATCCGATTCCCCAACTTTAAAGCCTCGTCCGTATCATGAGTCACAAAGATTGTTGTCATCCCAAACTGGTCATGAATACTCTTGGTCAAGCTCTGCAATTGCTTACGCGAGATGGCATCAAGAGCTGAAAAAGGCTCATCCATCAGCAGGATTTTGGGTTGGGCGATAATGGCACGGACAATGCCCACCCGCTGCTGCTCACCACCAGACAGCTCACTAGGCATACGCTGAGCATAGTCTTCAGCAGGCAAGCCGACTAAGTCTAGCAATTCATCTGTCTTCTGCTGAATATCTGCTTTGCTCCACCCCTTCATCTCAGGAATGAGAGCAATATTTTCTGCAACCGTTAGATTTGGAAAGAGAGCAATAGCCTGTAAGACATAACCAGTAGAAAGGCGGAGTTCACGCTCATCATAGTCCTTGATGCGCTTGCCATCCATGTAAACATCGCCATCTGTAGGTTCCAAGAGACGGTTAATCATCTTAATCATGGTCGTCTTACCGGACCCAGAAG
>CAUUSJ010000058.1:0-7822 GCA_963547765.1 uncultured Streptococcus sp. | reverse complement strand
CTGCCAGCTCTTGAACACTCTCCCTGTCTGTCTCCGGCAGATAAAAGAGAACATCACGCCGAAAAGCTGTTTCATCCTTCCACCAAGCAGGAAGATTAGCTGTTTCTTTTTGAAGCATAGCAGAGCTGACAAGGACAAAAGGCAGAGGAAAATCATAAGACCGACTGAAATAAGCAGTCAAGCTCTCCCGAATCCTCTCCTCCTGCTCCTCGCTATCAAAGAAAAGATTGCCGCTGTTAATGTAGGAAACTGGATTTTCAAAACCCAACCCAGCCAAATCCTTCTTCAAATCAGCCATAACAACCTTGTTTTTCCCGCCGACATTAATGCCACGGAGTAAAAGTGCATAACGCATGTGTGCTCCTTACAAATATATCTATTATTTCCAAACTAACTATTAGAGTTTTTCGAGTAGATCATCCGTTTTTCTTTCACGGCTTTTCCTAGGTCAATGACCTTTTCCTCGTCGTCAAAAACAAAACCCGTTTTTTCATAAAAGGCGATGGCACGTTTGTTATCTTCTAAAACCCATAACATAATCTCTTGATAACCATCCAAGGCAGCAAAAGCAGCCTTCATTAACTGCTGTCCTATACCCTTGCCATAATACTCTTTTAAGACATACAAGGCGAAAATTTCACCAGCTATCCTAGCTGGATCTCGAAAATCACCGTAGCTAACAAAGCCGACCACTTTAGCACCATCCAAAGCGATCAAAGTATTTTCAGGATACTTTTGACTATAAAATCGGCACTTATCCAAAGTCATCTGCTCTTGAAATTCCGCAGGCAAAATCTCATCATAAGCTTCTCGCCACGTTTGCCAATGAACGAAGGATTTACTTTCTATCTCCTCAGCTGTTTCCATTTTTTTGATAGTGATGACCATTTGCTTTCTCCTTTATATCCCTCAATCCATCGCCTTTATTTCCAGAATCATATCGCGAATCTGTGCGGCCAGTTCGAAGTCGAGGAGTCCGGCAGCTTCTTGCATCTGGCCTTCCAGTTTCTTGATCATGTCCTTGCGCTCCTGCTTGTTGAGGCTTTCGATTTCGACTGTTTCTTCCTTGTCTGGCAGGGCAGCCTTGGTCACACTGATTAGGTCGCGGATTTCTTTCTTGATGGTCTGCGGTACAATGCCATGTTTTTCATTATAAGCCATCTGGATTGCCCGACGGCGAGCAGTTTCATCAATAGCACGCTGCATGGACTGGGTCATAGTATCCGCATACATAATCACATGCCCCTCACTGTTTCGGGCTGCCCGTCCAATAGTCTGGATAAGACCACGTTCGTTGCGGAGGAAACCTTCCTTGTCTGCATCAAGAATTGCCACCAGACTAACCTCGGGCACGTCGATTCCCTCACGCAACAGGTTAATCCCAACCAAAACATCAAAGACACCCAAGCGCAAATCACGGATAATCTCAGTCCGCTCCAAGGTCTTGATGTCTGAGTGCATGTACTTGACCTTGACACCCATTTCCTTGAAGTAGTCCGTCAAGTCTTCCGCCATCTTCTTGGTCAGGGTTGTGATAAAGGTACGTTCATTCTTTTCAACACGGGCATTAATTTCACCTAGGAGATCATCAATCTGTCCCATAGTTGGACGGACTTCCACCTCTGGATCCAGAAGCCCTGTCGGTCGGATAATTTGCTCAATAACAGTATCCGTCTGTTCATTTTCATAGTCGCCCGGCGTAGCCGATACATAGACAATCTGGTGAACATGGCTTTCGAACTCCTCCCGACGCAGCGGGCGGTTATCCAAGGCAGATGGCAGGCGGAAACCATAATTAACCAGCATCTCCTTACGAGAGCGGTCGCCATTGTACATCCCCCGGATCTGTCCCATGGTCATGTGACTCTCATCAATCATAATCAAGAAATCATCAGGGAAAAAGTCCAGAAGGGTATAAGGCGGCTCTCCTTCGCTCCGACCATCCATATGGCGGGAATAGTTCTCAACACCATTAGTATAGCCCATTTCACGCAGCATTTCGATATCATACTCCGTGCGTTGCTTCAAGCGCTGAGCTTCCAGAAGCTTGCCTTCCTTCTCAAAGATTGCTAGCTGCTCCTCAAGCTCGGCCTGAATCTTAGCAATAGCTACTTCCATGTGGTCTTCATTGGTCACGAAGTGAGTAGCCGGGAATATGGCCAAATGGTCCACCTCACCCAAGACTCGACCTGTCAAAGCTTCAACCTCACGAATCCGGTCAATCTCATCTCCGAAAAACTCCACCCGAAAGGCATGCTCATCCCGAGAAGCTGGGAAAATCTCCACCACATCGCCTCGAACGCGGAATTTCCCCCGCTGAAAATCAATGTCATTGCGCTCAAACTGGATATCTACCAAATCATTGAGCAACTTGTCACGGGAAATCTCTAGTCCAGGACGCAGGCTTACCACGCTGTCGGAGTATTCCTTAGGCGAACCTAGACCATAGATACAAGAGACCGAAGCCACGACAATCACGTCATTGCGCTCCAAGAGAGCAGATGTCGCTGAGTGACGGAGCTTGTCAATCTCGTCATTGACCGAGCTATCCTTTTCGATATAAGTATCGCTGGAAGGTACATAGGCCTCTGGCTGGTAGTAATCATAGTAGGAAACGAAGTATTCCACCGCGTTATTGGGGAAAAATTCCTTGAACTCACCATAAAGCTGGCCGGCCAGCGTTTTATTATGGGCAATAACCAGTGTCGGCTTGTTGACCTGAGCGATAACCTGACTCATGGTATAGGTCTTACCAGTACCAGTCGCCCCCATGAGAATCTGGGCCTTCTCGCCCCCCTCGATGTTATCCACCAGCTGCTCGATAGCTTGAGGTTGGTCACCTGAAGGCTCATACTTGGAAACCAATTCAAATTTATTATCTGTAATTCTGTTAATCATCTTTTATTCCTTAAATTGTACTTCTATCATTTTACCATATTTGCCCTATTTTCTCTGGATTTGGATGTAGGTAGAATGGCCACGCTTCTACCATCGTCTCTCCCTTGTCACACATCTCTTTAAAAGACATAAAAAATGCCCAGCTCAACTGGGCGAAATGCTTATTTCTTAAAAATCAGCTCTTGAGGCAGGCGATTTTCTTTCTTTAATGACCAGTAAAGATAGGCAATGCAGCCAATCAGGACGATACTGGCAAAAATAGATCCTTCAGCACCAAAGGCTCCACCAGACAGCAAATCCACAGAAGATTGCGAGCTATAGTTCAAGATAGAGGTAGATGCTCCTTGGCCACTGACCTGAATACCATAGATATTTCCTTGCACAAAATTCCAAGCGCCGTGCATACCAGCCAGTACCCACATATTGTCATACTTGAGCATAAGGAAACAAGCAAAGATACCGTCTAGTATGATATTGACAATAGAAAGAACGGTCACACCAGGATTAAAGAGGTGCAGAGCCCCAAATAGAGCACTGGAAATCAAGATACCAATGAAGATATTTGACTTAGCGCTAACTGCTGGAAAGAGCCAACCACGCGTCACTAGCTCTTCTGTTCCGCCTTGGAGAATCCAGAAAGGAATGATAGCTAGGACAAAAATCAAAGACTGCAAGTTAAGCTGGCCTAATTTCAGACTGCCTGTCCCCGTTACCAAGAGCAAGACAACAACCAGTGAAAACTGAACGGCTCCAATAAGGAAGCCTCTGCCCAGTTCTTTCAGCCATCCTTCCTTAAAGAAACCCAGGCTGGAGAAAGCTCTCTTTTCTCGAAACTTGACCCACAGAAAAACAAGTAAGGCCATAAAGAAAAAACTACCCAGCTGAAAAAAGATATAATAATGCCCGAACACTTCCATAAGTGTAGCCCGGTCAGCTATCGGATTTACCATGGCAAGCACAGTTCCAATGATGATCCCTGCAAAGATTTCTCCAACGTGGATAAAGCCAATGGAGATCAGAATTGCTAACCAAATCGGCGGAATATAGCGCGACAGCTTCACATTATCTAACATGCGTGATTTAAACATAGAAATCTCCTTTCATCATTTATTTATTATAACAAATTTTATCATAATAGTATAATAGGCAATATTCATCGTTATGTCAGAAAATATAACATCAAAACAGAAAATATTTGCCTTTCTTAAATTTTTCTGATATAATCAAAAAATATTCAACTAAAGGAGAGAAAATATGAAGAAAAAAATCATAGCTTTTCTGCTAGCGTTATTCCCTATCTTTGCCTTAGGGACAACCACTCACGCAGATACCATCAAAATCGTATCTGACACGGCTTATGCCCCATTTGAATTTAAAGATTCCGATCAAACCTATAAAGGGATTGATGTAGATATTATCAATAAAGTTGCTGAAATCAAGGGCTGGGCATATGAAATGTCCTTCCCTGGCTTTGACGCTGCTGTCAATGCCGTTCAAGCAGGACAGGCCGATGCCATTATGGCAGGTATGACCAAGACTGCTGAACGCGAAAAAGTCTTTACCATGTCTGATACATATTATGACACAAAAGTTGTCATCGCAACGACCAAGGCTAATACAGTAAAATCTTACGATCAACTTAAAGGAAAGGCTGTCGGAGTTAAAAACGGTACAGCTGCACAACGTTTCCTTGAAAAAATCAAGGACAAATACGGCTTTACTATCAAAACATTTGATACAGGCGACCTTATGTATAACAGCCTAACAGCTGGAGCCGTTGATGCAGCTATGGATGACCAACCTGTTATCGAGTACGCAATCAGCCAAGGACAAGATTTGAAAATCTCAATGAAGGGTGAGGCCGTTGGTAGCTTCGCATTTGGTGTCAAAAAAGGCAGCAAATACGAATACCTAGTCACTGAGTTTAACGAAGCCTTGGCTCAGATGAAAAAAGATGGCACTTTGAAAGACATCATCAACAAGTGGACTGCTGCTTCCAAAACTTCAACAAACTCAGCAGTGCCAGAGACCACAACCAAGTCTGGACAAAAAGCTACTCCAGTCAAAGCTAAATATACGATTGCCAGCGACTCATCTTTTGCTCCTTTCGTTTTCCAAAATGATAGCAACCAATACACTGGTATTGACATGGACTTGATCAAAGCCATTGCCGAAGACCAAGGTTTTACACTGGAAATCTCTAACCCTGGTTTTGACGCTGCTATCAATGCCGTTCAATCTGGTCAAGCTGACGGGATGATTGCTGGGATGTCTGTGACAGAGGCCCGCAAAGAAACCTTTAATTTCTCTGAACCATACTACACTGCTAACTCTATCCTTGCGGTGACAGAATCAAGCACTATTAGCTCCTATGAAGACTTGAAAGGAAAGACCGTCGGAGTCAAGAACGGTACGGCCTCTCAAACCTTCCTCGTCGAAAATCAAAGCAAATACGGTTACAAAATCAAAACTTTTTCAGACGGTTCTTCTATGTATGATAGTCTGAACTCTGGCTCTGTCGCTGCTATTATGGACGATGAGCCAGTTGTCAAATATGCCATCAATCAAGGCAAAAAAATGAAAACGCCAATCGAAGGAACCCCTAGTGGTGATCTTGCTTTTGCAGTAAAAGCAGGCACTAACCCTGAACTCATCGAGATGTTCAATAATGGTTTGGCTAATCTAAAAGCGAATGGTAAATACCAAGAAATCCTTGATAAATATCTCTCATCTGAGAAGGATAATTCCACAACCGTTGATGAAACAACTATCTGGGGACTTCTCCAAAACAACTACAAACAACTGTTAAGCGGACTTGGAATTACCATTGCTTTAGCATTGATTTCCTTTGCGATTGCCATGGTGATCGGGATTATCTTTGGGATGTTCAGCGTCAGCCCTATCAAAGCGCTTCGCATCATTTCAGAAATTTTTGTTGACGTTATTCGTGGTATTCCACTTATGATTCTGGCTGCCTTCATCTTCTGGGGAATTCCAAACCTCATTGAATCTATGACTGGTCACCAAAGTCCAATCAACGACTTCGTTGCAGGAACAATTGCTCTGTCACTCAATGCTGGTGCATATATCGCTGAAATTGTTCGCGGAGGGATTCAAGCCGTTCCGGTCGGACAGATGGAAGCTAGCCGAAGTCTGGGGATCTCGTATGGAAAGACCATGCGCAAGATTATCCTGCCTCAAGCAACTAAGATCATGCTACCAAACTTTGTCAACCAGTTCGTCATCGCTCTCAAGGATACAACTATCGTATCAGCTATCGGACTTGTTGAGCTCTTCCAAACAGGTAAAATCATCATTGCCCGTAACTATCAGAGCTTCAAGATGTATGCTATCCTAGCAGTGCTTTACTTGGTCATCATCACACTCTTAACAAGATTGGCTAAACGCTTAGAAAAGAGGATTCACTAATGGCTAAATTAAAAATTGATGTTAATGATTTACATAAATACTATGGGGAAAATGAGGTCCTAAAAGGGATTAGTGCTAAGTTTTATGAGGGAGATGTTGTTTGTATCATCGGTCCTTCTGGATCAGGTAAATCAACTTTCCTACGCAGCCTGAACCTACTTGAAGAAGTAACTAGTGGGACCATTACTGTTAATGGTTATGATTTGACAGACAAGTCTACAAATGTAGACCATGTTCGTGAAGATATCGGAATGGTCTTCCAGCACTTCAACCTCTTCCCACACATGACTGTCCTGCAAAATATCACCTTCGCTCCTGTTGAGCACAAGCGAATGAGCCAAGCTGATGCAGACAAGCTTGGTATGGAGCTCTTGGAAAAGGTTGGGCTGGCAGACAAGGCTGATGCCAAACCAGATAGCCTGTCAGGAGGTCAAAAACAGCGGGTGGCCATCGCTCGAGGATTGGCTATGAACCCGGACATCATGCTCTTTGACGAGCCGACTTCTGCTCTCGACCCTGAAATGGTTGGTGACGTTCTCAACGTTATGAAAGATCTGGCTCAGCAGGGTATGACCATGCTAATCGTAACTCATGAAATGGGCTTTGCTCGTCAGGTTGCTAATCGCGTCATCTTCACTGCTGACGGTGAATTCCTAGAAGACGGCAAACCAGATCAAATCTTCGATAACCCTCAGCATCCACGCCTCAAGGACTTCTTGGATAAGGTGCTCAACGTATAAATATGACGAATCCTGAAAGTAATCTTTCAGGATTTTTATTGACTTATGCTGCCCTTTTTGCTAGACTAAGGGTAGAATGATTTCGGAGGTACACGGAGACATGAAAAATTAAGTCTATTTTTTAAAGGAAACTTTATTTAGTAGATTTTGTCATGTTTCTGCATATCCGCGGGATGTTCGTTTTTGGTGCTTTCTAGCTTTTATTTGCTTATCTTTAGATTAATCCTGTCGCTCCTATGACAGTGTAAGCTGGAAGCCTATGAACGAATAATCCTACTTAGACACTTCTGTGTCTGCTTTGTGCAACTAAAAACAGCTCTGCTAAATAAAGCAGGGCTGTATTTTGTGTTATAAAACCAAGGAGACATCTATGCTTCAAATAAGAAACCTAACGATTACCCACCTAAAAGACCTGAAGGAGTTAGTCAAAGATTTGTCACTGACTGTCAATCAAGGAGACAAGGTCGCTATTATCGGTGAGGAGGGCAATGGCAAGTCCACCCTGCTCAAGCTCTTGCTAGACGAGCGACTGGTCAGCTCCTATGTCAGCTACAGTGGACAGATTGATAAGTCCTATACTGCTGCTGTCTACCTGCCCCAGCAACTGCCTTCAGAGGATGCCCAACTGACGCTCAATGATTATTTCTTTGCTGATTTTGAGACAGAGCTGGACTATGCCAAGCTCTACCGCTATGCTGGAGAGCTCAACTTTGACAGCCAGCGTTTTGCCAGTCAGCAGCAGCTCTCTAGCCTAT
>CAUUSJ010000057.1:0-8851 GCA_963547765.1 uncultured Streptococcus sp. | reverse complement strand
CTTATAAAAGCAGCCGGATTTTTATATATCTAATTTTTCAAAAAATTTGCCTGTTGACTGCTTTTCTTTTAACTTCTCCAGCAGTTCATTTTCCAGAAAAGGACTTAGTTCGTCAAAATCTTGGCAAACCTTAAAAACCGTCTCTCTATCCATCTGACCATAAGCTAATTCGTAATAGTCCTTATTATGATGCCAGTTCTGGTCATAGTTAACGTCTGTACGTTGATAGTAAACGATGTTTTGCTTCAGAGTCAGGTAAAGCTTCTGTGTTAGAATACTTTTCTGATCTTTGGACAATTTACTGCGACTAAAAATCTTAACACCTTGAAAAATCTTGCGCTCATGGATACCTTGATTTGTGAGTTTTAATTCAACTCTTTTATAGTGCATATAGTCACCTCCAGAAATTACCTACATTATATCAAACTCTGGCAGATTTGCAAGCAAAAGTGTCATTTCCAAAAGTCTTTCGTCGCCTCTAAAATTGCTTCTTCTGAACGAATCATATTGATTTGCATAATATTCTCCTTTCTTATCTTGTATTAGTATCCCCCTTCCCCAAGGTCAGGACCAATAAGAAAATTGAATTTATATCAAAATTCTAGTAACTTTTTGAAACTCACTACAGTTGACAAAGAGCCTTAAAATCAGCTTGCTCATTTGAGCAGCTGATTTTTTGTCTATCAATGGATTGTAACGATTTACCGAACCGACTCTTTCAAAAGGGCCAGAAATTCCTCTAAAACTAGATGATGTTTTTGCATGTATTGGGCCGACTCTACGCCAACATAACGATAGTGCCAATTTTCAAAATTCACACCAGTAATATCGCTTTTCCCTTCAGGATAGCGCAGAATAAAGCCGTATTTAGGGGCAATTTCCGCAATCTTATTTGCTACTTCATCATTCTGACCTTCTGGCTCGCTCATATCAATCGCCAAGCCTGTCTGATGCTCACTGGCACCTGGCAGCTGGATCCGCTTTTGCACTTCTTGCTCCGCTTCTTGCCGAGACAAGCCTTCTTCTTCGGCCAAAACTAGGGCTTCTTCATAGAGCTCTGTCTGCTCCGCTCGGCTACGATAGCCCGAAATCAAGGTTTCTCCCGGTGCAATAGCCCGAGCTGCAGCTAAAAATTGTCTGGTATTTTCAGCAATACGACTATCTACCTGAATATCATCAATTTGGGTCAACTTAGGATGAGACTCTTCCTGTAAATGGCTACGATTGATTAAAGTCAACTCCCAATCATCAACTGACACCTTGGGCAAGTCAGAACTCTGGGCTTTAAGAGCATGATTCATAAAAGTTGGCAAGTCTTCATCCATATCTTGCACTCGCAATAGAGCAAACAGCAAACTGATCCCAATCCCTAGAAATAAGAGCCTATTTATTAGTCGAAACAGAGAGAGTTTTCTCCTTCTTTCGTGGCGACCTCTTCTCAAGCCTTGTCCTCCAGCTCCTTCGCTCCAACTTCACGATAGGACATATCACCGATGGAAACAACCGAAAATTGTCCATCTTCATAGTCTACCATGGTCACACTACCATTACCTAGACCATGAGGCTGCATGCGATTAATCAGATAGACAAAGGTTCCGATGGTCATGCCATGACTAACTACCAAAGCATTGCCACCGCCCGCAGCCTCCAGCTCCTCAGCAATCTCTGAGAAGCCTTGCCAAATTCGGCCGCTGAGTTTTTCCCAATTCTCAGCCCAGCCAGCCGTGTCGACTTCTACTAAACCTTCTGCCAGCTCGGCATAGCTGAGTTGATGGACATGGTCAATATTAAAGACCCTAGGCATGACCCCCATAAAGAGCTCGCCATCATAGCCACCATCAAAACTGCCAAAACACCACTCTCGAATGCGCTTGTCAAACCTATAAGGAATCTTTCCAGTCAAGCCCAGCTCTTCCAAAATAATTCCCATGGTCTGAATGGTTCGACCCGAATCACTGGATCTAGCTAGTTTAAAATCAATACCCGCTTTTCGCAAACCTATTCCTAATGCATGAATGCCACGTTCACCTTCTGCTGTCAATGGACTATCACTCCAGCCCTGAGCTCGTCCGATTGTATTAAACATGGTCTTACCATGCCGGATGAGGTATAATCTTGTTTTTGCCATACACTTCCCCCCTTATTCTCCTCTCATTATATCACGTTTCTGAAAAAAAGTAGTTTCTAAGATTGAGAGAAAGCAGCTCAAGAAAGCTGAATTATTGCCATATTTTCTTTTAACCGCTTATTTAGCGTCCAAAATTTTGGCACCAACTTCACGGTAGGACACATCTCCTAAGATCTGAATCGTAAATTGCCCTTTTTCATATTCGACGACTGTCACACTGCCGTTGTCCACCTCAGGATTTTTGCTAATGGATTTATCGAGCAGATAAGCAAAAGTCCCGATGGTCATACTATGGCTGACAACTAAAGCATTGCCTCCACCAGCAGCCTCCACTTCTTGGGCAATAGCTGTAAATCCAGCTAAAATCCGCCCACTGAGTTGCTCCCATGGCTCAGCCCAGCCAGCCGTATCCACTTCAACCAAGCCGTCGGCCAATTCTGGGAAAGTCAGCTCTTTATAATTGTCAGTATCACGCACCCTTGGAATCACTCCACGGAAAAGATCGCCGCCATAAGCCCCGTCAAAGCTCCCGAAGCACCACTCTCGAATGCGCTTGTCAAACTTATAAGGAATCTTCCCGACCAAATCCAGCTCTTCTAGGATAATCCCCATGGTCTGAATGGTTCGGCCAGAGTCGCTCGAGAAAGCCTTGGTAAATTCCAAGCCAGACTCTCTTAGCCCAATCCCTAGCTCACGGATACCACGTTCGCCTTCTTCAGTTAAGGGAGTATCCGACCAGCCCTGAGCTCGACCAATTGTGTTAAACATAGTCTTACCATGCCGGATGATGTATAATTTCGTTTTTGCCATAAATATCTCCTTTTTTCATCAAGGCCACTCGTCTAAGAGTGGCTTATTTGCCTCGCACTTGACTGAGCAAGGCAGAGGGAAAGGGTCTGTCTAAACAGACCCCCTATTTACTTAGTTTTTAAAACTGTGAATTGGCGCAGGAATCTGACCGCCACGCGCGATAAAGGCGGCTGACGAAGCCTGATTGACCTTCATGACTGGAGCTGTTCCCAAGAGCCCGCCAAATTCAATCATATCGCCTTCCTTGCCCTTCGGAATAATCCGCACAGCTGTTGTCTTCTGATTGATGACACCAATAGCTGCCTCATCCGCAATCATGGCTGCGATAGTTTCAGCCGGTGTCGCCTCTGGGATGGCAATCATATCCAAACCGACCGAGCAGATAGCTGTCATAGCTTCTAGCTTTTCTAGATTGAGCGAGCCATTTTGCACAGCTGCAATCATGCCCTCATCTTCAGAAACAGGAATGAATGCACCAGATAGTCCGCCCACCTGATTGCAGGCCATGACACCGCCTTTTTTGACTTGGTCATTGAGCAGGGCAAGCGCCGCTGTCGTACCGTGGGTACCGACTGTTTCCAAACCCATTTCTTCCAAGACACGGGCCACTGAGTCCCCGACTGCTGGCGTCGGCGCCAAACTCAAGTCAACAATCCCGAACTTGACGCCCAGACGCTCGCTGGCCATCTGACCGACCAATTGGCCGATACGGGTGATTTTGAAGGCCGTTTTCTTGACCGTTTCAGCCACCACGTCAAAGCTCTCACCACGGACCTTTTCTAAAGCCCGCTTGACGACCCCAGGCCCAGAAACACCGACATTGATGACCACATCTGCTTCACCGACACCATGGAAGGCGCCGGCCATGAAAGGATTGTCCTCTACCGCATTGGCAAAGACGACCAGCTTGGCCGCCCCCATGTCAGAAAGCTGGGCCGTTTCCTTGATAATCCGCCCCATATCCGCAACTGCCGTCATATTGATGCCGGTCTTGGTTGAGCCGATATTGACAGAAGAGCAGACCTTGTCCGTCTCAGCCAAAGCGCGCGGAATGGAATTAATGAGGATTTCGTCTCCTTTTTGATAACCCTTTTGGACCAAAGCAGAGAAACCACCGATAAAGTCCACACCGATTTCTTTTGCTGCCCGATCCAGAGCATGAGCCAGAGGCAGATAGTCCGTAGCGTCCGTCGCTGCCCCAATCAGAGAAACCGGAGTCACGGAGACCCGCTTGTTGACGATAGGAATCCCGAGCTCTGCTGCAATTTCATCCCCAACTGCCACCAGGTCTTTCGCTTTGGTCGTGATTTTTTGGTAAATCTTCTCCGCCGCCCGCTCAATATCCGAGTCAATACAGTCCAAGAGAGAAATGCCCATGGTAATGGTTCGAATATCAAAATTCTGCTCCTCAATCATGGCAATGGTTTCTGTTACTTGTCTAATATCCATGTGCCCTCTCCTTAGATATTGTACATAGCGTCAAAAATCGCTGCGCTTTGAATATTGATTTTGACATTGAGGGTCTGACCGAAGGCCTCAAATTCACTACGAAGCGCTGTAAAATCCTGCTTTTCGTCGTTAGAAACAACAGCCATCATGGTAAAAAATTCATCCAAAACCGTTTGTGAAATATCGTCAATATTGAGCCCCAGCTCTGCAATTTTAGTAGCTACACCAGCCACAATCCCTGCCTTATCTTTTCCAACAACCGTAATAATCGCTTTCATCGTTTGCTCCAATCATCTTTATTGCTAATATTGTAGCATAAATGCCTGTTTTTTGCATGAAATTGCAAAAATCCAAACTGCGAATATTGCGTGCTGTTTAAATATCAGACTCAAATACTCTTCAGAAATTACACATATCTCATCCTTTCGTTAGAAGTTTATTTTTTATCTATGTTTTTGTTTGTAAACGATTTCAAACTTTGTTATACTAAATTTAAGAACACATTAAAAAGGAGGTTTCTTATGAAAAATTCTTATAAGAAACGCTTATATACACAAGCCCTCAGCCTATCCGCTGCGGTTCTATTGGCCGTTTTAACTCAAGGAAATGCGGCAGCTGATACGCTTAACCCTGCTGAACCTCCGCAAGACAGCAGCAAAATCAGTACTCTTGTGGAACAGCTTAAGCCTGCAAGTACTGAGAAAGCTGAAGAACCTTCGACTACTCCACAAGCTGAACCACTAGAGAAAAGCAGCCCATCTGAAGCTACCGACAGCAAGGCCCCAAGTCTTCCTGCCACAGCCCCAGAGGAAAAAGCAGCTGATGCTAGCCAAAAACTGGACACTACGACTAAAACAGAAGTCCGCGCAGCTAGCTCCCAAGAAAACAAGATTCAGCTTGCCGACAGTAAAGTTTACATGTCCGAAAAAGCCAGCATTGAAGAAACTATTCAAGAACAGGGAACTCAAGCTGGTAAAATCACTTGGACACTGGACAACAAGCCTATTAGTGAGTGGAAAACTTGGAAGATGGAGGACGGCACCTTCACAGGCGATCCATTTGTCACTGTCGAAGAAAAAGCTGATGGAAATGACCTCAAAGTTTCCCTCAAATTTAATGAATTATTTGGGCAAGACTTAAGCCTGCGCACGCCAAACAATATCCGCAGAACCTACCGCAACTTTATGGGAAGTCATGAATTAGTCGGAACCAGCGAAGATCTTGGCCTGACTATTCGCAAGAATATTGTCCTCCGTCCTTACGAAGATTTCCATACCCACGATGAAATGCTGGCAGCTATCGAAAAGAGCCGACAAGATGCTAAAACGGACCGCTTGGTACAGATTGAGAACATCGGAAAGAGTGCTCAGGGTCGCGTTATCAAATTGGGTATCATCAGCTCTGACCAAAAGAGCATCGACGACTATCTCAACACAACCAATAAAGTTGCCCTTACTAAACCAGCTGAAATGTTAGCTGCGCTAAAAAATGGTACGCTGGACTACAAACTTCCAGTTTTTATCAATAACACCCACGCTGACGAACAGCCAGCCATCGACATCATCACTGGGCTCTTCAATACTTTTGCGACCAAGGAGCAAATTTCCTTCCAAACAACTGACGCTAACGGTGCTGCTAAAAATATCACCCTCAATATCAAAGAACTCCTCAAGAAATTCATCTTCCTCTTTGACTTTACTGAAAATCCTGACGGAGATGTTGCCAATACGCGTGCTCTTGCCAACGGAATTGATCCAAACCGCGACACTAGCTATCAGGCTAACCCAGAAACCCGTACCGTAGCTGGACTCATTAACAAATGGAATCCAATTGCTCTTTATGACATTCATGGATTCGTTAAAGAATTCTTGATCGAGCCAGCGACACCGCCGCACGATCCAAACTTTGAATACGACCTTCTGTCTGAAAATATGCTGGAAAACGCCCACCACATGGGACGTGCTGGCGTCGCTAACTCTAAGTATGACAGCTATATCATCCCTAAACTAGACTGGGGCGATGGCTGGGATGACTCCTTCTCCGGCTACACTGGTGTTTATGCCATGTACCACGGCATATTAGGACATACCATTGAAATCCCTGAGGGAAATCAGGAATCCTACAAGGCTGGCTACCACGCTGTCCTTGGAGGTATCTCTTACCTGTCCCAAAATCCTGACAAGCTCATGGAAATGCGCCTTAACTTCTATCTCCGTGGCATCAACAAGGTTGAAGATCCAAAAGCTGAAAATGAGTTGGTCGGACCTGACGGCAAGGTTGTTGGACGGGTGAAAAACGGTCAGAAAAAATTCTTCCCTGACTATTATGTCATCCCTATGGGGCTCGAAAAAGACAATGATTCCCAACAAGCCTTTAATATGATTGAATACTTCAAGAGAAATGGTGTTGTCATTCAAGAATTGAAGGAAGATGTTGGCAACTATAAGAAGGGCGACCTAGTTGTTGATATGGCTCAAGCTAAGCGTGGCTATGCCAACCATATCCTCTACAAAGGATCAAACGAATCTGCCTGGGCTGCCATGTATGCTGAGCTTTTGGTAAACTTCCCAGATATGAGAGGCTTTAAAGCTGAGCCTATCTTTAAAGACAAACTCTTTGATGGCAAACTCGGCGAAGTCACTGCTCTCCGTGCTACTCGGACGCGCGATATCAACTACTCAGCACCTTACTATGTCATCGCCAATACATCTGACAGCGCAGTCAAAGCTGTCAACCAAGCCATTCGCCAAGGTAAGAAGGTCTATCTGACAGAAGATGGTTATATCGTTGATACATCAACCTTTGCAAATCTCTTAGGTGATTATGCTATTTATGGAGATGCCTTGTATAAGGTTCCGGAAGGGCCAAGCTTGAAAGCACTGAAGGTCTATGCACCTCCTCATCAATTCTACTGGGCAGGAGTGGACTCACCTACTCATACCGCTCTGGCACTGAAAAATCTAGGCTTTGATATTGTCGATACACCTGAGGAAGCTGATGTCATCGTCCTTGAAAGCAACAACTTTGACAAGTCTATTCTTGGTCGCAAACCAACCATTGTAGTGGGGGGCTCTGCTATGCAACGCCTTGAGAAGCTTGGTGTTCTAGATGGATTTGATGCGGAAAGATTCTCTGGCGGCAGCGATTTTGAAGGTCTGATGAAGGCTATTATAGACGATAAAGATCCATTGACTAGCGGCTATAAGAAGAATGATCTCTTCTATTCTAACTCTGGAAACTGGATCGCAAAAGCTCCTGCCAACTTCAAGACTTTGGCGACTATTGCAGACAGTGACTACTACATTGCAGGCTGGTGGCCAGGCAACGAAAAATTAGCCAATAAAATCGTTGCTATTTCTGGTAATTACAAGGAACATCCACTCTTCGTATATGCTGGAAATCCAACCAATCGTCTGCATACCATTCACTTCTACCGTTGGGTATCGAACGCTGTCTTTGGCGATCAATTGGCTGAGCTGAAAGATATGCCTGTCACTCATAAACCAAGTGTCGAAATTGTTGAAATTTTGAACCAAAAACCTCAGCCAAAACAAGCAGGCAAACCAGCCGACAAACCGACAGCTCCAAAAGCGAAAGAAGAGCAATTAGAAAGCCTTGCTCAGAAAACAAGCGAAACACAGTCTATCACTACAGCTCAAAAAGTAACAAATACTCAGCAGGCCCAGCTCCCACAAACAGGAAGCAAGGAAAACTCTGCTCTCTTTACAGTTGCAACGATTCTTCTGGCTACAAGCGGTGGTCTCTTCTTACTTAAAAAGAAAGAAGCGTAAACATTTCTATTCTGCTAGATAGAGCTTTGCTCACGATAGCTCCTTAAATATAAAAATCGCATGGACAAATCATTTCAGTTTCATCCATGCGATTTTTTTCGTGACTTACCATCTTGTAGTATTCAGCTGACATAGACTTCGCTGTTTTTCCTGTTGCTACTTGTCAAGGATTTTTAATCAAAATCATCTTTTTTTCGTCTGATTTTCTCCTAAGCTCCCTCAGCATTATTCTTGTAAGTTTATCTTGCATTGTTTCAGTTGCATTTTCATTGAAATGGTCAACAACCTCATAGGTGGTCTTTCCAATCTTTCTCTTTGCGCCAATACTTTTTTATCTGTGTTTTTCAGTTCTTTCATAAATTCTCTTTTCCGTTTTTGAATGTTTGACAACAAAAAAGGAAGTATAGGCAATTTGCTTTTACTTCCTCTCTATCATTTTATTTAATTATTTTATTTCGACAAACTGGGATTTTTAGATTTTAACCCTCACGGAAAATAAAACGGACTATTCTCCTAAAGTACGTTCTATAATATTAGAGCTTAATACAAAGTGTAGCTATATAATCATTTCCATAACGTGATAATCTATTTCTTTTATCACATGATTCATAAAAATCGATCATAGCGAGACCATTTTTAAGTTGCCCTCTAATCTGAGTTTCTAAGGTATGGC
>CAUUSJ010000056.1:0-9638 GCA_963547765.1 uncultured Streptococcus sp. | reverse complement strand
TGAAAGACTCTAGCATGTCTGATGATAAGATGAAAAAGGATAACATGAAGGACTCTTCTATGATGTCCGACAGCAAGTCTGACATGAAAGATGATATGAAATCAAGTGATTCAAGCATGAAGGATGACATGAAAGATTCATCCGAAATGTCATCTGAAAAATAAAATTATCAATAAGGGTGGAAGTCGTCAGTTTTGTCGGCTTTCTCCTTATTTTGAAAGGAAAGAAAACGATGAAGAAACTATCGATTTTGACTGCCAGTCTGCTTTGTGTCGGCTTATTGGGAGCTTGCTCAAATCAGCAAATGAATTCGGAAGCTTCTAAAAATGATAAAAGTTCCATGACTAGTAAGGCAAATTCTAATCAAGCTACAAAGATGGCCAAGGACTTTAGTCTGCAAGGAGTGGATGGCAAGACCTACAAGCTGTCTGATTTCAAAGGCAAGAAAGTCTATCTAAAGTTTTGGGCTTCTTGGTGCTCTATCTGTCTATCCACTCTTGGAGATACCAATGATTTGGCTAAGGAGCAGTCTGGAAAAGATTATGTTGTCCTGTCGGTGGTGTCTCCGACCTTTAATGGAGAAAAGTCAGCAGATGATTTTAAGAAATGGTACAAGTCTTTGGACTACAAAGACTTCCCAGTTCTCATGGATACCAAGGGAGAATTGCTGAAAGAATACGGTATTCGCTCGTATCCATCTGCTCTCTTTATCAATAGTGATGGCTCACTTGCTAAAACTCATGTGGGCTATATGAGCAAGGAAGATATTGAAAAAACACTGAAAGAAATCAAGTAGAAAGGAGTAATGAGCATGGAAGGCAAATGGAAGATTTTTCTGGTTTTGTTTGGCTTGCTCGCCTGTTTTGGTCTATTTTTCTTAATCAAGGGCTCCATGTCTATTAACCCATCTCAGGCCAATATTGAGCAAATCAAGAAAGCCTCTATGAGCAAGACAGAAGTGACTAAACAGAAGAAAGAAGATGTCAAGGAAGAGGACAAGCAGGAGATTTATCTGGCTGGCGGCTGTTTTTGGGGAGTAGAAGAGTACTTTTCTCGTGTGCCAGGTGTAATTGATGCTGAGTCTGGCTATGCAAATGGTAGGAGCGACACGACCAAGTATGAATTAGTCTCTCAAACTGGTCACGCTGAGACTGTTCACATCACTTACAATGCCAAGAAAATTTCGCTAAAAGAAATTCTGCTGCATTATTTCCGCATCATTGACCCAACTTCTAAAAACAAGCAGGGAAATGATCAGGGTACCCAGTATCGGACAGGTGTTTATTATAAGGATGAAGCAGATTTGAATACCATCAATCAAGTTTTTGATGAAGTTGCTAAGAAATATGATAAGCCTTTGGCTGTTGAAAAAGAACCTCTAAAAAACTTTATCAAAGCAGAAGATTACCATCAGGATTACCTAAAAAAGAATCCTAATGGATATTGCCATATCGATGTCAATCAAGCTGCTTATCCTGTTATCGAAGCTAGTCGCTATCCTAAGCCTAGCGATGAAGAGATTAAGGCTAAGCTCTCGCCAGAAGAATATGCGGTCACACAAAAGAATGACACTGAGCGGGCCTTTTCTAATCGCTATTGGGATAAGTTCGATGCTGGTATCTACGTGGATGTGGTGACAGGCGAGCCTCTCTTTTCATCAAAGGATAAATTTGATTCAGGCTGCGGTTGGCCGAGTTTCACACGCCCTATCAGTCCTGATGTTGCGACTTACAAAGAAGACAAGAGTTTCAACATGACTCGAACGGAAGTTCGCAGCCGGGTTGGAAATTCACATCTGGGCCATGTTTTCACAGACGGTCCTAAGGACAAGGGTGGCTTGCGCTATTGTATCAATAGTTTGTCAATCAAGTTTATTCCAAAAGCTGAGATGGAGGAGAAGGGCTACGGTTATCTTTTGAATTATGTTTAAGAGCATTTTGATTGAAAATTTGCTATAATAAATCCAGTATAAATAAGGAGTTGAATCTTGTGTATTCAATTATGATTGTAGAGGATGAGTATCTGGTAAGACAGGGGATTGCGTCCTTGGTAGACTATGAACAGTTTGGCATGCAAGTCATTGCCCAGGCTGAAAATGGAAGAGAAGCTTGGCAGAAATTTCAGGAAAATCCTGCTGATATCCTGCTGACCGATATCAACATGCCACAGATGAACGGCCTCGAACTGGCCAAGCTAGTCAGGGACCAGGCTCCTAAGTGCCATATCGTTTTTCTGACGGGCTATGATGATTTTGACTATGCTCGGACGGCCATTAAGCTAGGTGCAGATGACTATCTGCTAAAGCCTTTTTCCAAGGATGATGTTGAGGAGATGTTGGCCAAGGTGCAGACCAAACTTGATAAGGAACGCAAAAAAGCCCAGATTCAAAACTTGGTCGATCAGGGGCAGCACTCTGAGTTGGAAGAGGCTATTCATGCGCGTCTAGCTGATTCGGAATTAAATCTGAAAAGTTTGGCCTTTCAGCTGGGCTTTAGTCCCTCCTATCTCAGCGTTCTCATCAAAAAAGAACTAGGATTGCCCTTTCAAGACCATCTGATTCAAGAGCGGATGAAAAAAGCCAAACTCTTACTCTTGACTACAGATTTGAAGATTTATGAAATAGCAGAGCAGGTAGGTTTTGAAGATATGAACTATTTTTCTCAGCGCTTCAAGCAGGTGGTCGGGCTGACACCTCGGCAATTTAAAAAAGGAGAGGAGAAATGAAACGATATCCACTTCTTATCCAGTTGATTGTTTATATTTTTCTGCTGGTTCTTTTCCTCTTGGGATTTGTTGGGAGTCTCTACTATCAGACTAGCTCGAGGACTATTCGGCAGCTGACAGAGCGGACGACGCGGAATAGTATGGAGCAAAGCGGGCAGTTCATAGCTTCCTATTTGCAAAAATTAAAACAAACCACCTCCACACTGAGCAAGGAAGAAACGATTCGGAAGTTTGCTCAGAATCAAGAAAGCAGCGAAACGTCAGTACAGGCTTTGATGAAAACCATTATTGAGACAGATCCGGATTTGGTGTCGGTAGTATTGGTTACCAAGGACGGGCGCGTGGTCTCAACAGATTCTCAAATTAGCATGCAGACATCTTCTGATATGATGAATGAAAAATGGTATCAGGAAGCTGTTCATACCAAAGCCATGCCTGTCTTGACCCCTGCTCGCAAGGAATCTCTGTCATCAGAGAAGGAGAAGTGGGTTGTTTCTGTCACTCAGGAAGTGGTGGATGAAGCAGGGCAGAATCTCGGTGTTTTGCGTCTGGATATTGGCTATAAGAGTCTCAAAGCCTATCTGGATCGGCTTCAGCTAGGGAAGAAAGGCTTTAGTTTTATTGTCAATAGCCAGCATGAATTTGTCTATCATCCTAAGAAGAGTGTTTACTCCTCCAGTCAGGAAATGAAAGCTATGCAGTCCTATATCTCGGTCAAGGACGGTTACGCAGACCAGAAAGAGGCTTTTGTCTATCAGATTGATATCGCAGACAGCGACTGGACTTTAATTGGCGTTGCCTCTTTAGAGCAATTACAGATGCTTCAGTCACAGATGCTTTATTCTTTTATAGGAATGGGCGTTTTAGCACTCCTGATGTGCTTGACTGGTATTTGGTTTGTCCTGCGTTTGTGGATTAAGCCTCTTCAGAATCTACAAGCAGTTATTCTAAAGATTGGGGCAGGCGACTCAAATCTGCGAGCGGAAGCTAAGGGTTCTCCAGAGTTGGTTGACTTGGCTCAGCAGTTCAATAAAATGTTGGATCAAATTGAACAACTGATGGAAGCTGTCAAGGCTGAAGAACAAAATGTCCGCCGCTATGAGCTCCGAGCTCTCTCAGCTCAAATCAATCCCCATTTCCTTTATAATACCTTGGATACGATTGTCTGGATGGCTGAGTTTAATGACAGCAAACGTGTTGTTGAGGTAACAAAGTCACTCGCTCAGTATTTCCGTTTGGCGCTAAATCAAGGACACGAACAGATTACTCTCAAAGATGAGATTGATCACGTTCGTCAGTATCTTTTTATCCAGAAGCAGCGCTATGGTGACAAGCTCCAATATGAGATTGAAGAGGATGAATCTATAGCTGATTATAAATTGCCCAAGCTGGTACTCCAGCCCTTGGTTGAAAATGCCATCTACCATGGTATCAAGGAAATTGACCGACAGGGCATGATTCGGGTGACGTCAGCAGCAGAAGAGGGGCAGCTGATACTGTCTATCTATGATAACGGCCGTGGTTTTGAACTCCGCGATTCTACGGACATGACTCTCCCTCGCTTAGGCGGTGTTGGTCTGAAAAATGTCGATCAACGCTTGAGATTGCAGTTCGGAGACGACTACCATATGGAAATCCAGTCCGAACCAGATACATTTACCCAGATTAGCCTTTATTTGCCGCTAGTTACATATGATTAAGTTCGCTATCCTTCAATATCCAAGCCGGAAAATTTCCGGCTTTTTTGCTGTTTAGGAATGAAATAGGACTTTTACAGATGGCTTCTCCGATAAATGATACAAAAATGAGGATAGTGTAGCAAAATGTGGAAAAATTTAAATCGTTTGTTATAATAATATTGAAAACACATCTTAAAGGAGGTTGGGATGGAGTCTGGTTTATTTTTTGTTTCGGTCTTTTTGGCTGGAATCCTCTCGTTTTTCTCGCCTTGCATCTTTCCCTTGTTACCAGTCTATATAGGGATATTGCTGGATGAAGAAGATCCTAGAGAAGTCAAGTTTTTAGGCAGAAAGATTGCTTGGACTGGTCTGATCAAGACCTTGTGTTTCATTGCTGGAATTTCTTTAGTTTTCTTTTTACTAGGCTTTGGTGCAGGATTCTTAGGCAGAGTGATTTACGATGAGAAATTCCGTTATCTGATGGGGATTATCATCATTTTGCTCGGAATTCACCAGATGGAGCTGATTAATATCAGGCAGTTACAATTCCAGAAAAATGTGGAATTTAAGAAAAACAGTCGTCGGAATGATTTTCTTTCAGCCTTTTTGCTTGGTATTAGTTTCAGTTTTGGTTGGACGCCTTGTATTGGCCCTGTCCTTAGTTCGGTTCTGGCTCTAGCTGCCTCTGGAGGAAATGGAGCTATCCAGGGAGCGCTCTTAACACTGGTTTATACTTTTGGAATGGCCTTGCCATTTCTCATCTTAGCTTTAGCTTCTAGCTTCGTTATGCGCTATTTTTCAAAAATCAAACCCTATATGGGGCTAATGAAAAAAATTGGAGGAGCCTTAATTATTTTTATGGGAATCCTTCTCATGCTCGGGCAGTTAAATGCTTTATCAGGAATTTTTGGATAAAAGGAGAAAAAGATGAAAAAAATTCTTTCGCTAGTTGTTGCTTCGATAGCTTTTCTGACACTATCAGCTTGTTCATCTGACGAAAAGGGGATGGATAGTCAAAGCCAGTCCAGTACAAGTGTCCAATCGCTGGTTGCAGTTGGCCAGGAGGCACCGGACTTCACTCTTCAGTCGATGGATGGAAAAACTGTCAAGCTTTCTGATTACCGTGGGAAAAAAGTCTATCTGAAGTTCTGGGCTTCTTGGTGCGGACCTTGTAAGCGAAGCATGCCAGAATTGGTCGAGTTAGCTGGTAAAAAAGACCGTGATTTTGAAATATTGTCTATTGTAGCACCGGGCCTCCAAGGAGAGAAGTCTGTTGAGGACTTCCCAAAATGGTATCAAGAACAAGGATATAAGGATGTGCCCGTCCTATTTGACACGTCTGGTGCAATCTTCCAAGCCTATCAGGTTCGCAGTATTCCAACTGAAATCCTCATTGATAGCCAAGGAAAAATTGGGAAGATTCAATTTGGAGCAATCAGCAACGAAGAAGCAGAAAAGGCCTTCAAGGAAATGAAATAAAATAAAAAAGAATGGATGTGAAAATCCATTCTTTTCATTTTGTTCTGATTAAGCACTAGCGCCAGATGTTGCATCGGCATCTCCACCGCCGTGACCACCGCCAGTATCTGAAGCACCAGAAGTGGCATCGGCTGCTGCAGCTGCAGGAGCAAAAGGACCACTTCCTCCAACCAAGCGTTGACCAGTTGTTTTTAGATACCAATCTAGCCAAGGTTGGAAGTTGAAGACGATTTCGTTGATACCAGCGTAGGATCCATCAGGATAGTACATTGCTTGGTAGTTGTGGGTATTGATAACACCTACTGGTGAGCCCGGCACGATTGTACGAACGTACTCTTGATCACCGTTACGAAGAACACCAACTACCCATTCTACGTTCTTCATGCGGGCAGCAGGAAGAGAGTTGTGTAGAGTTGAGAGACGGCCACCTGATTGGGATGGTACACGTTTGGCAAACATAGTGTCTGGATCTTGATGAGCGTTGTTATAGTAAAGGAACTGGTTGTTATCATCTGCGTAAGTCAACTCAAACGGCATAGCCTTTAAGAACATGTCGATTTGGTTAACAGTCAGGATACCATGGTCAAGCTTGACATAGGTATCGCCAGAAACAGCACCAACAGCTTTTGCAGCTTTTTCTACCCATTCTGGATCGTCAGGGTCAACTTCTGTGATGGTTGTTGCGATTGGGTTCGTGACATCTAAGTCTTCAGGAGCAATTGGTTTAGGTTTTTTCAATTTTGAGACTACCTCAACATATTTAACAAAGTTATCTAAGCAAGATTCAAGGAATTTAACAGTTCCTTCGTTTGTGATGTTGCCTTCATTATCAAAAGCTTCTTTTGCTTTACCAAGAAGGAATTCATTTCCTGGTAAAGTATAAGCATTGACACCTGGAGCATCCAAGATCTTACGCAAATGTACTTGGGCACGAGACGTTCCTTGGTCGTAGTAGGAAGCTCCCACAATCATGACAGGTTTGCTTTCAAATGGGTGAACTTCATAAGAGAGCCATTCAAGGACGCTTTTGAGAGCTGCTGTAATGGTGTGGTTGTGCTCAGGAGTGGCAATGATGACACCGTCAGCGCGCGTGATGCGGTTGTACAAAAGGCGCAGCTGGAAGGATTCGTCCCATTTTTCATCTTGATTAAAGAGTGGAACTTCATCAATTTCCAAGACTTCTAATTCAAATTTGAGTTTAAATTGTTTTCTGATGAATTCTAGTAATTTACGGTTGTATGATTGGTCTGCATTTGAGCCGACAAGTCCAACAAATTTCATGTGATTCTTTCCCTTCTAGTTCTTACAATTTTTCCCAGTCAAAGTTTTCAGCTTCTTGATGAAGAAGTGCTTGGGCGCTTGATAACTTTTCTGTAATTTTAACAAACAAACGGAAGTCATCAAAAAGAGCGTCTAATTTTTGAATGGTTTCGAGGTCAATCAAGTCACCATTTTTATCAAAGGCTTGAAGTGAGTGAGAAAGTAGGAATTCAGAACCTGGCATAACAGAAGCCTTGAGTTCTGGCGAATCCAAAATTTGACGGAGTTGTAGTTGGGCGCGAGATGACCCTAGAGTTCCATAAGAGGCTCCTGTAATCATCACTGGTTTACCAAGTAGTGGATAGATACCGTAAGACAACCAAGCCAAGGCACTCATAAGAACAGCGGGAATAGAGTGGTCATATTCAGGCGTTCCGATGATAACACCATCAGCAGCTTCAATTTTCGCAGCGATCTCTTTAACGATTTCTGGCACTTGCATATCAGCCGGTTTGTTGAAAATAGGAATATCTTTGATTTCAATCAACTCGATTTCTGCTTTATCAGCGAAATGCTTTTGCATGTATTGAAGGAGTTGGCGGTTGGTTGATTTCTTTGAGTTTGTACCAACTAGACCGATAAATTTTAACATAGTAGGTTCCTTTCTGGATTTAGGATAAGATTTCTGGGCTGAGACCAGATGAATAAAAAATTTGATGATTTTCTGTAATAACGAAGGCTTCGATTCCATTTTCTTGTTCGACTTTTTCTAAGATGGAAGTAGGGTTCTCCCCGAATAAACGGGTTGTCCATATTTCACCATCGACGGACTTTGATGAAACAATCGTGAGACTAGCTAGTTGATTGTCAATTGGGTAGCCTGTGGTACGGTCAAAAATATGATGATAAACCCTGCCATCTACCTGCAGTTTTCTTTCATATATTCCTGAAGTCACGACAGACTGATTCTGAACGGACAGAAGAGCTAGGTTGTTTCCACGTGGCAAGATTGGATTTTGAATGCCAATCCGCCAGCAACGATTATTTTTTTCATTTAGACCAATGGTTAAGATATTTCCACCAAGATTGATGAGGGCAGAAGTGACACCTTGTCCCCGTAGGAACGCAGCGATTTTATCCGCAATATAACCTTTGGCAAGGGCGCCTAAGTCGATTTTAATGCCTTCCATTGTCAGAAAAACACTGGAGGCAATTGCATCTAACTCGATACACTCAGGGTCAGTGAGTGACAGCGCTTGCTTGATTTCTTCTGGACTGGGAACTTTTGCATCTGCAAAGCCAATTCGCCAAGTTTGAATCAAGGGTCCCAAGGTAATATTGAGATGACTGTCCGGAGCGAGACTATGTTTTTTTCCCAACTCAATCAACTCAAACAAATCAGGATGGACACAAACGGGATGTTTACCGGCAGCGTGATTGATTTGCATGAGCTCAGAGCTGTCATCATTTGCACTAAAGCGCTTTTCGTACAATCTAAGAAGTGAAAACACTTGATCCAGAAGACTGTCAGCATCTTCATGGAGAATCGAAATAGTAATAGTTGATCCCATTAAATGGATGGACCTAGACTTAAGATCCACTTTTATCACAACCTTCCCTATTAAATTTCTTAATCGTCTCTATTAGTATACCATAAAGATACCGTTTTCACAATTGTAAATATATAGTATTTTCAGAAAAATTGAAATTTTTTGCTTAAATTTATGGAGAAATCGAATTTATTTGCCAAATTTAAAAAAATTCTGAGCACATATCTTGTAAACGCTAACAGATACATGGTATACTAGTTTGGTAAATTAAATTTAAAGGTGGATTATTCTATGAGTAAAATCATTGTAGTTGGTGCTAACCACGCTGGTACAGCTTGTATTAATACGATGTTGGACAACTTCGGACATGAGAACGAAATCGTAGTATTTGACCAAAACTCAAATATTTCATTCCTTGGTTGTGGAATGGCGCTTTGGATCGGGGAACAAATTGATGGCCCAGAAGGTCTCTTCTACTCTGATAAAGAAAAATTGGAAGCAAAAGGTGCTAAAGTTTACATGAACTCACCAGTTCTTTCAATTGACTACGATAACAAAGTTGTGACTGCAGAAGTTGAAGGTAAAGAACACAAAGAGTCTTATGATAAATTGATCTTTGCAACTGGTTCAACTCCAATCTTGCCTCCAATCGAAGGTGTTGAAATCGTTAAGGGGAACCGCGAATTTAAAGCGACTCTTGAAAACGTCCAATTCGTTAAATTGTACCAAAATGCTGAAGAAGTTATTGAAAAACTTGAGGATAAGAGCAAACACCTTGAACGTATCGCTGTTGTCGGTGGTGGTTACATCGGTGTAGAACTTGCTGAAGCCTTTGAGCGTCTTGGAAAAGAAGTTGTACTTGTTGACATCGTGGATACTGTCTTGAACGGCTACTACGACAAAGACTTCACTCAAATGATGGCGAAGAACTTGGAAGACCACAACA
>CAUUSJ010000055.1:0-9654 GCA_963547765.1 uncultured Streptococcus sp. | reverse complement strand
GAGTACTTGGTTTGGGACCAAGGTGTCGCAGGTTCGAATCCTGTCTTCCCGATATGCTAATTCATAAAAGACAACGGCTGTATGCTGTTGTTTTTTATATTTTATTGATTCTGGTTTTTTGCTTTTCCATAATGTCTCTATAATTTATAAGTTTTCGTAAATTAGACAGTATCCATATAGGATGTGGTCTTTTTACTTTTTACTTTTTGATTAAAGTATTGTCTTATTTCATATTCTTTGGTGTTTATGCGTGTCTATTGCCTTGATTGAATTTTTACCTGATTTTTTGTATACTAATATGAGGATAATCATTTATTGATGGGAGATTTTTATATGTTAAAGCAAGATTGGCTCGAATATTTTGAAGCTGTGAATGGCCGTTCAGCAACGGATGTGGAAATTACTCAAGCTTTGCTAGTGGGTGAGTTTGTGGAACCTGAAGGGGGCGGTGTAACTCAAGTTGGAAATGAATCTGCTTCAACCATGACAGAAACTACACAAGCACAAGGAGTTGCTTCAAACGGTGAATATTATGCTCAGACGCAAAATGCTTTTCAGGAACAGAATGGGCAAGCACTGATCGCTCAGTCAACTGGACCGCAATATCAAGAGCTTCCTCAGCAACAGCCTAACCAAAATCAATTTGCTAATCAAACACAATCATTTGCCCAGCAGAGCTATCCTTATCAACATCAAAATGGTGGGCAACCTAACCAGTTTGTTGGACAGCCTCAATCTTCTGGTTCGCAAGGCTTCAATCAGCAAGCTTATCAAAACAATCCGCAAGGCCAGTTCAATGGGCAGGATTTTCAGCAAGGGTCACAGGCCTACTACAGTCAGCAACAGCCTGCGGAACCAAGTGAATTTTCTAAAACAATGAAGGGTTTCTGGGCTTGGCTTGTTTCTGCTTGGAAGTCGCCAACTTCAGAGGTTGAAAGTAGTAAATTGAATGGCTATCTTTCCCTAGGATTGACTGTTTTCTTTGCGGCTATTGTGGTGAATTATAACTTTTATAATCTTATTCATTCGGTGAGTTTTGGCTTTTACACTGGTCTGACTTTTGACTTTAGACTTTTCTTAGTCTCACTGATAGCGGCTGCTCTCGTTCTTTTCTCCATTATTTTAGGAGGCTTTGCTGTAAAACGAATGGTTTATAAGGATGGAAGTTTTAGCTTTAATAAGGCATTTGACTGGTATGGACGACTCTATGCGATTGTCTTACCTTTTGTGGCTTTTTCTGCCTTATTTAGTTTACTTGGGATTATGTCTGTTTCTCTCTTTCTAGCATGGCTTGGCCTAGTGTTAATTGGGGTTGGTGCAACCTTTGCTTTGATTTATTCAAAATCTAGCACGTCTATGGATCCTTTTTATAAATATTTACTGGCAATTATTGTCAATGGTGTGATTACATTTATCTTTACTTTCATCGCTTTCTCATTACTGATGAGTCTTATGATGATGTAAAGTTCTGGGAGGTGATTTATGGTAACGAAAGAAAAGTGGGTTGAGCTTTTTGAGCAAGTGATTGGTAGAAAGCCAACCGCAGATGAGTTTTTAGAAGGAAAACGTTCTGATTTTGATCCCAGAAAGATTATTTCTATTGCGGCTCCAGCAGGACAAAGTAACGATGGGCCAGCTGAAGAGAAGCAAAGCTCGGTGACTCAGGAAGAAAATTTGGGGCAAGAGGAGCCTGCCCTAGAGTTTTTCAAAGAAGAATCTGTTGTGGAGCCTCTTAAAGAAGAGAAGCAAGAGTTTTCAGAGCCTGATCAATACCAAGAGCAACGGGAGAATTGGCTACAAGCTTTCGAGACGAATATTGGTAGAAAGCCGACTAAAGAGGAATTTTTAGAAGCACGAAATCAAGGTTTTGCTAATTTGCCTATTCGCTCTGAATTACTGGATTCGGAATTACCACAGAAAGCAATAAAAAAAGCAGAAAAAAGAATGTCGAAGAAGAAAGTCATGCTGATTACTTTTCCTCTTATTCTACTTTCTTTTTTGGTGGCAGCCTTTCTTTATTTAAGCTCGGTGACAGGTGTTAAAGTTGTTACAGATGATTTTGCAAAAGCGGTTACTAAAAAGGATTATGATGGAATTGCAAACCTTCTCTCTACGAATTCAGATAAGTGGACACGCGCAGATGCGAGGGCTTTAGTCGAACACTTAGAAAGTCAAGAAATCAATATTGAGACCGAGTTGGACAACATTGCTAAGTCAAAGGGAAAATCAGCCTATATTGATGACAATCAGAATAAACTTTTAGGTGTAACTGAAAAAAGCAAGAAATTTGGGATTTTTCAGGAATATCAAATAGTGGCCTATCCAGTAGAGGTTAAGGTTAACACGAACTTAGACAATGCGAGTATCAAAGCAGGAGATAAGAAAAGCCTTACTTTGAGTAAGAATGCTGAAACGAATATTGGTAAATATCATTTTATTAAGCAGGAATTTACCCTGAAAGGGAAGACGGAAGTCGGAGAAATTGAGAGTAAGATTCAGCTTGATTTAGCAACTGCTAAGAATAATGAAATTAAATTGGATCTTAAATCTGAAAAGAAACGATTGAAGGTTATTATGCCAGCAGAAGCTTCAAATGCAACGGACCTTAAAATTATTGTAAATGGCAAGGAAATTGGTAGTAGCTTGGAAACAGATATTCAAGTTGTACCACATCAAGAACTGGAAGTTTATGCTAAGTTTGTTGTTGCTGATAACACTTTTGTAACCAACAAGGAGAGCATTGTTGTCAAAGGAGACACGCTTGATGTTGCTTTATCTTTACCTAAAGAAGTGACAGATAAGATCAAAGAAAAGGACGAAGAAGCTAAAAAGGTAGAAGCTAACAAGACAAAAATTACCAATTTCCTTAGTGAATATCGCACAGCTGTTTTCAGATCGGTCTCTAATCGTTCCAATTATTATGCTCAATATTATGACACTTCTAGTCCAGCATACAAAGAGATGGTTGAGTGGACTACAGGTGGTGGTGTCAAGAAGGCGAAAATTGATTATTACGATCCAGGAGCTTTGGATATCCGTGAGGTGAGAGAGGAGAACGGCTCCTATATTGTGACGACTTATGAAGACTATACAGTTCACTATATTGATAGTACTCCAAATAGTGTCAATCGAAAAAATAAAACTTACTATTTGAGGCCGACCGGAAATTCCTTTGCAATCTATAATATTGAAGTTTCAGAAAGTTAGTGGAATACAATGAAATATAATAAACTTATTTTTCTAGCAATGTCAGTCTTGGTTTTAAGTGCTTGCTCAGCAGCCAAAGACAAGACTGAAAGTAGTACAAACAAGCAGGCAAGTAGCTCAAAGGTATCTGTTGAAAAGAAAGAGGCTGAAAAAGATCAGGCATCTAGCCAAGATACAAGGAGTGAATCAGATAGTGCGGAGTCTAAGAAGGAGCAGAAACAGGACGTAACTGTTGATAAAAATGTTTCTTACAACGGAAGCTATTATAGCGTTCAAGGGAAATATGACGAAATAGTCATCGCCAATAAACACTATCCATTATCAGCTGACTACAATCCAGGTGAGGATCCAACTGCTAAAGCAGAATTACTTAAGTTAATCGCAGATATGCAGTCCAAAGGTTATCCTATCAGCAACCAATATAGCGGTTTTCGTAGCTATCAAACTCAAGTCGGCCTTTATCAAAGTTATGTGAATCGAGATGGACAAGCTGCGGCTGATCGTTATTCGGCAAGACCGGGCTACAGCGAGCACCAAACTGGTTTAGCGTTTGATCTGATTGATAGTAGCGGCAATCTGGTTGAAGAAGCTGGGGCTAGTCAGTGGCTCTTGGACAATGCTTATAAATATGGTTTTGTAGTACGCTATCCTGTTGGCAAGGAGGGTTCTACTGGCTATGTGCCCGAAAGTTGGCATCTACGCTATGTAGGAAAAGAGGCCAAGGAAATTTCCGAATCTGGTCTCACACTGGAAGAGTATTATCATTTTACAGGTGGTAATTATGTCCAGTAAAATCTAATTGCAGACTCAGCATCTACCTTATTCTCAAAAGTTAGAAGCTATATACTTCACTTTAAAAGTGGAGTTGAGCTGCTGGATAATTAGAAAAATGCATAGTAAAACCAGTCCTCGTTTTTGGGGACTGGTTGTTTGTTTTGTTGCTATTAAGGCATAACTCATAAGATGACTAGAACTCGAGTTGACTCTGGTCCTATTCTTTTATAATTTCAATCTTTTCGATTTTAATATCTGTTTTGGGTTTATCTTTATCGCCAGTTTCTGTGGCAGCGATTTTGTCTACTACGTCCATTCCTTCAATGACTTGACCAAAGACGGTATAGCCGCCGTCAAGGCTTGGATTTCCGCCGTTTTTGTAAGCTTCAATGATTTTAGCTGGGAAGGTGTCGGTCGGTAATTGTTTGGATAAGTCTTTCTTGCTTTGGTTGATGAAAAATTGACTGCCGTTGGTGTCTTTTCCAGCATTAGCCATGGCTAGTGCACCGCGCAAGTTGTAGAGGTAAGGAGAATATTCATTCTTGAATCCATTTCCTGAGTCAATAGCCTCATTCTTGCCTTTCCAAATGGATTCGCCACCCGTACCATCTCCTTTAGGATCGCCGGTCTGAATCATGAAGTCGTTGATAACGCGGTGGAAAATCACACCGTCATAATAGCCTTCTTTTGCATGTGTCAGAAAATTTTCGACAGCTAAAGGAGCGTATTTAGGAAACAGCTTGAGGCGAATGTCTCCTTGTGTTGTGATAATCTTGACTTCAGCCTCATCTTCAGCAACTTCTGTAGATAGTTGTGGGAAGTTGGCATTCTCATTGGTCATGGCATCCTTGTACTGTTCACGGAGTTTTTGAGCTTCAGCTGCCTCAGAGCTAGTATCGGTAGCAGAAGACTGCTTAGGAGCGCTGGAGGACTTGGTAGTAGAATCTTCTTTAGTGGAGCAGCCTGTCAGAGCAAGTGCAGATAAAAGACTAAAAAGAATGATTTTTTTCATAAATAACCTTTCTATGCATAAGTTTATGAACTATTGCTATTTTACTATAAGTGCCTTAGTTTTTCAAACTTTCCTGCGTCAGAAATTCCAAGAGCAGGGATTTGAGGCTTTCTGGACGCAGATTACAGTTGTAAAGTTCTTGCAAGCTGACCCATTCGGGCTGGTAAATGTTTTGGAGACTACTGCGCTGGGCTTCCTCGCCCTGCATGAGGGGAGTCTCAGCCGTACTTAGACTGGTGTAAAAATAATACTCCTCTTTGCCCTGATTGTTCAGGGAAAAAGCTGTGTGTAGCTGGTCAGCAGAAAAACTAAGATTGACTTCTTCTTTTATTTCCCGTAAGGCGGCTGCTAGAGGTCCTTCTCCCAGTTCGATAGTCCCACCTGGAATCACGAAATACTCTTGCCCATTCTTCCAGCGGTGAATGAGCAAAACCTTATCCAAGAAAGGATTGTAGACAATCACACCTGCTCGCATACTATTCTCCTTTCCGATGTTTTCTTCTAAATAGTCTAGCAAAAATAGCTAAGGATTACCAATCTGAGTGATAAAAACATTTTCTTGAAATTTCCGATTACGAAAAAAATATAGATGCTAGATTGAATGTTATACATCAGAAATGGAGCACTTGTGTCTATAAATTTTAAGGAAGCTATATTGTTCATCTGCTTTTATAACGGCTTTTTTAGTAGAGCCATTGGTCAAAGAACTGGCCGTTCGTTTTTTGAAAGATCATCATAAGCGCTGGCAAAATATTGGGGTGCATCCTTGTTAGTGGAACGTTATTTGGGATCTTGGGGAACAAATTTTGTAATGGCGGTTTCCCTTAACTTTCTCTTGCTTGGTCCGTTCTCGCGTTGTATACTAGGGTGTATCCAGAAACTTTTCTCGATTGAAGAAAGGATCGGAAATTTTGAAGACGATAGTGAAGTTCCGACAATTATTTGAGGAGAAATTATGGTAAAATAAGATAAGAATCATTGGTTTCGTTTGATAAAAATTTATCGTTCGTTTGAAGGGAGTTTGATTATGGCAAGACGTTTAACAAGAAGTGCTGATGATAAAATCTTGCGGGAGTTTGCTCTGGCCTAGCTCGGTATTTTAATATAGATCCGGTTATCATCCGTGTCATCTGGGAAGTCTCCTTTTTCGCTTATGGGATTGGACTTCTTCCTTATCTCATTTTTTGGTTGATTTTGCCAGAAGAATAAAGTAGAAACTAGTTGCAAAAGGCAGCTAGTTTTCTCTTTAGAAGATCTTAAAATATGGTATAATGAAAGTTATGGCAAATAAGAAAAATACAAAAAATGGTCGGACTACGAGACGGCCGACAAAAGCGGAATTAGAAAGACAGAAAGCGATTCGACGGATGATAGTCACCTTTGTTTTGGCTATTGCTTTGTTGTTTGCTGTTTTGAAGCTGGGGGCTTTTGGAGTCACCATTTATAATTTAATTCGGGTTCTGGTAGGGAGTCTGGCTTATGTGGCGATTCTAGCTGCCTTGTTTTATCTCTTTTTCTTTAAGTGGCTGCATAAACATGAAGGAAAGATTTCAGGCTTTATCAGCTTTTTCTTAGGACTCAGCTTAATTTTTCAAGCCTATTTTGTACATGTTTTACATTTGAAAGGGCAGGTTTTATCCACAACGCTTACGCGAGTCTTGACAGATTTGTTGGCCTTTAAAGTGTCTTCATTTGCTGGTGGGGGGCTGATTGGGGCGGCTCTTTATGCTCCGATTTCTTTTCTTTTTTCAAATATCGGCTCCTATTTCATTGGCCTGCTCCTGATTTTGCTGGGGGCTCTGCTCATGAGTCCATGGTCGCTTTATGATCTTGCTGAGAAATTTAGCGTGACTTTCCAAAATTGGAGAGAAAAAGAGGAGGAAAAACGTCAGCTTCGTTTCCTTGAGCGGGAGGAGAAAGCCGCACAGGCAGCTATGCAAGCCATTGAGGTAGAGCAGGCAGAAACTGAAGTGGACCCTAAAACGGGAAAGATTTTAGATGATGAGGATTTGTCTTACTCGCCTATGGACTTTGATGAGGCGGACTATGCTGAAGAGGGGGAGTATGATCCCCATGAGCCCCTGGACTTTGACCGCGAAGAGGAAATAGAAGAAGCAGAGGCGGACGTAGAGGTAGATTTTACGACCAAAGAAAGTCTAGACTATAAATTACCCACTATCAATCTCTTTGCGCCTGATAAGCCCAAAAATCAGTCCAAAGAAAAGAGGATTGTCCGAGAGAATATCAAGATTTTAGAAGAAACATTTGCTAGTTTTGGGATTAAGGTTACTGTTGAGCGGGCTGAAATCGGGCCTTCTGTCACCAAGTACGAGGTTAAGCCAGCTGTCGGCGTTCGGGTCAATCGGATCTCCAATCTGGCTGATGACTTGGCTCTGGCCCTAGCTGCCAAGGATGTGCGAATTGAGGCACCAATTCCTGGGAAGTCTCTTGTCGGGATTGAAGTACCCAACTCTGAAATTGCGACCGTGACCTTCCGAGAACTCTGGGATCAGTCCAAGACGGATGCTAGCAAGCTCCTAGAAATTCCTCTTGGTAAGGCTGTCAACGGCTCTGTCCGCTCCTTTGACTTGGCTAAGATGCCTCACCTCTTGGTGGCGGGCTCTACTGGCTCTGGTAAATCTGTGGCCGTCAACGGTATTATCGCCAGCATTCTCATGAAGGCCCGACCGGATGAAGTTAAGTTTATGATGGTGGATCCTAAGATGGTAGAGCTGTCCGTTTATAATGACATTCCCCACTTGCTTATCCCAGTCGTAACCAATCCACGTAAAGCTAGCCGTGCACTCCAGAAGGTTGTAGATGAGATGGAAAAACGCTATGAACTCTTCTCCAAGGTCGGTGCCCGTAACATTGCTGGCTATAATGCTAAAGTAGCCGAGTACAATGCCCAATCAGAGTACAAGCAGGTTCCCCTGCCTTTAATCGTCGTCATCGTGGACGAGCTGGCTGACCTTATGATGGTGGCCAGCAAGGAAGTGGAAGACGCCATTATCCGGTTGGGACAAAAAGCGCGTGCAGCTGGGATTCACATGATTCTGGCTACTCAGCGGCCATCTGTAGATGTTATCTCGGGTCTGATCAAGGCCAATGTGCCCTCTCGGATCGCCTTTGCTGTGTCCAGCGGGACAGACAGTCGGACCATTCTGGATGAAAATGGGGCGGAAAAGCTCTTGGGTCGAGGAGACATGCTCTTTAAGCCTATTGATGAAAACCATCCAGTCCGTCTGCAGGGTTCCTTTATCTCAGATGAAGATGTGGAGCGCATCGTTGCCTTTGTCAAGAATCAAGCTGAAGCTGATTATGATGATAGCTTTGATCCTGGTGAAGTATCTGAAAGCGATATGGAGTCTGGTGGTGGCGACGATGAAGGTGATCCCCTCTTTGAAGAAGCCAAGGCCTTGGTTATCGAGACACAAAAGGCCAGCGCTTCTATGATCCAGCGGCGACTCTCCGTCGGCTTTAATCGAGCCACTCGTCTTATGGAAGAACTGGAAGCAGCAGGCGTTATCGGACCAGCCGAAGGAACCAAGCCGAGAAAAGTTTTGCAGACGAGTTAAACGTTTTCCTGAGCAGTTGGTTAACAAGAATAACATCCTATAAATGCAAATCTGCCAGCAGTTAGCCGGCAGATTTTCTCTACTGAGGAATGAAAGGAAAAAATTATGAAACTAGATAGTATTCACCATATTGCGATTATTGGTCATGATTATGCTAGGACCAGAGAGTTTTATGTGGACAAGCTGGGCTTTGACATGCTGGATGAGCACCATCGGCCCGACAAGCAGGACATTCTCTTTAATGTTCGCAAGGGAAATCTGACGCTGGAAATTTTCATCAAGGAAGAGGCTCCCAAGCGACCAGCCTTGCCAGCTCCAGAGCATACTGGCCTGCGGCATCTGGCTTTCCGAGTGACAGATGTTGAAGAAACGCTAGCGGAATTTGATCGTTTGGAGATTCCTCATACCGAGCTGCGCTATGACGACTTCGACGGCCGTAAGATGGCTTTCTTCTTTGATCCCGATGGCCTGCCTCTAGAGATTCATGAATAAGACCAAGAGAATCGGAAGGTCCTTGTTTCTAAATAGCAGAATGACTCGTAAGTCTCGCATATGAAAAACCCATCGGCTATGACCGATGGGTTGTGGTTTACATTTATAAAAAGAGGGCGATGACCATGGCTAGGTACATAAAGAAGGTCAAGATAAAACCAGCCCGCCAGAAGAATTTAAAGAACTTAGGATAGTAGAAAGTCCGTTTTTTTCTAAGAAAATAGGCTGTGATGGCAATAGCTAGGCCAGACAAGACGAATAATAGGTGAGGCAAAAGACTGTGGTAGAAGGCCTTGTCTGAAATGATATAAAACTCCACGGCAAAAAAAGGGAAAGCCAAATCTGCAAAATTCAAGCCAAATTTTCTTAGCTTGAAGACCTTCACCGCGATAATCGATAAGATAAGTGTTAAAAAGATAAATAATACAGAAGCAATTTTTAATAATACCATGTAACCATTTTACCATAAAAACGAGAAAATATAAGAATTTTTCTTGCATTTTGAAAAGATTAGTGTATAATAGAAAAGTATGCAAAAAGCATACTTGTGGGAGGTAAAAATCTCTAATTACCGCCAAAACCACAAAGGAG
>CAUUSJ010000054.1:0-10042 GCA_963547765.1 uncultured Streptococcus sp. | reverse complement strand
CTTTACGAGCATTTAAGAAAATATAAAAAGATAATTAGAAATTTATACTTTGTTTCTATGAAAAAGAGGCTCATAGTCATGATGACGGTCAGTCCGAGGAGGATGAGGATGGCTGGTGTCCAAGAATGGAATAAATCAAAGCTGTAGCCAAAGAGGCTCGGGCCGAAGGCGGCTAGGATGTATCCTCCAGTTTGAGCCAGTCCAGATAGTTGAGCCGTTTGCGCAGGTGTAGAGGTCTTGAGGGAGAAGGTCACCATGAGATAGGGGAAGAGGGCACTGACAGACATACCAATGAGCAGATTAAGAATCAGCCAATAAGCAAAGGAGTCTGTCCGAATAAAGAGCATGGTAATGCCGATCAGACCTGCCGCAGAAACCAAGCCAATCATAACCAGACGTTGACGAGCTTTCAAGCGCGCTGTCAAACTAGGAATTGTCATTGAAAAGGGCAGGCTAATCAGAGAAAAGACGGCTGCTAGTAAGCCTGTCGTATCAGTAGAAAGGCCGGCTTGCTGTCCCAAGGTTGGCAACCAAGTCATACTGGTATAAAAGAGTAGTGACTGTAAGCCACCAAATAAAATTAAGGCCCAGACTCTTGGATTTTTTAGAAGAGCTCCTTGCTCTTGCTTTCCTTGCTGTTTAGCCGCCAAGCGATGGCTATATTTGACATTGGGTAGCCAAACCAAGAGAATCACAAGGCAAATCAGGGTCGACACCCAAATGAGACCTTGCCAAGAGCTCATTTGAACGATGGGAACAGCCAGAGCAGACAGAATCGTGATCGACAGCCCCATTGATGTGATATAAAGAGTTGTCAAAAGACCGACACGATGTGGCTGATTGGCCTGAATCAAGCTCGGAAGAAGGACATTTAAGACAGCAATAGCTGCTCCTAAAATAATAGTTCCCGTATAAAGTAAGGGAAGATTAAATACGCGAATCAGCGAGCCTAGAGTTAGCACGAGTAACACAAGAGCAAACAGTTTTTCCAAGCTCATCTTTTGCGCCAAGCGCGGAGCAAAGATAGAGCAGAGGGCAAACATAATCAAAGGCAGACTGGTCAAGAGGCCCAGGGAGCTAACTGGAACCTGTAGCCCCTCCGCAATGTCTGTCAGAACGATAGGCAAAACAGTAAAAGGAGCCCGTAGTGCTATCCCGATCATCACTATACCTGGAATTAAAAATGGTGAGTGTTCTTTTTTCATAAATAGTCAATCTCCTTTCGTACGTCAAGGAACGATTATACCATATCTTTTCAGAAAATGATAGGCGAATTGCGGCTTAGTCCATCAAGTCCAGAAAATAGTGAGAAATCGTTTCTTCGTCAACCTGATTTCGTTGCTGCAACCACCAGCTGACCGTATCCACAAAAGTTGATGTCACATAATTTTTTAAAAAGTTGTCCGGCAGATGACTTTTTTTCTGCAATAATGTCTGCTCAATCATGGGAAAGAGATAGCGCTCTAGCTCGATTTTCAAGCGGTTGATGAAATAAGTATTTTTAGCTAGGAGAAGGGTGGCTATCCGATCCTGATTTTTCCGAAAGTGATGGAAAATATGGGCCGTCGCTTCAAATAAATCGCGTCCTTCAGAGCGCTCGATAAAGGTATGCTGAAAGAGCTCTTGGCAGAGTTCCTCTAGCAGGGTTTCCTTGGTCTCAAAGTGGCTATAGAAGGTGGAGCGGCCCACATCTGCTAGATCAATGATTTCCTGAACGGTGATGCTTTCGTAGCTTTTCTGATTGAGCAGGCTGATAAAGGATTGGTAAATGGCTGCGCGTGATTTTTTTACTCGTCTATCCATGGAAATTCCGTACAAAAAGAGCTTTTTGTCTGCTAAGAGACAAAGGGCATGAACTGGCTCTTGTTTCCTTTCTGACAATAGTGGATAATATAATTGAACAGAGTGTTCGGTATTGATTAGATTATACCATAAATCGCATTCTTTTAGGAAAATAAATAAGGAGGTTCACATGAAATCCAGTAAAAATATGACAATCGCTTTTCTCTTGAACTTTTCTTTTGCTATTATTGAATTTATCTTTGGCCTTCTCTTTCATTCCAGTGCTGTCTTAGCGGATGCAATTCACGACACAGGAGATGCCTTGGCTATTGGCCTATCGACTTTTTTTGAGAAGATTTCCACTAGAAAAGAAGACTGCAACTATACCCTAGGATATAAACGCTACAGCCTGCTGGGGGCCCTCTTGACCTCAGTGATTTTGTTGATCGGTTCGACCTTGGTTATCGTGGAAAATATTCCTAAATTATTCGCTCCTGAGAAGGTAAATTATGATGGCATGCTGGTTTTGGGAATTGTCGCTATTGTCGTCAATACAGCAGCCAGCCGAGTGGTCAGCCATGGACATAGTCACAATGAATCTATTCTTAGTTTGCATTTTCTTGAGGATATTTTGGGCTGGCTAGCGGTTATTCTCGTATCTCTCATTTTGCGCTTCACCGATTGGTATTTCCTGGATCCGCTGCTTTCTCTCGTCATCGCAGGCTTTATTCTCAGCAAGGCCCTGCCAAAATTTTGGAAGAATATCCAGATTCTCCTAGACCATGTGCCCAACGATGTGGATCTCAGTCAGCTTTATCAGGAAATAGCAGTGCTGGAAAACGTGCGAGCCATCACCCAGCTCAATGTCTGGACAACGGATGGTTTGGAAAAATATGCCATGCTTCATATCTGTTTGGAAAATCCCAATTTGCTGGCTGAAACGCAGGCTGTCCTGCGCCAAAAGCTCTTGGATTACGGCATTGTCAAAGTGACCATTCAGACCGATGAAAGCTTGCAGGAACACCAAGAATATTGTATTGGTAAAGAATAAGCCAGCTCCCCAGAGAAATTCTGGGGCTTTTGTTTGCGGAAATAAAAAAATTCTCAAATAGCACATAAATGCTTGTCTTTTATTCTTGTATGTGATATATTTATAACATAAAGGTGTTAAATATTCCTAACACACGAAAGGAGTCTATCATGAAAAAAAGTCAAAAAATGGGTGGCCTCATTTTGCTGGTTGCCACCGCTCTCTTTATTGATTTCGCTGTTTTCCTTGCTCCCAGCAATCTCAGCTGGACAGCCAAGTGGATGATTGTCGGTTTAGTAAGTTTAGGTCAGCTCGTGAGTATCTGGTCTTGGTTTCACATGAAACCATGGCCTAAGAGGATGAAAGAAGTTCAAGAAAAGCAGGTCTATGATCTAACTATGAAATTTTATAATCTATTGACTCTTTCAGCAACCTCTATCTATACTATCGGAATCTGGTTATGGACTCCAAGTACCAATCCGCCTTTTATAAAGTACATTGCTTTGGGAGGCTTCCTCGCTATCCAGTTTCTCTTTCTTTTATTTTTTGCCTTGAAAAAGGTCAAGGAAAGAGCAGACGAGCGCTTTTATGACAATCTGGCAAAAGCAGCAACTTTGATGTTTGCCATCTGTATAGCAACTTTGCTGGTGCTTGCAGGGCTCAGCGCCAATATAGGAGCTATCACAGTCAATACTGGAATATTTTTTATCATGATTGGTGTCTTGGTTTTGCTCTTTGGATTTGTCTTCTTTTTATTTGAAAAGAGAGGTTAAAAATGGCCAAGGAAAGCAATATTATCACCAATCTCAAATCTGTCCGTGAATCCAGAGGCATGACCCAGCAGGAATTAGCTGACCGCATCGGTATGCGGCGCGAAACGATCTTGCACTTGGAAAATAATCGTTACAATCCCTCGCTAGAGATGGCTTTAAAAATCGCTCAGGTTTTTGATTTGCGAGTGGAAGAACTCTTTCAATTAAAGGACATAGGAGGACAATCATGAAGACGGTTTTTGACTACCAAAGGGAAGGTGAAAAAGGAGAGATTCGCCGCTTTGTCCTGCTATCTACGTCGCCCAGACGCAAGGAATTGCTGAGCTTTTTGAATCCAGAGATTCAGGCTGTAGAAGTGGATGAGCGAGCTATCGAAGAGCATTGTATGGCAAGCATCGATGATCAGGATTTTCTGACCAAGGCAGCCAAGATTTGTTGTGAGATTTCCAAAGCCAAGTCTGATTTGGACTTGGAAGCCGATACTCTTTATATTTCGGCTGACACTATCGTCGTGGTGGATGGTCAGATTTACAATAAACCACAGGATTTAGCTGAAGCCGGCCAGATGTTTCGCTCTTACTTTGGCAAGAGCCACCATGTAGTGACCTCGGTTTGCCTACGTATGCAGGATTTTCTGGAAGTTTTTTACACCGTGGCTCAGGTGGACTTTGTGAATTATTACCCAGAATTAGAGCCTGTCATCGAGGCCTATCTGCATGAGAAGCGTCCGCTGGATAAGGCGGGTGCTTACGGCTTTCAGGAGCTGGATCCTCGCTTTATTCGCTCAATTACAGGTGATATGCACACCATCATCGGCCTGCCTGTCGCTGAGACCAGCTATCGGATTTTTAGAGATAGCAAAGGAAAAGAGTAAGGCTTTGATTCTATTCTAAAACATCAAAAATCTCCCCATAAGTGATTATCCACTTTCTCGGGGAGATTTTTCTATGTTTTGAACTTGGGACTGGATCTTAGATGTTTACATCGCTCCAGCTAAATGGCGTGTAGCCAAGCAACTCAATCCCGTCAATTTCAACGGATTTAATAATTTCTTGAACGTTGTCTTGAATGTTCTTAGCTAATTGCGGGTGGTCAGAGACCTCAGAACAAGTCTCAATGACCAAGAGAGGCTTGTGGTAACGCTCGTATAGCTCAGACATGGCAATTCGAAGAAGGACAGGTTGTGCCAGACAAGTTTCTACATTTTTGCGGACATATTTGTTGGTAAACAAATCTTGGATATTTTCCGCCGCATAATGTGAGAAGGCAACAAAGTCCACGATGCCTTCCCTTAAGGCGAAGACATCCTCTTCCGTAATGCCCAGATCCAGCTGATTTCGCTCAATGTAGCGAAGGAAGTGGTTTGGATAGTGGCCCTTGGTCTGCACATCTGTAAAAATGTAGTTTTTACGTCTGTTCAGCTCATGGCCCAAGGCATCAGTAGCTGAGTGATTTTCTTGGTGGGAGTCACTATTGATGGTAATCAAGCTACCAAATTGGAAGGTTGGATTGATGGTTTGACCGAGCTTAACCACGTTTGCGGATGCGATTAGCTGATGGTGGGCAGCCAGCCAAATTTGTTGTTCTTGGTTTTCTGTGCTGTCAAAGTGTAGCCCAGCGCCTAAGAATGGCAAATAAGACAGAGCGCTCATTTCTTTAAAGGTGATCCAGTAGGTGACTTTTTCTTTAAAGTGGGTCAAAACGGCTTCGCAATACTTTTCATACATGGCAATCATTTGCCGACTTTTCCATGCTCCGTATTTTTCATACAAATGAAGCGGGAAATCGAAATGAGACAGGCTTACAATTGGTTCGATGTCATTTTCGAGCAGTGCATCGATAATTGACTCATAGAAAGCAAGGACCTTAGCATCGGGTCTCCGCTCTTCTCCTGTCGGGAAGAGGCGAGTCCATGAAAAGGACAGCTGGTAGGTATTGAAGCCCATTGTTTTAATTTTTTCAATGTCTGCCAGATAATCCTGTTTGCTGGAGCTTTGTTTGAATAAATCGTAGGCTCCTAGGGGGATTGTTCGATAGTCAACTGTTCCGTTCATGACAGAGAGACGATAGTCTTCACCATACTGGGGCAGGATGTCGGTGATTCCTAGACTTTTACCATTACTTGATAGAATATTTCTAATCATATTAGTTCCTTTCAGTATTCATTCGCTGCTTGTTCTAAGCTTATTTTTTCTGTCTTTTAGTAATCATGGCTAAGGTTGATAGATTCTGTGTGACAGTAGTGAACTCAGAAGCCATGCTTTGCGATTGATATACGGCAGCAGACAGACTGATCGAATGGGCTCTCTCTGCACTGATTGATTGTTCAATGATCATTCTTTGTGACTGTGATTCAGCAATAGATAGACTGATTGAACGCTCTCTTTCCACGCTCATTGATTGCTCAATAGCGATACTTTGCGATTGCGATTCAGCAACAGACAGGCTGCGTGACTGTTCTTGCTCTAGGCTGATAGACTGCTCAATGATCTTACTTTGGGCTTCAGATTGGGCAAGGTAAATGCTGAACGAATGATCCTGTTCGACGCTGATTGATTGTTCAACGGCTCTGCTGAGGATTTTAGATTCTGCAGTAGATAAACTAAATGATTGTTCTTGCTCCAAGCTGGTAGATTGCTCAATAGTATCTCTTTTCGCTCTTGATTCCGCAGCTGCCAAACTGTATGAATATTCCTGTTCCAGATTGCGGGATTGTTCCACCGCCGCATGTTGTGATTGTGATTCCGCGATAGACAGGCTGCGTGACTGTTCTTGTTCCAAGCTGATAGACTGCTCTACGGCCACGCTTTTCGCTTGTGATTCCGCGATAGACAGGTTAGTAGATACTTCATTTTCTAGGCTGATAGACTGTTCAATAGCGATGCTTTGGATTTCATTTTCAGTAACAGATAGGCTCAGTGATGCCTCGTTCTCCGCGCTAATAGATAGTTCAATTGCTCGACTTAAGGCTTCGGATTCCGCTACAGATAGGCTGATAGACGCTTCATTTTCTGCACTAATTGATAACTCGATCGCTTTACTTAGTGCCTCAGACTCTACGATAGATAAGCTCGTAGACACTTCGTTTTCCGTCATAATAGACTGTTCAATAGCTCTATCTAAGACTTCGGATTCCTCTACAGACAAGCTGATAGACGCTTCCAATTCTGCACTGATTGATTCTTGAATGGCAATGCTTTGAGATACAGACTCAGCCACAGACAGGCTGTTAGACGCTTCGATTTCTGCGCTGATCGATTCTTGGATGGCGATGCTTTGTGAAACAGATTCGGCAACGGATAGGCTGGTAGATGTTTCGATTTCTGCGCTGATAGATTCTTGGATAGCAATGCTTTGCGAAATAGACTCGGCTACGGACAAGCTGGTAGATGCTTCAATTTCTGCACTGATGGATTCTTGGATGGCAATGCTTTGCGAAACTGACTCCGCCACGGACAAGCTGTTAGACGCTTCGATTTCTGCACTGATTGATTCTTGAATGGCAACGCTCTGAGAAATAGACTCTGCCACGGACAAGCTGTTAGACGCTTCGAATTCCGCGCTGATGGATTCTTGGATAGCAATGCTTTGCGAAACTGACTCAGCTACAGATAGGCTAGTAGATGCTTCCAATTCCGTGCTGATGGATTCTTGGACTGCAATGCTTTGAGAAATAGATTCAGCCACGGACAAGCTAGTAGATGCTTCCAATTCCGCGCTGATAGATTCTTGGATGGCGATACTTTGAGACACAGACTCCGCCACGGACAAGCTGATAGACGCTTCGACTTCTGCACTGATAGATTCTTGGATAGCAACGCTTTGAGAAATAGACTCTGCCACGGACAAGCTGATAGACGCTTCGATTTCTGCACTGATCGATTCTTGGATAGCAATGCTTTGAGAAACAGATTCAGCCACGGACAAGCTGATAGACGCTTCGACTTCCGCGCTGATCGATTCTTGGATGGCGATGCTTTGAGACACAGATTCAGCCACGGACAAGCTGGTAGATGCTTCCAATTCTGCGCTAATGGATTCCTGAATCGCGATACTTTGAGATACAGATTCAGCGATAGATAAGCTCAGCGACGTTTCCAATTCTGCGCTAATGGATTCCTGAATCGCGATACTTTGAGACACAGATTCTGCTGCCGACAGGCTAAGAGATGCTTCCAATTCTGCACTAATAGATTCTTGGATGGCAACGCTCTGAGAAATAGACTCAGCCACGGACAAGCTGATAGACGCTTCGATTTCCGCACTGATCGATTCTTGGATCGCGATGCTTTGAGAAACCGACTCAGCTACAGATAGGCTCAGCGATGCTTCGTTGTCCGCACCGAGAGACTCTTCAGCAGCCATGCTTTGAGATACAGATTCGAAAATTGATAAGCTCAGCGACGCTCTATTTTCTTCAAGGATTGATTGCTCGAAGGCATAACTTTGCGCAATTGACAAGCTAGCAGAAGTATCCGTTTCCTTGCTATCAGATTGCCCAACTTCTAAACTTTGTGTCTGTGATTCGGTTACTTCCAAACTACGAGAGGCCTTTTTACTTTCTATACTTAATGATAGAGATATCGAATCAGCAGTGCTCTTCAAGCCCCTCTTTTTCATAGAATCTGAAGAAATGCTCGTCTCAGCAGATTCTGTCGTGCTAGCTGCCTGGCTTTTCGCTGCCATTTTTTCTTGCTCCAGACTAGCTTCGCTTTCTACAGCTGGAGATTCGTCTACTTCTTCTCCACCGATATTCATAACATCCAAGCGGTCGTAGTATTGGATCGATTCCAAAGCTTTCTCAATGAGGAAATTTTCTCTATCTTCTGGGTTCACATTGACTTGTGGGTTACTTCCTTCATTGTTATGAACCGCAGAAGTGGATGATTCGTCCTCTTCTCCTTTTATAAGACGCTTAAAGCCACCTAAAAAATTACGAAACATACCTTTGTTCTCTTCATTATTTGGCATGGACATACTCTCCCTAATTTTAGTAATAATACTATTATAAAGGCTAGTAGAGCATCTGTCAAAATTTATTGCATTAAAATGAAGATTTTCAAAAGTAAGGGTTTTCTTGGAACTTTATAAGAGTTTTTCGCCGAATTTTATCCATTTCTACTCTCTTTTCTGAAGGATTTGAAGTCGATAGAAATAATATCTTAGAAATAATGATATAATATGAGAAGTTATGATTGTATTCCGTTTATTCAATCTTAATACAAGGAGAGCAGTTATAGAGGGGTTAAGAATATAGACGAGTAGACCATATTTTAAGGAAATCCGAATGAAACTATTGAAAGTTTGCAAACTTAAAAGAATATGAGAGAAAAGCGTTTGGAAATGCTTTAAGGGGTATTAGTAAGAAATTTCCAGAGTTGCTTAAAATTGAGCTTGATAGCTTGAAATGAAAAAGTAAAGAGATATGATAGGTTTACAAGTTGGCAAGTAGATTGATTGTATGACAAATTTGATTTATTAAGGTGTGCATATGGGAGAAAAAAGACCTGATTTTCTAGATATAAAATCATTTGAAGAATTTAATAGATACTACTGGTATCGAGAAGAACTTTCACAAATTTGTAAGTCCCTTGGATTAGAGTATAGATGTACGAAGCAAGAATTAAACTATATTATCGAACAGTATTTTAAGGGAAATAAAATAGAAAAATTTTTGAGTAAAGGAAACAAAAGTCAAACCGAAGTGATAGCCTTGGAGACTCCGTTACTTAACTGTGGTTTTTCTTTTAACCAAAAATTTCGAGATTATTTTTCAGCTGTAACAGGCATTAGTCCCTTTAAATTTAGTGCTGATATGGCGACGGCTTGGCGAAAAGTAAAAAGGGATAAAGATATAAAATTCACTATTCAAGATATGATTAAAATATATTATGGTGAGTCAGATTATGCCAAGTATGATAGTTCGGCTTGCCAATGGAATCAGTTTCTAAAAGACTTTTGTTTAGATGAATTGAGCGATTGTTATTCTAATAAGTTAAAAGTTGCGGCTATTCTCTGGAAAGAAGTTAGAAACTCGATACATGAAAAAGTTTACTCACGGGAACTTTTAAAAAAGTATGAATCTAAAGTAGAGGAATACCGTAAGTAAACAGATTCCAGCTTATCGAGCTAAATAAAGCTGGATACATTAATTCATGTACTGTTTTATTATAGTTAAATAATAAAATAGATATTGGAGCAAGCATAGAAAAAAGAGGAGCCTCGTAATGAAGCTCCTCTTACTTTTGATTGTCCGAATCAATATTCTTATTTAAAATAAAGGTAGTGAAAAAGGTAGTGATTCGGTTGATTTATATTGCGATGTACTGAATTTGACAAAAAGAAAAAACGCTTGAAATCAGCGTCTTTCTTCTGTATTGATTCGTATTGAATGCTTACTTCACTTCTGTAAACACAACGTGTTTGCGAAGTTTTGGTGAGTATTTCTTCAATTGAA
>CAUUSJ010000053.1:0-10075 GCA_963547765.1 uncultured Streptococcus sp. | reverse complement strand
TTTCTAAACTTGAGAAGATTGAGAAGTATTTCCAAGCAGAGCAAGAACTTGATGCACGGGTAAATTTGAAAGTGTACCGGGAGAAGACGGCGAAAGTCGAAGTAACGATTCCCCTTGGTTCTATTACCCTTCGGGCAGAAGATGTTTCGCAAGATATGTACGGGTCTATCGACCTAGTTATCGATAAAATTGAACGTCAGATTCGTAAGAATAAGACAAAGATTGAAAAGAAAAACCGGAACAAGGTTGCAACTAGCCAGTTGTTCACTGATGCTTTAGTAGAAGAAGCTGATGCAGCATCTTCCAAAGTAGTACGTTCTAAGCATATTGATTTGAAACCAATGGATCTAGATGAAGCTATTTTGCAAATGGATTTGTTGGGACATGACTTCTTCATCTACACAGATGTTGAAGATAGTACAACGAATGTTATCTATCGTCGTGAAGATGGAGATATCGGTTTGTTAGAAGTAAAATAATGTAGCAAAGCCGTCCAAATGGATGGCTTTTTGTTGTAGGAAAAGCTCTCGCTCATTCTACTTCAAAGAATGTTTGCAAATAAAGAAATTCTATTTCGTTTTTATAGCTGTCCTATGGTATAATAAAGGGATAAATGTTAGGTGGTAGGTATGGCTAAATTAATTCCTGGTAAAATTCGAACGGAAGGAATTGCCCTCTGTGATAGCAAAAAAGTCGAAATTCTTGACGTCAAAGATTCCTTTTTATACACGCGCGTGGATCAGTACAATCTACGTTATAGTCTAGATGATGAGGCAGTTTTCTGTTCCTGTGATTTTTTTCAAAAGAAGAAGTACTGCGCCCATCTGGCTGCTTTGGAATATTTTTTGAAAAATGATCCGGCGGGTAAAGATCTGCTGGCGAAGATGACAGAAAAAGAGTCTTCTAGTCAGGAAGCCCAGAAGTTGGTTTCTTTTGGCAGTCTATTTTTGGATAAGATTTTGCTAGATAAATCCAGTCAGCAAATGCGTTATGAGCTATCAGCGACTGGACAGGAAGATACTTACACAGGACAATTTTTATGGAGTCTGCGGATTAGCCGGTTGCCGGATGAGCGCTCTTATGTAGTGCGTGATATTTTGTCCTTTTTGAGAACCTTGAATAAGGGTGGGCATTATCAAATCGGTAAGAACTACTATGAGCCTATTCGAATGGAGAATTTTGATGAAGCTAGTCAAGACCTATTAGAATTTTTACGAGGCTTGGTGACGGATTATAAGGGGCAGGACTCTTCGTTGGTCTTTCCCAATGCTGGGCGGCACCTTTATTTTCCAGCCAGTCTTTTTGAGGAAGGCGTGACTCGCTTGATGAATCTCACTTCGTTTCGTTTGGAATATAGCTTTTATGATTATGCTGAGGTATTTTTCCAAGACTTGCATGAAGAAGCGGGGATTTATCAGTTTGAGGTGCAAGAGCGTGAAAACTTTTTTGTGCTGCTGATATCTGAAAAGAATTATAAGCTGCTCTATGGAGGTCAATTTCTTTTTCATAATCAGACCTTCTATCAGCTGACGACTGAGCAGACCAAGTTAATCAAGGCATTACAGGAATTGCCGATTGAGCAAGAGCGCGTCAAGCGCCTGCAGTTTGATGTGTCTGAGCAGTCCAAACTGGCAGTGAGTCTGCTTGAGTTTAAAAAAATTGGCCGTGTGACAGCACCTGAGCGACTGTTCATTCATGATTTTACCGTGGATTTCGATTTTAATTTGGAGGCTGACAAGCAAGTATTGCTGGATCTTGTCTTTGATTATGGTAGTCAGACCGTAACCAGCCGAGAAGAGCTGAGAAACCTACCTTTTGCCAGCAATTTTGAGCGGGAACAGCAAGTTTTTAAAGCAATGCTGGAGGCAGGTTTTGCAGATGATTTTATCAGCCAGCGTCCGCCTTTACGACCCGAAGAAATTTACCGTTTCTTCTCTGTCTTGATTCCACGCTTCAGAGCACTAGGCAATGTCTACTTGTCAGATGAGCTGCAGAGTCTATCACAAACAGCACCTCCGAAGGTTTCCATCAGTATGAATGGTGGGCTCTTAGATATTGGCTTTGATTTTACTGGTATCGACCAGTCTGAGGTAGATGATGTCCTAGATTCGCTGATGAGCCAAAAGGATTACTTTATCAGCAAGACGGGTCAAGTTGTGATTTTTGATGAGAATAGTAAGCGAATCAGCCAGACCCTGCAACAATTGAGAAGCAAACACTCCCGAAATGGGGTCATCCAAACGCATAGCCTGGCTGCCTATCAACTCTCTGAATTGTTCAAAGATCAGGAAAGGGTTGACTTGTCGGAGGATTTTCGCCAGCTGGCTTATGATTTGACCCACCCTGAGGATTTTCCTCTGCCTAAGCTGAAAGTTCAGGCAGAGCTTCGAGATTATCAGGAGACGGGTGTAAAATGGCTATCCATGCTGAATAAATATGGATTTGGTGGTATTCTAGCCGATGACATGGGTTTGGGAAAGACCCTTCAGACCATTTCTTTCTTGACTGCTCATTTGACCAAGTCTAAGAAAGTTTTGATTTTGGCGCCGTCTAGCCTGATTTACAACTGGAGCGATGAGTTTGCCAAATTTGCTCCAGACCTAGATGTGGCTGTTGTGTATGGACTGAAAAATGTTCGAGATGCTGTGATTGCAGAAGACCATCAGATTACCATTACCAGCTATGCTTCCTTCAGACAAGATGTTGAAGAGTATCAGGGACTTCATTTTGACTATTTGATATTGGACGAAGCACAGGTCATGAAAAATGATCAGAGTAAGATTGCTCAATATCTGAGAGCATTTGAGGTGGAGCGGACTTATGCCTTGTCTGGCACGCCGATTGAAAATCATCTAGGTGAACTTTGGTCTATTTTCCAGATCGTCCTTCCGGGCTTATTACCGAGCAAGAAAGCTTTTTTGAAGATGTCGGCAAAAACGGTTGCGCGCTATATCAAACCCTTTGTTATGAGGCGTAAAAAAGAAGAAGTCTTGCAAGAACTTCCTGATTTGATTGAAGTCTCTTACCGTAACGAACTTGCAGACAGCCAGAAAACGATTTATCTAGCTCTGCTCAAGCAAATGCAGGAGCGAATTCTCCATGCAACGGAGGAAGAAATCAATCGCAGCAAAATTGAAATTTTATCAGGTCTTATGCGACTCCGTCAAATTTGTGATACTCCCAAGCTTTTTATGGATGATTATGATGGGGAAAGTGGCAAGCTGGAAAGTTTGCGGGAGCTGTTAGAGCAGATCCAGGACGGTGAACATCGTGTTCTGATATTTTCACAATTCCGTGGCATGCTGGATATTATCGAGCAAGAACTGAGCCAGATGGGAATGGAGTCCTTCAAAATCACAGGCTCAACTCCAGCAAAAGAACGTCAGGAGATGACCAAAGCCTTTAATCAAGGAGAAAGATCAGCCTTTCTGATTTCTCTTAAAGCTGGTGGTGTCGGTCTCAATCTAACTGGTGCAAATACTGTTATTTTAGTGGATCTTTGGTGGAATCCTGCAGTAGAAGCCCAAGCTATTGGTCGGGCTCATCGTATTGGGCAGGAACGGAATGTAAAAGTTTATCGTATGATTACACGGGGAACTATTGAAGAAAAAATTCAGGAATTACAGGATACTAAACGAAATCTGGTTTCAACAATTCTGGATGGCGCTGAGTCTCGCTCCAGTCTTTCGATGGAAGAAATTCGAGAAATTCTTGGAATTTCTTCTGAATCGCTTGAAAAATAGTTTGAATAGTTTATAATAATGAAGAGTTGAAAGGACATGCTATGACAAATACTAAATTTCCTATAATTGCTGATGACGAAATCATGTTGACAGAAATGCCGCACATGAATTTGTACGATGAGTTGGATCTGATTAGTAACATTAAAGGGGACTACCAGGACCGTAATTATTTAGAATGGATGCCGATTGCTAAGCCAGAAAATCCTGCTCCTAGTCAAACTGTAAGTAAAGCTAGAAAGAAGCAAGCTCCAGTTACGGACTTTAAAAAGCCGATTGATAAGAAGGATCCAGCTATTCGCTATGCTGAGCAAGCACGAGAGGAAGCTCGGGCTGATCTGAGGAAAAAACGTTCGGCTGCTTATTTGACGAGCAAGCTCCCAAATAAGGTTCGTAGTCGGAAAGTGGCACCTCCTTTTGAGGGGAATCCAGTTAAACCAACAGCCCCTTTCCAAAAGGAAAATCCAGGGGAGTTGACGAAGTTCAGTGATAAGCTAAAGCAAGATAGCTATATATTAGCGGATGTTCAGTCTCAACCTCTCATAGAAGTACCAACGAATCCAGAAAAAAAGAAAAGGAATAACTACGATTTTCTCAAAAACAGCCAAGTCTATAACAAGGGCAAGAAGCGAGAAAAACACAATAAGCATAAAAAGGCACAGGAATTGGACATCACCAAGTTGAGTTCAGATGCCCAAGGGCAATAAGGCTTCAGTTGTTTAAGATTTAAGGAGTAATCATGACGAAAACCTATCATTTTATCGGAATTAAGGGCTCAGGTATGAGCGCTTTGGCTTTGATGTTGCATCAGATGGGCCATAAGGTTCAGGGGAGCGATGTTGATAAATATTATTTCACTCAGCGTGGTCTGGAGCAGGCTGGGATTCCCATTTTGCCTTTCGATGAGAAAAATCTCCAGTCAGATTTTGAAATTATTGCCGGTAATGCCTTCCGTCCAGATAACAATGTGGAAATTGCCTATGCAGATGCCAATGGTATTAGCTACAAGCGCTACCATGAATTTTTGGGTAGCTTTATGCGTGACTTTGTCAGCTTAGGAGTAGCAGGTGCTCACGGGAAAACTTCTACAACGGGTATTCTTTCTCATGTTCTGTCTAATATCACAGATACTAGCTATCTAATTGGGGACGGTACAGGTCGCGGTTCTGCTAATGCTAAGTATTTTGTCTTTGAATCAGACGAGTACGAGCGTCATTTTATGCCTTATCATCCGGAATATTCGATCATCACCAATATTGACTTCGATCATCCAGATTATTTCACAAGCTTGGAAGATGTCTTTAATGCTTTCAATGATTACGCCAAGCAGATTACAAAAGGGCTCTTCGTTTATGGAGAAGACGAGCAACTACGCCGTATTACTTCAAATGCGCCGATTTATTACTATGGTTTCAAGGAAGAAGGCAACGACTTTGTCGCTCACGATCTCTTGCGTTCTACTAGTGGTTCAGGATTTAAAGTTTCCTTCCGTGGACAAGAGCTGGGTGAGTTCCAGATTCCAAGCTTTGGCCGTCACAACATTATGAATGCGACAGCGGTCATCGGTCTCCTCTACATTGCAGGTATTGACTTGAATCTAGTAAGGGAACATCTCAAGACCTTTAGTGGGGTTAAGCGCCGCTTTACTGAAAAGATTGTCAATGAAACAGTTATCATTGATGACTTTGCCCATCATCCAACGGAAATTATCGCGACTCTGGATGCAGCTCGTCAGAAGTATCCAAGCAAGGAAATTGTGGCCATCTTCCAGCCGCACACCTTCACTCGGACCATTGCTCTCTTGGACGAATTTGCGGAAGCCCTCAATCAGGCTGACTCAGTCTATTTAGCTCAGATTTACGGATCTGCGCGTGAGGTGGACAAAGGCGATGTTAAGGTCGAAGATTTGGCTGAAAAGATTGTGAAGCGTGCCAAGGTTATTGATGTGGACAATGTCTCTCCACTTCTTGACCACGATAATGCAGTTTACGTCTTTATGGGAGCTGGAGATATCCAGACCTATGAATATTCCTTTGAACGTCTCCTGTCCAATCTGACTAGTAACGTTCAGTAGGAGGCGCCTGGATGGAAGCACCAATTCGAATCAGACAGGCCGACCTGAGTGACTGGGAGGAAATCCTTGCAATTGAGCAGCTGAATTTTCCAGCAGCAGAAGCGGCCAGTGCAGAAGTTCTCAAAGAGCGGATTGAACGCATCTCGGATACTTTTTTGCTGGCAGAGCTGCATGGTCAGCTTGCAGGCTATATTGTTGGACCAGCTGTTCAGGCGCGATATTTGACAGATGACCTCTTTAGTAAGGTGGGTGTTAATCCTTCAGAAGGTGGCTTCATTGCCGTCCAAAGTCTGTCCGTCCATCCTGATTTTCAGAGGCAGGGTGTCGGAACCTTGTTGCTTGCAGCTCTCAAGGAGACAGCTGTTCATCAACATCGGCAGGGAATTACCCTACTCTGTCCTGATGAGCTAGTAGCCTATTATGAAATGAATGGCTTTATTCATGAAGGAATCACAGACTCGAGTCACGCTAGTGCTATCTGGTCAAATATGGTATGGAAAAATCCCAATTTTAAGGAGAAAGAATGATTATCCGTCAGGCTCAAATGGCTGATTTAGATGCCATTTATGCTATCGAATTGGAAAATTTCAGTCCAGAAGAGGCTATTAGTCGTGAAATACTGGCGAAACACATTGAAAAGATTCCTTCAACTTTTTTGGTTGCAGAAAAAAGTGGCAAGATTTTGGGCTATTTAGAAGGTCCTGTCCGACCAGAACGCTATTTAAAAGATATTTCCTTTACAGAGGACGTTGAAGATTATAGCTATCTGGCAGGCGGATTTATCTCTGTGACCAGTCTATCCATTTCTAAAGAAGCACAGGGTTTAGGTGTAGGAAAAGCCTTGTTGGACACTATGAAGGAAATTGCGATTGCTGATGAACGCCACGGTATCAATCTCACTTGTCATGATTATTTGATAGCCTATTATGAGAAGCATGGCTTCGTCAATGAAGGACCTTCGTCCTCAACTTATGCAGATGAAGTATGGTTTGATATGGTTTGGGAAAATCCCCAGATATAACTTTCATAAATAATATAGTTTTAAAAGTCGGATATGATTGCATTTATCTGACTTTTAAGATATAATGTTAGGGATTATGAAGAAGGAGATCAGGTTTTTGACTGAAAATTCACAGGATAACGAAAAGACGCTGAGTTTTAAAGAGAAGATTTTGAATGAGTTGGCAGCAGCCAATGGTACCCAAAATCACTCAGTTCAGGAAGAAGCGCAGCCTCTTTTAGGTAAAGAAATGGAATTGGCGGAGAGCTTGGAATCTCTCGTTTCTGCTGTTGAGAAATCTCATGAGGTTCTAGAGAAGGATACTTCAGTGGAGGAAGAACCTAGTAAGATCAAAGTAGAAGAGCCAATAGGACAAAGCGAGCCTACGGTTCATACTCAGGCAGATGTGCTAGAAAATATAGTTCGTAATTCTACGATTTCGGAAATTCCATCAAATGTTGATGGACCAGGACAAGCTGATGTTGCTAAGAAGGAAAATATAGAGTCTGGAGAGGTTCAAACTTCTGTGGCTCATTCGGAAGCTTATCAAGAAAAGGTGGCGCCTGTTGCAGATGAGATAAAAGAAACAGTGTTACCTGATTCAAACACTACAGATGAAAGAGAAGCTAAAAAAGACTTTTCTACTGCAGAACCAACGCTAAGCCGTAGAGATGTTGCTCATGGAAAGAAACGTTCTCGTGCGGATCGTACCAATAGTAGTAAAAAGAAAAAACGTAAAAACGGCCTAGCCAATCGAATCGTGATGACAGTCTTGGTACTTTTCCTATTGGGCCTTGGTATTACTGGTTTTGTAGGATACAATTATGTCTCTTCAGCGCTGAAACCAGTAGATGCCAAATCAACAGAGTATGTGACAGTGGAAATTCCTGCCGGTTCTAGCACCAAACAAATCGGAGAGATTTTAGAAAAGAAAGGCCTGATTAAGAACGCTCAAGTCTTTAATCTTTATTCAAAAATCAGAAGTTATGGCAATTTCCAATCTGGTTACTATAATCTTCAAAAGAGTATGGACTTAGACACGATTGCTAAGCAATTACAAGAAGGTGGAACAGATACACCACAGCCTCCAGTTCTTGGCAAGATAACAATTCCTGAGGGATACACCTTGGAGCAAATTGCCGAAGCAACTACTGTCAATGCTGCAAAAACTGCGAACAAGAATACTAAAACACCATTCAGCAAGGAAGATTTTCTAAATAAAGCTCAAGATGAAGACTTTATTGCAAAAATGGCAGCTAAATATCCGCAGCTTCTAGCTACTTTGCCGAGCAAGGATAGTGGTGTTAAATATCGTCTTGAAGGTTATCTCTTCCCGGCTACTTATGATTATGGAAAAGAAACCACGGTTGAAGAACTGATTGACCAAATGTTGGCTGCTATGAATACCAATCTGTCGCAGTATTACTCAACAATTGAGTCCAAGAATCTGACGGTCAATGATGTTTTAACACTCGCCTCTTTAGTTGAAAAAGAGGGATCAACTGATCAGGATCGCAAAGATATTGCGAGCGTCTTTTATAATCGTTTGAACCAAGCTATGCCACTTCAGAGCAATATTGCACTTCTTTATGCTCAAGGAAAACTTGGTCAAAAGACAACTCTTAAAGAAGATGCTGAAATTGATACAAATCTTGACTCGCCTTATAATGTGTACAAGAAGCAAGGTTTGATGCCTGGTCCAGTAGATAGTCCAAGCCTGTCTGCTATCGAAGCTACTATTAATCCAAGTAAGACAGAGTACTTGTATTTTGTAGCAAATGTGGAGACAGGGGCTGTATATTTTGCAAATACCTATGAAGAACACGCTAAGAATGTGGAAGAACACGTTAATAGCAAATTAAACCAATCAGGTGAAAGTTCTAACTAAATTATGTGGTTTTCCACATAATTTTGTTTTATCAAAAAATAGAAAGAAGAGAGAAAATAAAGTAATGGCTGAAAAAACTTATCCTATGACCCTTGTAGAAAAGGAAAAATTAGAACAAGAATTAGAAGAATTGAAATTGGTTCGACGTCCAGAAGTAGTAGAACGCATTAAGATTGCTCGTTCTTACGGAGATTTATCAGAAAATAGTGAATATGAAGCAGCAAAGGACGAGCAGGCTTTCGTTGAAGGACAAATTTCAAGTCTGGAGACTAAAATTCGCTATGCTGTGATTGTTGATAGCGATTCATTTGCTAAAGATGAAGTTGCCATCGGTAAAACTGTTACCATTCAAGAAGTCGGTGAGATGGAAGAAGAAGTATACATTATCGTTGGTTCAGCTGGTGCGGATGCCTTTGCTGGAAAAGTTTCAAATGAAAGTCCGATTGGTCAAGCATTGATTGGTAAGAAGACCGGTGATATTGCAACAGTAGAAACACCAGTTGGCAGTTATGATGTCAAAATCCTAAAAGTTGAAAAAACAGTATAAGAAAGGTCGAGCACGCTCGGCTTTTTCTTTATCAATTTATGCTATAATATAGAACAAGCAAAGGAGATTGTACACTGATGGTTTTATCAAAAAAACGAGCACGCCATGTCATCGAGGAGATTATTGCCCTATTTCCCGATGCCAAACCAAGTTTAGATTTTAGAAATCACTTTGAGCTACTCGTGGCAGTCATGTTATCCGCTCAAACGACAGATGCTGCAGTTAATAAAGCTACACCGAATCTATTTTTAGCTTATCCTACTCCAGAAGCTATGGCAGCAGCATCCGAGGCAGATATTGCCAAGCACATTTCACGCTTAGGACTTTATCGAAATAAGGCCAAGTTTCTAAAAAAATGCGCCCAGCAACTCTTGGACGATTTCAATGGTCAAGTGCCTCAGACTCGGGAAGAATTAGAAAGTTTAGCTGGGGTGGGGCGTAAGACAGCTAACGTGGTCATGAGTGTAGGGTTTGGTATTCCAGCTTTTGCTGTTGATACGCACGTTGAACGCATTTGTAAACACCACGATATTGTCAAAAAGTCAGCAAGTCCTTTAGAAGTTGAAAAACGTGTTATGGACGTTCTCCCACCTGAACGCTGGCTAGCTGCGCATCAGGCTATGATCTACTTTGGTCGGGCGGTTTGTCATCCCAAAAATCCAGAGTGTGATCACTATCCTCAACTTTACAACTTTGATCATGTTTAAGTTAGTGTCTTTGAATACTAAATTTCACTAGGCGATGAACGGTTTAAGGGACGTAAAAGACTATTGCGAGAGTTAGAGGAATATTTAATAGACTTTAGCAGCACGGTGATATAGAGAAT
>CAUUSJ010000052.1:0-10331 GCA_963547765.1 uncultured Streptococcus sp. | reverse complement strand
CATTTTCCAGTTACCAGCGATAAATGGTTTACGTGACATTTCACATACCTCTTCTATTTTTATTTATATGGGCTATTATATCATAAGTAAGCAAATTAATAAAGGTTATCCACAATTTTTCATCAAATCGTAATGTTTCTAGGAGTTATCCACAGTTTTGGCTGTGAATAAACCGTTTAAAGACCTCGTAGCATCCTTTACTCCCTATTTTCCAGCAGTTCTTCTATATCCGTAATGACTCTGGCCTGCATTTTATTAAGCTTGTTTACCTCTGCATCCGAGTATGGAAAGGTGTTCAGCAAAACGCCATCAATCCCAATAGCTTCAGCAATAGCCATATCTGTAGAAAAATCATTGCCAACCATCACCGTATCTTCTGGATTGAACTGATTCTCCTCCAATACGAGTTCTAACCATTCTGCTTGTGGTTTTTTGATCTGATAATCCGAAGAAATATAAACTTTGTCCAGATAATCGGCACAACCCATCAATTCAATTTCTGGCATTGTAAAAGCCTTTTGAGCATTAGATAACAAAATAACATCGCCTCCCTGATCCTTAATGGCCTTTAAAACTTTCAGAGTATTAGGATAGGCATGGAGCTGACGACGGGACAAACTCCGAAACGTTATGGCCAGCTGCTCTCCCCAAGCCTGCACATCTGGAAGCGGAGTCCGTGTCTCATGCTTGACCGGTGCTTCCTGCAAGAGCTGAATGAAAACCGCCACCAAATCAACCTCAGGATAGACAACGCCTTTCTCTTGCGCTATCTTTTTTTCCTGCTCTGCTACCAATTGTCCATATTTCTTTTTCAAGTCTTCTGGCTGATAATCTGCTCCATATGCTGCATAGATGCGGGAAAGATACAACCATAAAGCCGGATCCTCTTCGTCAGTCCGGATATCTACTAGTGTTCCATAAAAGTCAAAAAGATAATGTTTATATTCTAACTTGTGCATTTTCGCCCCTTTCGCCAGTGACAAACATGGTAAAGGTCCCCTTGCAGACATTCTTCCCATCTTGATTGACAATATCCACATCCACCACTCTAGTCGTCCGGCCGGCATGGATACAGTTCCCCTCAATGCTCAGAGTATCGCCTAGTTTGGCCGCTTTTAGATAATTGATGGAAGATTGCAAGGTCACAGCGTCAGCTCCTTGTGAAATGACAACCAAACCACTTATCTGATCGCACAAGGTAAACAAGTAGCCTCCATGTGCATTGCCATAATAGTTTAGAGAAGAGGGGACGACCTCTGTGGTTACTAAAACATGGCCATCTTTGGCCTCCTCAATTTTATAGTTTTCAAATGCTGAAATCGCATCAAAATGAAAATCTTTCATTCCTCACTCCATTAATTTTGCTTATACTTCATCATACTACTTTTACTACAAAGGAACAATGATTATATGCACGTTCCAATGGAAAAAATTTTTCTACCAGCTATTCAAATCTCTAGCACTCCTGATCTATCAGCCGATTGGACTAGTAGCTTGGAAATAAAGTTCTAAACCAAATTAGGCTGGTAATGAATTTAAAAATTCTCAGCTGAAGATTTGAAAGACAAAACATTAAACTAGGTTGGAAATTACTCCAACCTAGTCTTTTTGTATTCTCTTTTGATAAAGGTAGGAAATCAAAGCCAATCCCATCACTCCAAAACCAATCAGAAGAAAGGAAAAGGTGTGGACACTCGGCAGAAGCGTCATCAGAAAAGTCGCAGGAGGCATGAAAAGAATTGCCAGCGTGTAGATCGTTGAGAAAACGCGGCCTAGATACTGCTTGTCCACCTTGGTCTGAACCTGGCTGAAGAAATGAATGTTGAACACAGTCATAAAGAGCTCACAGATAAGATTACCAGAATAGGAGAAATATGGATGAACCGGTAGCAAGGCTGAGACACCCATGACTGCGACTCCAACACCAGTCAATAGCAGAGCTAAGAGTAGATTTCCCATACTGGCCTTAACCTTGCTGGCTAGAATGGCTCCGATGATTGAGCCTATAGCACCCAAACTCAAAATAGTCGCATAAGAGCCGGTTTTATCGTAGAGCTGATTGGTAAAAGGCAATAGATAATTAAAGGCCGCAAAGAAAAAATTGACTGCAGAAGCTACCAAAAGCAGAAAGAAAATTTCTTTTTGCTGACGGATATAAACTAAACCTTCCTTGATATCTCTCAGGATATTGCCAAGATTGATGGGAGACTTCTGCTTACTCGGCTCATGATTGGGCAGAAAGTAAACCAAGGCAAAAGCCAGAAAAAAGCTAAGAGCATCCAGCTGAAGAGTGATGCGCAGACTTGCATACTGCATCACGATAAAAGACAGAACTGGAGCTGAGACACTGATAACCTGCAAGGCCAATTCCAGATGAGAATTGTAGGTTACGATGTCTTCCTTGTCCACAATTTCCGTAATATAAGACTTATTAGCTGGTCGAGAAAAAGCAAAGGCTATAGCCTGAACCACATTAGCAAAAATCAGCGCTCCAATCATGAGCTGGTCATTAGAAATAAAGGAAATCAGCAGACAAAGAGCGGCACAAATCAAATCTGTTACCATCAGCACCTTACGTCTGGAAAAGCGGTCCGTAATAGCTCCCCCCAAAGGATTGAATAAGATGGAAGTAACTAGCTCTGATATCTGATAAATGCCCAAGACTGTCTGTCCCAGAGCTCCCAAAGAAACAAGCCAGATGCTATTTCCATAGTCATAAAGCATATTCCCAATTTTATTAATAGCAGCCCGTGTAATCAGCTGTGCTGCCTGTCGATTCATAAAAATACCTCCTTCCATTTCTGAAACTATTGTATCAGGAATGGAGGGAGGTTCTTTATTTTTCCCATATTTGGGAAATTATGCTTTCACAAACTTATGGAAATGCTCTTGATAATAAGCGACTTGCTCAGGTAAATTCAGCACTTTAAAGATGTGCATGGCTTCCTGCATTTGCTTGATGCCCTGCTTCTTCTGCTCCTTCTGATAAGCAGCAAACCCCTTGAGATAGAGGAACAAATTGCGTTCATAGAGTTTAATGCCCTTGCCAATGATTTTCTCTACGTAAGCCTCAAAATAACTAGCCTTATCAAAAGAACGACTTTCCAAACAATGCTGGTAACAATTGAGGGCTAAAATCAAGACCAATTTCTTATGGCGACCGATTTCTTTATAGTAGTCTTCTCGCTCCATGACTTCCCTGCCCAGACGGTAGACGTAGTCCACATCATAAAAGCTATAGAGGTTTCCAAAGAGGATCAGCTCGTACATGGTCCAATCTTCCACTTGAAAGAGATAATCGGCCACCTTATCTAAATCTTCTTGCCTCATGCGAAACTGACTGTCCCGCTGACAAATCAAGCCCTGCATCAAAATCCAATTCAGCTCATAGTAAAGAGGCGCACTGCTGGCCTTGGCCTTTTCCAACTGCTCCGCTTGCAAGTCTTGAAATCCCTTGATGTCATTTGAGTAGTAAAGAGGGATAATTTTACCCATCATGGCCACGTGCTCATGCTGCTGGAAATTCCGGGCCTTGTCTATAAAATTTTCAAGGGTCACATGAATATTATCCAAGAGATCTAAAAATTTCGAGAGGGTCATGTCCGACTCACCCAGCTCAAAACGAGACAGCTGAGAGGTCGAGCAAACCTGACCGGCCGCTTCCTTCAATGAATAATGTCCATTTAAACGAAAATCACGAAAAACTTTGCCTAAATTTTCCATTTGTTTACCACTTCAATTCCTTTAATTGCTGTTCTGCTAAAAACGCTATTCACTTATCTCTGTTGCCTGCACCAATCGTTCTTTTTACCTATTTTTCAATAACTCCTTGTGTTTCTTTAGATACTTTTTTCCATACCATTCTTCCAGAGATTTTCCTTCCCACTCGCGGTATTCTTCGGGATACTTCCATTTGTAATAGCCTTCTAGAAAGTAAGGAAACTCCATAAATACTATCATGGCGATTAAAGCAATATTTAACAGAATCCAGCATATGAAGAGGCCAAAACCAGTTATGGAAGATGAAAAATTAATAGAAAAAGCTTTGAAAATAGAATTAACAATCACAGCCAGGCCCAATACACCTGCTCCATAAATGGCAATACCTTTAGCAATCTTATCTTGTAAGGTAGGTGACTGAACTTCTCCATAAATTAGTTTTTTCAAACTTCTAAGCTCCGTTCTTAGCATTACATAAGCCAAGAATGCTAGAAGTCCAAAAAATACCAAGATCCCCCATATTGTTAATATAGGTAACGTAATTGTTATGGCCAGCAAATTAAATTCAAACATAAACCATATCATAACGGTTACAATATGAAAGCGATAACGATAAGGGAGAATAAACGTCCGTTTAAAGAATTTACCCATTAATACCAATAACAACCAAATTAACAAGCAAATTAAATACACTTCAACTGTTAGTAAAGGCTGCTGAGAAATAGGCAATCTCAAATCCTTAGGATCAGAATCATGTAAGGACATCGCCAAAACGAATAGCATGAAATTTACACCTATCGGAAAAAACAGACTAAGAATAAAAGTTTTAATACCAAACCAAAAAGAGGGTTTCCCTTTCTTAAAGGCTTTCCCAAGTTTATTATAATAATCTTGTTTCTGATACTGTAAAAAACCATCATCTTCTAAATTGAGGCTTTCTTCAAAACTGGCTTTAAAAATTGATTTCTTCATACTTTTGTCCAAATCCTATTTTAATAACTCCTTGTGTTTCTTTAAATATTTTTTTCCATACCACTCTTCCACGGATTTTCCTTCCCACTCGCGGTATTCTTCAGGATATTTCCATTTATAGTAAGCATAAAGGAAATAAGGAAATTCCATAAAAATAAGCATTGCAATTAAACCAATGTTTAACAAAATCCCACAAATGAAGAGACCAAAAACAGTTACGGAAGGTGAAAAACTAATAGAAAAAGCTTTAAAAATAGAATTAACAATCACACCCAATCCTAATACCCCTACTCCATATATAGCAAGGCCTCTAGCAATTTTATCAAGTAAGGTGGGGGACTGACCTTCTCCATACATCCGTTTTGCCAAACTTCTAAGTTCTATCCTTAACATCCAATAAATTAAGGCTAAAAGAACACAAACAAGAAGAAAAATTCCTAAAATTGTTAGAAAAGGCAATACTAAACCAAGAGCAGCGAGGTCGAACTCTATGACAAACCAAATCAAAAACGTTATGACATGAAAATGAGTCCTATATGGAAGGATAAAAAATGGTTTGATAAATTTACCAATTAGAACGAAGAGAAGCCATATAAATAACCCGATTACATAAACATGAGCCGTTAAAAAATTATGATTAGAAATGGGTAAAGCTAAATCTTTAGGGTCACTACTATAAAGCATTGTTGAAAAAGCCAATAATAAGAAGTTGAAGCTAATCGGGAAAATGAGTGTCAATACACCATATAAAAGAGCATTTTTAAAATGGTCAAATACATTCCTTGGAGGTTTGGACACTTTTTTACTTTGTTCCTTCAATAGATACTGTAAAAACCCATCATCTTCCAGATTCAAACTCTCTTCAAAACTAGCCTTAAAAATCGATTTCTTTTTCATTTTTAATCTCCAAACCCATTTGTCATAGATTTCCACCCGCTCGAAACAGCCTTAACAGCATCTTCTAAAAAGGACTCAGCACGCATGAGTAAGTTTAAAACTTACTCTAGGCGAGATGAGTCTTCAGGAAAAATCAGATTCTTTTCTACAAAAACGAGAGCTTTGACATATAAACATTCGATGTTTGTTCTTTTGGACTGATTTCACATGTGAAATTAAGTATCTTGAACTCTAGGAAACTAGGCATTCCTGTAGATGTTCTATTTTTTCCTACACCTTCTCCGCCAGTTCTTCCCATTCTAACATGGCTTCTTCTTGGGCGGCGGTCAGCTGGTCGATTTGCTGCTGGCTCTCCATGAGTTCACTGGCGTCGTTGGTAGCCTGCATGGCTTCCTGAAGCTGACTGATTTGACTGTCCAAGTCCTCAATTTGCGCTTCCAGCTGCTCTAAGCGGCGGGCCAGCCGGCGCTGTTCTTTCTGGTTTTCTTTTTGAAGCTGATAGTCATTGGCAGGTGCTGGCTTGTCAGGACTTGCCTGCTCCGTCTCCTCACGCAAGGCTTCCTGCTCTGCCTTTTTCTCCAGATAGTAGTCATAATCACCCAGATAAAGGGTAGAGCCTGTCTCACAGAGCTCAACTATCTGTGTGGCCACGCGATTGATAAAGTAACGGTCATGACTGACAAAGAGCAGGGTGCCATCAAAGTCTATCAGAGCATTTTCCAGCACTTCCTTGCTGTCAATGTCCAGGTGGTTGGTCGGCTCGTCTAGGATGAGAAAGTTGTTGTTTTCCATAGACAGCTTGGCTAGAAGCAGCCGCGCCCGCTCTCCACCCGATAACATGCCGACAGACTTCTTGACATCGTCTCCCGAGAAGAGGAAAGCGCCTAAGCGATTGCGAATTTCGACCTCTGGCGTCAGCTTGAAGTCATTCCATAGCTCGTCAAGTACCGTATTGCTGGGAGTCAGTTTGCTCTGGGTCTGGTCATAGTAGCCCACTTCCACATTAGCCCCCAACTGCTCCTTGCCTCTGATGAAGGGCACTTGACCGATTAGTGATTTAATCAAGGTCGTCTTTCCAATCCCATTTGGTCCGACAATAGCGACCGCATTAAACTTGCGAATGTCAAGGTTAATCGGCTCCGACAGGACTTCCTCACCGTAGCCAATAGCTGCATCTTCCAAGGTCAGCACAACATTTCCAGAAACCTTATCGGATTTGAAGGTCATATTAGCCGAGCGACTGCCGGTCTCCGGCCTGTCCAAACGCTCCATCTTTTCCAGCTGCTTACGGCGGGACTGAGCCCGCTTGGTTGTGGAAGCCCGGACTAAATTGCGATTGACAAAGTCCTCCAGCGCAGCGATTTCTTTCTGTTGCTTTTCATAGTTCTTGGCTTCAGTGGCTAACTTTTGCTCCTTTTGGACCACAAAGCTAGAGTAATTGCCCACATAGCGATCCAAGGAATGCTTGGTCAAATCCAGCGTGATAGTCGCAACCTTATCTAGGAAATAGCGGTCATGGCTGACGATGATCAGGGCACCGCTGTAGTTAATCAAGTAAGTCTCCAGCCAGGCAATGGTCTCAATATCCAAGTGGTTGGTCGGCTCGTCCAAGACCAGCAGCTCTGGCTTTTCCAAAAGCATCTTAGCCAGCGCCAGACGGGTATTCTGCCCGCCCGACAACTCAGAAATCTTCATCTGCCACATGGACTGGTCAAACTTGAAGCCATTCAAAATCGCTCGAATATCAGCCTCGTAGGTAAAACCACCTTTCTGGCGAAAATCCTCTGACAGCTGGTCATACTGGGTCATGAGAGCAGTCAGGTCTTCCCCTGACAATTCTCCCATTTGCAACTCCATCTGCCGCAAGCGCTTCTCTTGCTGACGCAGGCTATCAAAGACCAGCAGCATCTCGTCGTAGATAGTATTCTTCGACTCAAAGCGGCTGTCCTGAGCCAGATAGGACAGAGACAGGTCTCGTTTTTTATTGATCTGACCAGAAGTAGGCTCTTCCTCGCCCACCAAAATCTTGAGAAGGGTTGACTTCCCAGCTCCATTTTTACCGACGAGGGCAATCCGGTCACCCTCATCCACCTGCAGGTTAATATTGTCAAAAAGAAGCTCCCCTGCAAAAGAGCGCTCAATCTTGCTTGCTTGTAAAATAATCATAAGACCATTATAGCAAATTTCCAGAAGCACAGCTATCAGAATTCAAGAGAAAGCGAACTCAGCTCCCCCAAAAGAAAAAAGACAGCCATAGCTGACTGCCTTACATAAAACTATTGAGAATAGATTGATTCTGCAAAATCAGATAAATTCCCAGCAGAATCAGAACTACAAAGACAACAAATTTAATCATTCCCTTGATTATACGAATAGCCAGAAGGATAATCATGGATCCGACTAGCCACATAAAGGCGGAATTGTGAAAAAAGCCCTGAACTGCCTCAACATTCTGACCGAAGAAGACCTGAATGGGCGCCGGAACATGATTTTCCCAAGCCGCTGTCACTCCTAGCTGGTTGGCAATCTCATTGCCACTTTTCCATAGCCAGACAAAGATTCCTGAGTTAAAAACAAAGAGAAAAACTTGCTCTGGAAAGTGTCGAATCAAGTAAAAAACAGATTTTAACATAGGCTTACGATTGATACAAGTCTTTTACAGCCTGGATATCTGTCGGCTGGATACTGTAAAATGAGCCTGCTGACTGCATCACTGATTCCTCCTCATTATGGTCTAATCCGATAGCATGGCCCAATTCGTGCGCTGCTGTATTGACAATCCGCTCATGAGAATAAGCATAGCGACTGTCCAGCAGGTAGTAACTGTTAAGGCGAACCGTGACATGGGTAAACCGCTTGGTTAGGAGGTTGGTCTGCGACTCAGCTTCACCAGCTGCACTGATGTTGCCATCGTTCATCTCCGTCGCGACAATGTCCGCCTTGTCTTTGTCATTGATGATTTGAAAGGTGAAGGCACCTGTTTGATTCCAAGAATCAATAGCCTCCTTATAGGCTGAACGGAAGGTTTCATTATTTGTATCGATATAAATCGTGGCGCTTGGCTGATCCCAACGAGCCCCTGTTGTTGCATGCTCATCTGTCAGCTGATGGGACTGAATTCCCTCATTAGTCTGAAAACCAGTGGAAAGTCCTTGATGCGTTAAGAATTGATCCACTTGAGTAACAGTAGTTCGAAGAGCCTGCGATAATCCCTCCGCCCCCGTCTCTGTCGAAGTAGTAAAATAAAAAATACCTACAAGAACAAGGAAACTGAGTACCACAGACCAAATAAGCCCCCAGATGAGCCGCCAAACCAAGCGAACTATAAATCTAATAGAATTGAAAATAAACTTCACGGTCGGCTCCTTTCTCATAGAATGCACGAGAGACTTAGTCTAGCATCTTTCGCTTAAATAAAACTGAATATGCATAAAGAGCAAGTATCGCAATAAATGACTCGGATACAAAGTCCCACTTGAAAAGACGAAAAAAGAAGCTGAGAAACTCAGCCTCTTCTTAAGTAAATTACAATTCGATATCACCGAAAAGATCAGCCATTGAGAAACCAGTTTGAGTTTCTGGAAGCTCGAAGTCACGTTTTTCTTGACGACGTGGACGACGTGGACGAGATTGACGTTTTTCTTCTTTTTGGCCTTCTTCTTGAGCTGGACGCTCTTCAAGAGCCTTGATAGAAAGTGATACACGCTCAGCAGCAGCATTCACTTCAAGAACTTTAACAGTTACTTCTTGACCAACTTTAAGAGCATCTTTTGGATTTTCAACACGTTTGTGTGAAATTTGTGAGATGTGAACAAGTCCGTCGATACCTGGCAATACTTCAACGAAAGCACCGAAGTCAGTCAAACGTTTTACTGTACCTTCAACTACATCGCCAGCAGCAAGTTTTTGTTCAACACCATCCCATGGTCCAGGAGTTGTAGCTTTAAGTGAAAGTGACACGCGGCCTTCTTCTTCGTTCAAATCAAGAACTTTCACTTCGATTTCGTCACCAACTGAAACAACAGATTTTGGTGAAACGTTGCGCTCATGAGAAAGTTCAGTCAAGTGAACCAAACCATCAACACCACCAAGGTCAATGAAAGCACCGAAGCTTGTGATGCGAGCAACTTTACCAGTCACAACATCACCAACATTCAATTTACCAAATACTTCTGCACGCGCTGCTGCAGCTTCTGCTTCAACAACTTCACGACGTGAAAGGATGAAGCGGTTTTCTTTTGGATCTACTTCTTTGATCTTAGCATCAAATTCTTGACCTACAAAACGTTCAGTGTTGCGAACGAAACGAGTATCGAGCATTGAAGCTGGAATAAATCCACGAAGTCCTTCAAACTCAACAGAAAGTCCACCTTTAACAGCACGAGTGCCCTTAACAGTAACAACTTCTTCTTCACGACCAACCAATTTGTCCCATGCTTTGCGAGCTTCTAAACGTTTTTTAGATACTAGGTAAGTAACTGTGTCTGTATCTTTACCTACTACTTGACGAAGAACAAGCAATTCAAGTGTGTCACCTGGTTTCACAAAGTCATTGATGTCAGCATCACGATCATTTGTCAACTCACGCAGAGTCAAAACCCCTTCAACACCAGTACCAGCAATGGCAACATTAGCTTGGTTAGCATCCAATGTCAATACTTCAGCAGTAACGACATCACCTGGCTCGACTTGGCTAACACTGTTTAGCAAATCTTCAAATTCATTCATCTAAAAAAATCCTC
>CAUUSJ010000051.1:0-10451 GCA_963547765.1 uncultured Streptococcus sp. | reverse complement strand
CAGCGACTGTGGAGTTGGCTGAAAGTCAGTTTTCTGACCTCAGCGGCTTTCACCGCATTCTCATGAGCCTGGACCACACACTTCATCTCCACGATGCCAGTCGGCAGGAGGAAACGGTTCTAGCTCCCTTTACCCCCTATTTTTTCGAAGGGAGTGATTCTATCACAAGTCGTGGGACTTGTACCGACTTTAACTTAATCTACAGCGACCATTATCAGGGACAGATGCTTGCCATCTCAGATGGACAAGAGCTTAGTCAAGATGAAGCAATTCAATTCATCTATGCCTTGAGTGATTTGATGGTGACAGGAACAGACCTGCCATCGCTTAACCTAGAGACAGGGCAACTTCTGATAGTGGAAAAAGAGGCTCAGGAAACTGAGCTGCAAATAATGTTTTCGAGTAACCAGCCAACGGGTGCTCCCCTTGCTATATGGGCTGGTTTGACCCATATCCCTACTAAGTAAAGATACAAGGATGTCCTATCATCGTTCTATCTTTACTTGGAAAGGATCCCACATCTCTAAAGGAGAAACATTATTATGAATGCGACTAAACTCACTGCACAAGAACAAGAGCGAGAAAATGCGAAATTCAGCTTTTCTGGCGCTACTCTCTATGGTATCAATGCTGTCATCGGTTCAGGAATTTTCCTCCTGCCTCAAAAGATTTATAAAGGACTGGGTCCTGCTTCTCTAGCTGTCATGCTGGGAACTGCCATCCTCGTTATTCTCTTAGCCGTCTGCTTGGCAGAAACCGCTGGTTATTTTAATAAAAACGGCGGAGCCTTCCAATATTCCAAAGCAGCCTTTGGGGACTTTGTCGGATTTAATGTTGGCTTCCTAGGCTGGGCGGTTACCATCATCGCTTGGTCAGCAATGGCAGCAGGATTTGCGAGACTTTTTGTCATTACTTTTAAATCCTTTGCCCCCTATGAACTTCTGCTCAGTGTGAGCCTGATTATTTTGCTCAGTCTAATGAATATATCAGGTCTTAAGACTTCCAAAATGTTCACCTTGACCGCAACCGTAGCAAAGCTCATCCCAATTGTCGCTTTCAGTCTATGTGCGATTTTCTTCATCAAAGGAGGAATTGACAAAGGAAACTTCACTCCGTTTCTTCAGCTAGAACCTGGCGTAGATATCATGAAAGCCATCTCTAGTACAGCGATCTATATCTTCTACGGTTTCATCGGTTTTGAAACCATGTCTATCGTTGCTGGTGAAATGCGCAACCCAGAAAAGAATGTGCCTCGGGCTATTTTGGGCTCTATCAGTATTGTATCTGTTCTCTATATGCTGATTATCGCAGGAACTATCGCCATGCTAGGTAGCCGAATCCTACAAACAGATGCCTCTGTGCAAGACGCCTTTGTCGAAATGATTGGCCCTGCTGGAGCATGGATTGTTTCTATCGGAGCGCTGATCTCTATTGCTGGACTTAACATCGGGGAATCTATCATGGTCCCACGTTATGGTGCAGCCATTGCAGATGAAGGCTTGTTACCTAAAAAAATCGCTGAAACCAACGCTAAAAACGCCCCTGTAATTGCCATTATTATCTCTGGACTTTTGGCCATCGCCCTACTCTTTACAGGAACATTTGAAGTATTAGCGGCTCTCAGCGTAGTCTTCCGCTTCTTCCAATACATCCCAACTGCTCTAGCTGTATTGGTATTGAGAAAGAAATATCCAGATAAGAAAGTGGTCTTCCGCGTTCCATTTGGTCCTGTCATCCCAATTTTAGCGGTTCTAGTCAGCCTCATCATGATTTGGGGTGAAAACCCAATGAACTATGTCTATGGTCTCATCGGTGTCCTTGTCGCCAGCGCAGTCTACTATATCTACATAGTGCTGATTTGTAAAAATAAAGTTCTTGAACAAAAAGGAGAATGAATCTTATGACACATGTAATCAATTTGGATGGCGAACACCTTACTTTAGAAGACGTCATCGCAGTAGCTCGTCATGGAGCCATTTGCGAAATCGACCAAGAAGCTAAGAAAGCTGTAGAAGCTTCCCGCAAAATCGTGGATGACATCGTCCGCGAAAAGCGGGTCGTATACGGTGTTACAACCGGATTCGGCTCTCTCTGCAATGTCAGCATCTCACCAGAAGATACGACTCAACTGCAAGAAAACCTAATTCGGACGCACTCCTCAGGCTACGGTGATCCCCTGCCTGAAGATGCAGTCCGTGCGATTATGCTAATCCGGATTAATTCCTTGGTCAAAGGTTATTCTGGTATTCGTCTCTCTACTGTCGAAAAGCTCCTGGAATTGCTCAATAAAGGCGTTGTCCCTTACATTCCAGAAAAAGGCTCTTTGGGAGCTTCTGGTGACTTGGCACCACTGGCTCACATGGTTCTGCCTATGCTAGGACTGGGCCGTGCTTACTATCAAGGCCAATTGCTCTCTGGACAAGAAGCTTTGGCCAAGGCTGGTATCGAGAAAATTGCTCTAGCAGCCAAGGAAGGGCTGGCGCTGATTAACGGAACGACTGTCCTGACAGGTATCGGAGCTCTGGCTACCTACGATGCCATCCAGCTGCTTAAACTGTCAGATGTCGCTGGCGCTCTTTCCATGGAAGTCCACAATGGTATTACCAGTCCTTTCGAAGAAGACTTGCATACCATTCGACCTCAAAGCGGACAGCTGGCTACAGCCCGCAATATCCGCAACCTTCTAGAAGGCAGTGGCAACACAACCGTAGCCACTCAACAGCGGGTCCAAGACCCATATACCCTGCGTTGTATTCCGCAGATTCATGGTGCCAGCAAGGACTCTATCGCTTATGTCAAGACCAAGGTTGAGATTGAAATCAACTCTGTTACAGACAACCCTATCATCACCAAGGAAGGCCATGTTATCTCAGGCGGTAACTTCCACGGTGAACCAATGGCTCAGCCATTCGATTTTCTCGGCATCGCTATTTCTGAAATCGGTAATGTATCCGAGCGTCGTGTAGAACGTCTGGTCAACAGCCAACTGAGCAAGCTACCATCCTTCTTGGTCAAACACCCAGGACTCAACTCTGGCTTTATGATTACCCAGTACGCTTGTGCTTCGCTTGCTTCTGAAAACAAGGTTCTAGCTCATCCAGCCAGCGTAGACTCTATCCCATCTTGTGAGAACCAAGAAGACTTTGTCAGCATGGGAACTACTGCAGCACGCAAGGCAGCTGAAATTCTCAAGAATTCTCGCCGCATCGTAGCAACAGAAATCATGGCAGCCTGCCAAGCTCTGGATCTAAAACCAGAAAACCATGAACTGGGCAAAGGGACCAAGCCAGCCTATGACCTCTTCCGTCGACATGTCCGCTTTATCGAGTTTGATAAGGATATCGAAATCTACGAAGAGCTCAACAAGGCTTCTGAGCTGATTGAAAACGAAGAATTCCTAGCAACCGTTGAAAAGGCTGTGGACTTGAGTATTCAGTTCTAAAGCTGATGACTCTGTAAAAAGTTAACCTAAGAAGCCCGCTCTCGCTCTCATGCAGCTGGGCTTCTTTTCCCGCCAAAAGCCATTGACAGGCTTAGCGGAAACTCTTATAATAAAGTCGCAACTATCGTTATCAAAAAGGACAAAATCATGTTAGAAGATTACTATCAGCTAGACAACCGTTACTATCAGCGAGGTCCAGAGGACAATCTATATACTGCCAAATGGGGTATGGTCATTGAGTTTCTGGACTTAAATGATCCTAGCTTAACTCCTTTTGAAGGGGTGAACTTTGCCCTGATTGGCTTCAAGAGTGACAAGGGTGTCTATATCAATAACGGCCGAGTGGGCGCAGTTGAAGGTCCTCAAGCCATTCGAACTCAGCTGGCCAAGCTTCCTTGGCATCTAGGTAGAAACGTTCGAGTCTTTGACGTTGGCGATATTGACGGACCTAACCGCTCTCTGGAACAACTGCAGCAAAGCTTGGCGCGAGCAGTCAAACGCCTGCGAGAGCTTAATCTCCGACCCATCGTTCTAGGCGGCGGTCACGAAACAGCCTACGGCAACTATCTAGGTCTCAAGTCGTCACTAAATCCTGACCAAAACTTAGCTGTGATCAATATGGATGCCCATTTTGACCTACGCCCCTACGATCAGACTGGGCCCAACTCCGGTACCGGTTTTCGTCAAATGTTCGATGACACCTTAGCTCAGAAACAGATCTTTAACTACCTCATCCTAGGAATTCAGGAGCACAATAACAATCTCTTTCTCTTTGACTTTGTCGCCAAGTCTAAGGCTATCCAGTTCCTGACTGGAATGGATATCTACCAAATGGGTCACAAGGAAGTCTGCAAGGTAGTTGATGCTTTTCTAGCCGATAAAGAGCAGGTTTATTTAACCATTGATATTGACTGCTTTGCAGCTGGCGCTGCTCCTGGTGTCAGTGCCATCCAGTCGCTCGGTGTGGATCCCAATCTGGCTGTGCTGGTCTTCCAGCACATCGCTGCTTCAGGCAAGCTAATTGGCTTTGACATCGTCGAAGTCTCTCCCCCTCACGATATAGATAACCATACGGCCAACCTAGCAGCCAGCTTTGTCTTTTACCTAACCCAAATCTGGGCACAAGTACATGACTAATGGGGATTTAAAAACTTCATTACAAACATCAAAAGAGGATGAACATTGCTTTCATCCTCTTTTATTTGTGCTCAATTCTTAAGACAAGGTTCGACGTAAGTTTTCTAATTCCTTTAGTTGATGACGATCCCGGTAGGGATTGAGCTGACTTTTGGCTGTTTCATAATAAGTTTCAAAGTCCTGAGCTAATAAATTTTCAAAACCAGCTTCCTGCAAGCTACCAGCTAGCTGGCGATACTTGATCACAGCCATCAGATAGTAGATCAAGCCTTTGTCCCGCGGATTGCCATAGCGACTAATGAGACTATCCTTTTTCCGCAGCAGATCAAGCACCGGCTGGTAATCCCCCTTCTCGCAGCCAATCAAGGCCAAATAAACTTCCAGCTGGGTCTCCTTCCAAGGAAAGCTGAGCGACCTCAGGGCTACTTTCGCTTTCAGCAAGATTCGCTCCGCCTGTTCATAATCTTTTAGCTGATAATAAGTCAGCCCCAAGCCTATATAGAAAGCAAAAATCGAAGGCTCTGCTGTTTTATTTTCCGTCAGCTCAATCGCCTCTTTCTGATGAGCCAGCGCTGTCGTGAAATTCCCACGAATCTGCTCAATCTCTGCCAGATAATCTAGAGCCGCCGCAATCTGAATCGAATACTTTGAGCGCAACGAAGCCGTCAAACTAAAGCAATCGATAGACTGGTAAAGATGGCGGAGCGACTGCTCCTCATCTCCAATCATGAGATGATACAGTCCCTTAAGTCGAAGATTCATCGCAATAGCTTCGTGATTATTGGCCTGAACTGAAGCATCCAGAGCCAACTCCGTATAATAGCGCATCTCAGGAATATTCTCCGTCTGGATACAGTAGTAAATCATTTGCCGATAGCCTTCTAGGAGAAAATCCATCTGCTGCAGCTCTTTAGCAGAAGCAATCACCTGCTGGATGTTGTCCATTCCCTGCTGGTAATTTCCCGTCCGGATAGCATAGCGCCCTTCCAGATAGAGAAAGCGGAGAAGCAATAGCTGAAAATCTTTGTGATTCTGATGTTTTCTCTCTAAGTCCTCTATCTCCCGACGAATACGGTCAAACTGGTCTAAAACCGCTGATTGATTGCTATCATCCGTCTTTTCAATAAAGCCAAACTCCCGCGAATAAATGGGAAAGAGCTCATGATGAAACTGCAAGGTGGCCTCGAGATAATGCAGTTCATACTCCAAAGACTTAATCGGTTGTTTGGACATCTTATAATGATAGGCAATGTCATTGAGCAGCTGAGCATGATAAAGAGAGGCTCCCAGCTGGTCTTCCATACCTTGGGCAATCTGGTGATGTAGCATTCGCTTCTTGGCAAGCGGCAAGCGATCATAGACATAAATCCGCAAAAGCTCCTGGCTGAATCGTAAAACCAATTCCTCCTGCTCCTCTTCTATTGAAAGCTGTTTTTGCCCAAATCCTTCCGCAATTTCAACCACTTCTTCCACAGATAGGCCTAGTAGTCTGGCTAAGAGCGAAACCGACGCAGGGGAACTAAAGCAAGCCAGATAGTCAACCAATTCCTCCTCCTGGCTGCTCAAATAGCCTAATTTCAGAGATAGTTTTGCTTTAATAGCTGAGGTCAATGGCTGGAATTTCTCACCTCGCAAAAGCTGCTCCGCATACTCCGATAGAAAGAAAGGAATGCCCTGACTGACCCGATAAATAGCCTCAAGCCGTTCTTCAGATATGGTTAACTGTCCAGTCTGGGCCTGTAAATAAGCCACACTTGCCTTAAAATCCAGCGGCTGCAGTTCAATGCAGTCTAGCTGGCTACGAAGCAATAAGCGATTGAAAAAACGTCCAAGATAAGGTGGCGTACTCAGATGCTTGGTCAGCACAAAGGCTACTGGATAATCCCTCAAATGGTTCATAACCTGCTCTAAAACAGCCACACTAGCCTCATCCATCCAGTGACAGTCCTCAACCAAGATCACCAGAGCCTTTTTCTTGGAAATCTTTTGCAAAATATCCAGCACAAACCGAGCCAGACGATCCGTATTCAGCTCAAGATCCGAAGCTTCACTTGCCATCATCGGAAAATAACTATCCAAAATAACCTGCCACTGGCTAGTCGAAAGGATCTGATGCTGAATAACTAAGTCGCCCAATCCATCTAGCAGACTGCGCCAAGGCTGTAATCCAACCGTCATTTCTTCCTTGAAGCACTCTGCCATAACAATCTGGAAATACTTGGTCTGATTAGCCAGTACTTGTCGGGTCACTGTCCGTTTACCGATGCCAGTACCACCGACTAAGAGCAGCGCACGAGGCTCTTGCCTCTCTATAATCTTAGAAAAATAAGATTCCAAACGCTTGATTTCATCCACTCGGCCAAAGAAGTGGTCTGTATTACGTAGAAATTGCTTGATCTTACGCTCACTGCGATCCTTGGCCATCACTTCATGGTACAGCTGTTGAATTGCTTCATTCGGACTAATCCCCAATTCCTTGTCCAAGAGATTGACCAATTTATAATAAGTCTCAATCACCTTACCAGGTCGATCATTCTCCTGATAAAGCTTCATGAGCAGATGATAATTCTTTTCATCAAACTCATCGATACTGATCATACGGCGCAGATTGTGCTCTGATTCTTCCAAATTCGATGGATCTTTTTCCAACTTTTGGTAGCAAGCCTGGATATAGATCTGCTCATATCGCGTCCGCATCTTGGACACCCAATAGTCAAAGGCTTCACTATCCTTGAGATAGAAGCCCTGCAAAAAATCACCCTGATAAAGCGACAGATGCTCCGCTGGATGGTCCTTGAAAATTTCTACATCACTTTCAATCGCACACTCGGGATTAAGCGACAGCACAGTCCGGTTGGGAGCGACAATCCATTCCCCACCTAGTAGTTTGTTAGCTTGATAAATGGTGTTGCGCAGATTCTTTTTGGCAGTCTGATTATCCTTGTTTTCCCAGAGGATTCCTGCAATCTCCTCCCGATTGACTGTCCCATTGATATGGAGATAATAGAGCAGAGCATTGATTTTGGCAAAAGGAAAAAAGACTTCCTCTTGATTGAGAAAGACACTCGGACTTCCCAGCAATTTCAACTTCAAACGATCTTCGGTCATGTAAACGCCTCCAAGAAAGCTTATAAAACTAATATAAACAAAATAAGACATTTTAGCAAGCAAGAAAAGAAAGACTCTATCATTTATCAGCTTTTAAATGATCAAAACTTATAAACAAAAACCACTAAACAGCAAATGAATCTGATTAGTGGTTTCTTCATTCATCTTAAAAAGATTGAACGGATGGGGTATGGTTAAAGAGCGCATGGGTCGCCTTATAGATATGGTAAGCTGTTGCCGCGTTGTTCATCGTATAGAGATGGATCCCTGCTACATCATGGGTCACCAAGTCGACAATTTGATCCACCGCATAGGCTAAACCAGCTGTCCGTAGGGATTCTGGATCATGTTCATACTTATCCAGAATAGCCTTAAATTTGCGCGGAAGATGAATATTCTCACACGTTTTCAAAAGACGAAGCGCTTGGTTTCGGTTAAGAATCGGCATGATACCTGCATGAATCGGAACATCGATCCCAGCCAAGGTACACTTATCTTGGAAATCATAGAAGCGTTCATTGTCAAAGAAGAGCTGAGTGACAAGACTAGAGCAGCCTGCATCCACTTTCTTCTTGAGATTCTGAATATCTGAGATCTGGTTTGGTGAGTCTGGGTGACCTTCTGGATAGCAAGCACCGATGATGTCAAAATGTGGTGCCTCTGTCTTGATATACTCAATCAAGTCAGTCGCATATTTAAAATCATCCTTAGGCGCCACATCTGGAAAAATATCTCCTCGCAAAGCCAAAATCTGATTAACCCCAACACGATCCAGAGCCTGCAAGATATTGGACACCATTTCTTTGGTTAGATAAACAGCTGGCAAATGGGCAATCGTTGGAATCTCAAGGTCATTGGAGATGAACTCAGCCAAACGAACCGTTGTCTCCTCAATATCAAATTTATTATTGCTGGCAGTCACACTGATAAAGTGGGGAGCCAGATCTTGCATCTCCCTCAACGCCTGAAAAATCTTATCATTGCCTACTGCCGGATTAGGAGGAAATACTTCAAATGAGAGACTAGGAGTTTGGCGATTCACCATAGAGATAAAATTCCTTTCAATCTACTAACTAGCAGCCTATAACAAACCTGCAAACAGCTTTGTTGCAGGTTTATCAGAGCTGAGTTTAAATGTAGAAATAATATTAATTCAGTTTTTGTCTAGCTGCTTTAGCCGCTTCTACAAGGCGGATCAAGCTTTCTTTTGTTTCTGGAATACCACGTGTTTTCAAACCACAGTCAGGGTTGATCCAAACTTTCTTGCTTGGTACTTTGGCAAGAATGGCTTCGATTGTGTGGTCGATTTCGCCTTCGTTTGGCACACGAGGTGAGTGGATATCGTAAACCCCAGGTCCCACTTCTGTTTGGAAGTTTTTCGCTTTGAGTTCGTCCAAGATTTCAAGGTTTGAACGGCTTGCTTCAAAGGAAATAACGTCCGCATCCATGTTATCAATAGCTGGGATGATATCTGTAAATTCTGAGTAACACATGTGAGTGTGGATTTGAGTGTCTGGCGCTACTGTAGAGTGTACCAAGCGGAAGGCAGGAATTGCCCAGTCGAGGTAGTCTTCGTACCAGTCGCTACGACGGAGTGGCAATTTTTCACGAAGAGCAGCCTCGTCAATTTGGATGATTTTCACACCAGCAGCTTCAAGGTCAAGCACTTCATCCTTGATGGCAAGAGCGATTTGAAGAGTAGAATCCTTGATAGAGATGTCTTCACGTGGGAATGACCAGTTAAGGATGGTAACCGGTCCAGTCAACATACCTTTGACAGGTTTGTCTGTACGGCTTTGTGCATAGCTAGACCATTTGACAGTGATTGGGTTAAGACGAGTGACGTCACCCCAGATGATTGGTGGTTTCACCCCGCGCATACCGTATGATTGTACCCAACCATTCTTAGAGAAGAGGTAACCTGACAAGTTTTGACCGAAGTACTCAACCATGTCGTTACGCTCGAACTCACCGTGTACAAGCACGTCAAATCCAACTTCTTCTTGCCACTTGATCCATTCGTCGATAGTTTCAGCAAGGAAGGCATCATATTCTTCTTGTGACAATTCACCCTTGCGGAAGGCCAAACGTTTGGCACGAACTTCCTTGGTTTGAGGGAATGAACCGATTGTTGTTGTTGGGAGAGCTGGCAGTTTGAATGCTTCTTCTTGGATAACTTCACGTTCTGCAAAGGCTGGCAAACGAGTGTAGTCAGCATCTGTCAAACCAGCAATACGCGCACGAAGTTCTGCATTTTCACCAACACGTTCCGTCGCAAAGAGTGCTTTGTTTGCTGCAAGAGCTTCTGCACCTTGACCATTGCGGATAGCATCCAAGTCACGAAGTTCTTCCAATTTTTCAACTGCAAAAGCAAAATGGTTCAAGATTGCTGGTTCAAATTCTTCATTAGCCGTTGTAAATGGCACATGAAGAAGTGAGCATGAGCTTGTCAATACGATGTTTTCAGCTGGGATTTGCTCAAGCACAGCCAAGCTCTTTTCGTAGTTGTTGCGCCAGATGTTCTTACCATTGACAATCCCTGCATAGAGAGTCTTGTCAGCTGGGAAACCACCTTTAACGAGTTCAAGAGTTTTCTTACCTTCAACGAAATCCAAACCAATCGCATCAACTGGCAAGTTCACAAGGTCATTGTAGACGTCACGAACGTCCCCAAAGTAAGTTTGAAGCAAGACTTCAAGACCTTTCTTATCAGCCAAGAGTTTGTTGTAGAGGTTCAAGAAGAGAGCTTTTTCTTCAGCTGTCA
>CAUUSJ010000050.1:0-11107 GCA_963547765.1 uncultured Streptococcus sp. | reverse complement strand
TATAGATAGACAGTAGGCAATACAGTCTAACTTTCCTTACTATTTTATCAAATTTCACTGAAAATGCAAGCCTTTTACACATTTTTTGTCAATTATTCCTTATCTAGCTTATAGTAAGGCTGATTGGGAACGGAAGCACCAATACTGGAAGCATAAATCCATTCTTTTTCTTCTAATTGAGCGAAATTTTCAGCTTTTCCTGTCAAGATGACACCAGAGAAAGTGCAATCTTCTAAATTTTTAAATGTCTTATTAAGATATTCCAATTCTTTCTTTGTGTTATAAACTTCTCCTTTTGAAGTCGTTATACTTGTCAAACCATGCTTATCCTTTAGCGAATTTTTCAAATGGGTCTTAAAAATATCAAAACTATACTCTGCATCATCTTTAGTCAGTTTAAATCCAAATATATTACTAATATTTAAGTTCTCAGTATTATAATTCGAATACGTACCAAGCCAATACCAATTAACTTTCAAATTGGAAGGAAGCATGCTTTGTAATTCAGAATAAGTATAAGGTCTATCAAAAGTTAAAGCTACTTCGACTAGTTGCCCTTTCATTTCAGAAACTAACGGTAATTCTTGGGAAGGGGTAGGCGTTATGTCAGTTTCATCTTTATTTTTTATGTTAAAAAATAAAGGAATCTTTACTCGTTGTCCAGCATTAAAAGCCATAATATTTTTATTAACACCACTGGTAGGAATTACAGAATCAGCCACATGATCAATTTTTTCAAGATTTGGTCCAACTGATGCTGTCACGGTATCATAGGGAACGGTAACTCCATCTACATCCTTAAAACGACTTAATTGATACAGATTTGAAAAGCCAGTGGTATTATGAATATTACTGTTGGAATAAATATTTGGATAGGCAATTTGCAATCTGTTTTCATAGAAATTTGTGACTTCTGTCATATGATGCTCTGTCATTTTTTCCAATACAGTCCTTGTAGCTATGTAAATACTGATAAAAGACAACACAACTGCTATAGACAATATAAGAATTTTCTTTGTATTTCTTCTTCTATTTTTCTTCGCTAAAATTTCAAATGTTTCCATTTTTATATCCTTTCTTTTCCAATTTATGGCGGAGCTTAATTCGGCTACGCATGAGTTGTACTTTCACTTTACTTACAGAATACGACATAATTTGAGCGATTTCCTTTACTGTAAAATTTTGGAAATAATAAAGATCTAGAAGCATTGCTTCCTTAGTCGTGAGCTCTTCTATCGTCGACCTTAACAGCTCATAATAGTCGTTTTCAAATGGTTGAATCACATCTTGTTTGAAAAATTCTTTTTGCAAAATTTCTAGATAATGCTGATCGCGCCTATAGCGATCGATGTAACGGCGGATGGAAACCCGATACATCCAAGCTCGCATCTTCTCTGCTGGGATGACCAGATCAGTCTCTAACATTTTGACAAAAACATCCTGCACCACATCTTCTGCCTCGGCCTTAGAAGCTCCTGACTTTTGCAAGTAGAAAACAATCTCTCGGGCAAAGCCAATCAAGATGTTTTCGTATTCATCCAGTTTGATAATCTCACCTCCCCACAACTTCTCCTCAAATCTCTCCTTACTTGCATTCCTTTAAAAAGCAGAATAATAGTAAAAAGTCTTTCTAATCCAAAGCTCGCAGCTGCTACTTCTCATTTGAAACTGCTTTTCTCTATTTAATACTTTTTATTCATCCCCCTTTCTACTAGTATAACGAATCGAAAGTCATTTTGGTTACAAAAATTTCAAACATGACAAAGAAACCCCAGATAGGTTGAAACTATCTAGGGTTGATATCTTATAGATTTTACTGAGAGATTGACTCTGAGTTAGTGATTTGTTCAGAAGCAGTTCCCAGAGCCTGTTCTGCAGTTTCAGCTTGAGACTGATGAGCTTCTACTGAATGAACTGATTCAGCTGGTTCTGAAACTGATGCTGAGAATGCTGATTGAGTTGACTCTTGAGTTTGGTATTGGCTAGCAGCAAACGGTTGAGTTGGCTGGTTCACTTGATTCTGCCCAAAAGGTTGTTGAGGCTGACCAAATTCTGGATTCTGAACGGGTGCTTGTTGCTGAGCAAATGGTTGCTCTTGGTTAACAGGCTGACTAAACTGTTGGTTTTGAACTGGCTGTTGAACTTGACCAAATTGTTGGTTTTGTGTCGGCTGTTGTTGTCCTTGGAATCCAGGCTGAGCAAACTGTTGGTTTTGAACTGGTTGTTGAGCTTGACCAAATTGCTGACCTTGGAATCCTTGTTGACCATATGGAGCCCCATTAACTGGCTGAGCTGGTTTGCTAGCTTGGCAAAGCAAGACAATCAGAGCAATACCACATGGCAGAGAAACCAAAGCAGCTAAAATATTCAAAACTGGAATGAAAGAAGCTATTGATGGCCCTACTCCCAGAAAAATAAATGCCCAGTGGAAGCCAGCGTCGCGAAGACGACGAACTGTGATAGCAAGATGAGGAACGATCGTTGCAAGTCCATAGATAGCAAGCAAGAACATTATGAACGCAGCAAAACCAGCGCCAGCCATAGCTCCAGAAAAATCTGGTTCATAACCGTATAGCCCTGCATAATAAACTTCACTAAAAAGCGGAATGAGAAAACCGAAAAGGGCAATCAACGAAAATGGTAGGGTAATCAAAACATTACATAGGAAAACCCACCAGTAATCCGAACGACTAGAACGACCACTAAAGTCTGCATAACGAGTCCAAAATTTTTTATAAGCAGAAAACATAGAAATCTCCTCTAAATTTTTATTAACAGGATTCATTGTATCATAATTTTAGCTCGAAATCAAGGTAAGTTAATTTTGGCTCACTCTTAGAGCAAGGAAACCGAGTATTACTTTACCGTTTCGATTTTCCATGAATCCCAGCCACTAAAGCGAATAGCTCCTTGTTCATCTGTCCGAAAAATCTGTGTCTGAATGTTCTTAAATCTGTCCAGAGTTTCCTGATGAGGATGCTTGTAGCGGTTATTCTTGCCGGCAGAGATGAGGGTAATTTTGGGCTGAAGCTGTTGTAAAAATTCTGGGCTAGAGGAGCCCTTAGAACCGTGGTGGCCTGCTTTTAAAACATCCACCTTGAGTTGCGGAAAACGCCGCATCAAGGTAGCTTCGCCATTCTCCTCTAAGTCTCCCGTAAACAAAAAGCTAGTTCCAAAAAACTTCCCGTACAAAACGACAGAGTCATCATTGCTACCGTCGCCTGTATCCTCAGGATAGAGAACCTGCAAAGATCCATCAAAAATTGGAAGGCTATCTCCCACTTCTACCGCATGGACTCTCGTCTGCATCCGCTCCAGTTTCTCCACAAAATCTGACTGGGTCAAACTTCCCTTAGATACATAAATTTCCTTTATAGAAAAATGCTTGGCTACTTCCAGCATATCGCCCATATGATCGGTATCGGTGTGGGTCAAAACCAGCACATCCAAGTGACTCACTCCCCGACTTTTCAGATAGGGAATCAAGGTCTTTTCTGCATTTGTCGCAGAAATCCGCTTTTGCCAAGCTTCTTTCTTGCCAATCTCCACTCGACCACCCACATCAATCAGAACAGATTTCCCCCGCCAATCGCGCAAGAAAATGCTATCTCCCTGTCCAATATCAATGACGGTAATTTCATTTTGTAAGGGATGCTTAGTGAGGAAAAATAGCAGAGCTAGAGCCAAGCTGAGTAGGATCAAAACCTTCTTCAGTCTGCGAAAATCATAGAGCAAGCAAAGAGTGATAAGCAGGCCTAGCATCATCCAGATAGATGGCTGACCAAAAACCACTGGCCGTGAGGAAATAGCCGCCGTCCAACGAATCAACTCTTCCAGCAGTTCAAATAAGGCATTGACTTGAGTAATTTTCAAAAGAGGCGATAGGGCAAAAATAAAGGTCAGGGCTGGAAGCATAAAAAGATCAAAAATGACTGAGAATAGAAAGGTCAGCAGAATAGACCAGGGCTGAAATTCGGAAAAATAGAAAATCAGAATCGGTAGAATCCACAGTGAAATGGTCAGACTTTCTGCCAGCACCTTTCGCACGGGAGGTAAATGCTCAAAATCCATGACCGAAATGACAAAAGCATAGGCACAGGAAAGAACGCCACCCGTCGTCAATAGAAAATTGGGCATGAAAATGGCTAGGAGCACGATCGTTAAAGCAAAGTTATCCAGCTTAGTCACACCAAACTGCGAGAGCAGCTTTTGCACTAAACTCCTCACAACCGATACTGAAAAGCCCGTCAAACCCGCATAGATAAAGGAAAAGGGCAGTTGCAACCAATCGACGGTTTCCCTTTTTAAATCAAATTTCAGGAGAATCCGGCGAAAACCATCCATGAAATAGCCAACCTGCATGCCAGATAGGGCAAAGAGATGGATAATCCCCAGACTAGAATAAAGTTCATTCATCTCAGCAAAATCTGTGTCCAAGTCACCAAACAAGAGTCCAGTCATATAGTGACTCATGGGGCTAGGAAAATTTTCCTTGATATAAACCAAGGCTTTTCTGCGCCAGACCGACAGCCAATCCCAAGGATTAAGACTGCTAAAATGTTGACTGGACTTAATTTGATTGATTTTCAAAATCCTGTAAATCCCCTGCGTTTTCAGATAAGCCCGATAGTCAAAACCTGAAAAATTACGCTGGTCTTCTGCTAAACTAAGCTCTCCATCAATCTCCAAAAGCAGTTGATCGCTCAGCTTTTGAAAAGCTTGTTTTTCCTGTTCTGACTGGATTTTATAAAAAGCCTGATAAGTCCGACCATTGGAATAGCCACGAAAAGAAAGCGAATCCCCATTGACTTTGATCGTATCCGGCTTCATCACAATGGCAGGGATAGTTTTCGGTTCATCTTGAAAGGCTTGATTAGCCATTTCTCTCCGAAATAAGAAAAATCCTGCGAAGAGACTCAAGAACACCAAAACAAGCAGACTATTTCTAGTCGAATAAAGCCAAAAGAGCCGAATAAGGAGAACTGCCAAACCTAGATATGCTGGTAGACTGCTAGTGTAAATCGCAAAGTAGGTTAGCACCAGCAAAAGACAAAAATAGATGGGTTTGATGGGAAATTTATTTATCCACTGTGACATAGTCTTTTAACTTTTCTAAGGTTTTTGCACCGATTCCTGAAACATTTTTCAGCTCGTCTACTGACTTAAACTTGCCATTGGCTTCCCGATAAGCGATGATGTCTTGCGCTTTCTTTTGACCGATGCCTGAAACTGTCTGAAGTTCAGCTTCAGTCGCCGTATTGAGATTGACCAAGCCAGACTTCCCTTTTGCTGTTTCTCCATTTCCAGCAGGCGTCTGACTAGCTTGTGTCACATCTGCGCCTTCCTCACCGACTTTAGCTACATAAACAACCGCCTCATCTGTTAATCTTTGAGCTTGGTTGATGGATTTTGACTCGGCATCTGGCAGCAGGCCACCTGCTTTTTGTAAGGCATCATGCACACGCGCTCCTGCCCGCAACTGATAAACTCCTGGATTTTTGACAGCTCCTTTGACATCAACGGTGACTTCTTCCTCAGATTCCTCTGAATCCATATCCTTTTCTGAGTCGATTTTTTCCTGATTCGCACTTCTTTTTTCTGTGTCGATTTCAGATGAAGCTGATGTGACCACTTCCTGAGCCAGTGCACTGACCTGATTCTGTGGCTGAGCGTTGCCCTTCAGCAAGAAAAAGCCAGCCAAGACGACTCCCAGTAAAGAAAGTCCAACAAAAATCTTGTATTCCTTTAATTTTTCAACTATTTCTTCAAGCATATTTTTCTCCTTTGTCTTTTTATTCGTAAAACATTCAAAAAAATAAAACAAGCCGAGAATATTTTCAGCTTGTCATATTTTAAAATCTTTATTTTACAAGTAGTCGTATAGATAGAAGGTGCATTGTTGAAAATAGGAGCTGTAATATCAGTCTGCTTTGCTTATCCTGTATATCCAAGCTTCTAACTTATGAGCTCTGCTATGTAAAAAAGCCAGATTTGCCAAAAGAAAAGCCATCACTAGCACACTTAGAATCAGAAGCAGCGGCCAAGAAATCGACTGCTGGCATAGATAAAGGACCAAGACTAAGATGAGTATAGGAAAAGTCGTCAAAGCTGTGAAGCCGCCCGGTACCCAGCGACGAAAGCGAAACACTTGCATGATATGGCCCAGCAGATGGAGAGTATGACAGAAGCCAATAGCCAGAGCCAGCTCGGGAATGCGAAATAGAATGGCAAGTAACAAAAGGATAAAAGCCAGTAGAAATTCCTCTGCAATCATCAGAGCAATACTTTCAGCAGAAAGATAACTTCCTCTCCTAGAAATGAACATCTCCTTTTGATAGTCTTGATGGTCTTGATTCTGAGAAATCCAAGGCCGAATCAGGATAATCTCATCAAACTCGTGCAGCATAAACAGTGATAAGGTTACAAAAGATAAAAATGCAAGAGACATGGCATCCTCCTTATAAAACATACCAACATTATAACTCACTTGCATACAAAAATCAGCTCCCAAGCAAAATTGCTCAGCAAGCTGATTAGTATCTTATTTTCTATGCTTATCTGGATCCCAGACAAAGCTAGCAAAAAAGCTGAAAATGATGGTCAAAATTCCAATCAAAATAGCAGGAATAAAGACAAAGGCACGTAAAATCCGTAAGAAGATATTGCCTTTCTTTTGTGTCTGGTAAGGGGCTACTTCAGCATCCAGACGGTCAAACTCAGCATGAACACGGCGGGCCACTTCCTCAACTCCCTCATCATTCATCTTCTTAATGTCTGAAATATCAATGGGATTACCAAAATTCATATCCACACGCTCCCCAGCTGCCAAGCCTTTGAGGCTCATAGGACCAGCATAGACCACTGGCATGATACGGACTTTAGCCATCTTAGCAATCACTGCCACTCCTCCCTTGACATCCGTAGAATGGCGGCTGCCGCTTGGGAACATAATCAGAGAACGATTGCTCTTTTTCAGCATATTGACAGGATATTTGATAGCTGACGGACCAGGATTTTCCCGGTCGATAGGAAAAGCACCGCACATGCGAATCCACCAGCCGAACACCCGATTTTCAAAGAGCTGTTTCTTGGCCATGAAAATGAACTGCTTGGGCTTGGTCGCAAAAGCCATGTAAACTGGATCCCACCATGTTCGGTGAGGGGCCACCAAGATATAATTTTCATCTTTTGAAGGAATCTTTTCTTTATTGTGGTAATGTGCATTGCCGTTTAAGGTCCACAGGATAAAAATCACTAAACCTCGCAAATAAGTATAAAACATAAACTCTCCTTATTTCAAACCAAAATTATACTTGAAATTTATTACATCCTTTCCCATTATACCCTATCCCATTATAGTCTGCAATATTTTTCCAAACTTTGGCTGTAACAGCTGATTCTGATAGCCATTTCCATAAAAAAATGGTATCATTAATCTCATGAACAAGAAAGAATTAATTGGTTTAAACCAAACCCAAGTAGATGAAAAGATTTCGCAGGGCCTGACCAACGATTTTATAAGTGACACCAGTACTAGTAACTGGCAAATCGTTAAGCGGAATGTTTTCACCCTTTTTAATGCCCTTAACTTTGTTATTGCTGTAGCCTTGGTCTCTGTCCAAGCCTGGAGCAATCTGGTCTTCTTCGCTGTTATCAGCTTTAATGCTGTCACTGGTATTATTACGGAACTGCGAGCCAAACACATGATTGACAAGCTCAATCTGGTCAGCCGAGAGCTGGTCACAGTCATCCGAGACGGCCAGGAAGTCAAAATTCAGCCAGAAGAAATTGTACTGGGCGATCTGATCAAGCTGTCAGCCGGCGAGCAAATTCCCAGTGATGCCCGTGTAGTAGAGGGTGTTGCCGAGGCCAATGAAGCCATGCTGACAGGGGAGAGTGACTTGGTTCTCAAGGAAGAAGGCGCCGAGCTACTGTCTGGTAGCTTTCTGGCCAGTGGGCAGATCTATGCTGAGGTACACCATGTCGGCGCAGACAACTATGCCAACAAGCTCATGACTGAGGCTAAAACACTCAAGCCTATCAATTCGCGCATTCTTTACAATCTTGGGAAAATTTCCCGCTTTACCGGAAAAATTATCGTTCCTTTCGGAATGGCTCTCTTCTTTGAAGCCCTGATGATAAAGGGACTGCCTATCAAAAACTCTGTCATTACCAGCTCGACAGCTCTTTTGGGTATGCTACCTAAGGGAATCGCCCTGCTGACAGTCACTTCACTCCTGACAGCTGTCATCAAGCTAGGCATGCGCAAGGTTCTTGTTCAGGAAATGTATTCAGTTGAAACTCTGGCTCGGGTGGATACTCTCTGCCTGGACAAGACCGGGACAATTACCCAAGGTAAAATGACTGTTGAAGCCTTGCATAGCCTGTCAGATAAGTTTTCTGATGAGACAGTCGGTCAAATCTTAGCAGCCTACATCCAAACCAGTGAGGATAATAACCCAACCGCTCAGGCTATCCGAAAGGGCTACGGCCATTTAGAACACACCTATACTAGCGACAATGTCATCCCATTTTCTAGTGACCGAAAATGGGGCGCTATGCATTTATCCAGTGTCGGAACTATCTTTCTGGGGGCACCCGAAATGCTGCTGGACAGCAATCCTGCAGCGGTTGGAGAGGCTCAAAAACGCGGATCGCGGGTTTTGGTGCTGGCTCACAGCGACCAAGTGCTAAACAAACACAGTATCCAATTGCCTGAAGATATGACTGCTCTGGCCGTTCTGGAAATCACTGACCCTATTCGTGAGGGAGCGGCCGAGACACTGGACTACCTGCGTTCTCAGGATGTTGATCTGAAAATCATCTCTGGTGACAATCCAGTGACCGTTTCCCATATTGCGAGCCAGGCTGGATTTGCCAACTACGACAGCTACATCGACTGCTCTAAAATCAGCGATCAAGAACTGGTTGAGCAAGCTGAAGAAACAGCCATCTTCGGCCGTGTTTCTCCCCATCAGAAAAAACTGCTCATCCAGACTCTTAAGGCCGCCGGTCGGACAACAGCCATGACGGGAGATGGGGTTAATGATATCTTGGCCTTGCGCGAAGCAGACTGCTCCATCGTCATGGCTGAGGGCGACCCAGCAACCCGGCAGATTGCCAACCTGGTCCTTCTGAACTCCGACTTTAACGATGTTCCTGAGATTCTTTTTGAAGGCCGCCGGGTCGTTAACAATATCGGCCGAATTGCTCCGATTTTCTTCATCAAGACCATTTATTCCTTCCTCCTAGCTATCATCTGTATCGCCAGTGTCCTGTTAGGCAAGCCGGAATATCTCTTGATTTTCCCATTCATCCCGATTCAAATCACCTTGATTGACCAGTTTGTCGAAGGTTTCCCACCCTTTGTCCTCACCTTTGAGCGCAATATTAAGCCGGTTGAAAAGCACTTCCTCAAACGCTCCCTGCAGCTGGCTCTGCCAAGCTCCCTCATGATTATCTTCAGCGTGCTATTTGTCCGTATCTGGGGCAGCAGCCATGGCTGGAGTGACATAGAAATGTCCACCCTAACCTACTACTTGCTAGGCAGCATCAGCTTCCTGTCAGTCATCCGGGCCTGCCTGCCACTCAACCTCTGGCGCGCTCTTCTGATCATTTTTTCAGTCGCAGGCTTCTATCTATCCGCCTTTGTTTTGCAACACCTTTTGGAAATTGCAACGCTGACAGCCGCAACCTTGCCAGTCTACCTGATTCTCATGGTTTTCTTTATCGGAATTTTCATCGCTTGTACCATCAAGCAAAAATATGAATTCAACTAAAATTCGCACCTGACTATATCTGTCAGGTGTTTTTTGCTATAAAATTTCTCTTTCTTCTTTGGAATAGCACTTAATCATGCTATAATGTTGGTATGACAGAAGCAAAATTAAAAGCTGGAGAAAGAGTTAATCAGCTCTTTTCCACTGATATTAAAATCATTCAAAATAGCGAGGTCTTTAGCTATTCAGTCGATAGTGTCCTGCTTTCTCGCTTTCCAAAATTACCCAAACGAGGGCTCATCGTTGATCTCTGTGCTGGAAACGGGGCTGTTGGTCTCTTTGCTAGCACACGGACTCAGGCCCAGATTTTAGCAGTGGAAATTCAGGAGCGTTTGGCCGATATGGCTCAGCGTTCCATTGAACTAAATGACCTTGCTCAACAGATGCAGGTTATCCATGATGACTTGAAAAATCTAGGCAACCACATCTCTGGCAGTAAGGTTGACATCATTCTCTGCAATCCTCCCTATTTCAAGGTCGATGAACATTCCAATCTTAACGGCAGTGAGCATTATCTGCTAGCGCGTCACGAAGTCGCTACCAATTTAGAAGAAATTTGCACGATTGCCCAGCGAGTTCTCAAGTCCAATGGCCGCTTAGCAATGGTTCACCGTCCTGACCGATTCTTGGATATTTTAGAAACCATGAAAAATCATAATCTAGCGCCCAAGCGCATCCAGTTTGTCTATCCCAAGCAGGGGAGAGAAGCCAATATGCTCTTAATTGAGGCTATTAAAGATGGTTCACCGGACGGCCTGAAAATCCTCCCGCCTCTCTTTATCCACGAGCAAGATGGCAGCTATACACCAGAAATTCAAGAGATTTACTATGGAAAATAAAGCCTATATGTATGTCCTTGAATGCGGAGACGGCACCCTCTACACAGGCTATACAACTGATGTAGAAGCTCGTCTCAAAACACATCAGTCTGGAAAAGGAGCCAAGTACACTCGCGCCCGATTGCCCGTCACACTCATCTATCAAGAGGAACATCCCGACAAATCTGCAGCCATGTCGGCTGAAGCCCACTTCAAAAAGAAGAAACGAGCTGAAAAACTAGCTTATATAGAAGAAAAACGTAGTAAGTCCTGAAACTTACTACGTTTTTTGAGTTCTACATTCAAGATTAAATTAGATACGTTCTTTCCATGAAGTCGCTGTTGTTTGAAGAACTTTATTGAGTTCGTCAATATTCTCAAATCCAGTTGTGCGAAGCCATTCACGAGCTGCTGCCTCACCGTCCTTGATGTAGGCTTCAACTGATCCAGCCCAGGTTGCACGTCCACAAAGAACGCCGTTGAAGTTTGCGCCTGATTCGTGGGCAAAGA
>CAUUSJ010000049.1:0-11244 GCA_963547765.1 uncultured Streptococcus sp. | reverse complement strand
ACTTCCATAACCAGACTCATATCATGCTCAATCAGCATGATGGTAATGTTAAATTCATTTTTAATCCGACGGATCAGGGCAGTCAGCTCAGCAGTTTCCTGTGGATTCATCCCAGCAGCTGGCTCATCCAAGAAAAGAATCTTAGGCTCTGTGGCAAGCGCTCGGACAATCTCCAGACGACGCTGTTGACCATAAGCCAAATTTTTAGCCAAGGTTTCTGCTTCCTTATCCAAGTCAAAGATAGCCAGCAATTCTAGAGCTTTTGCTTTCAATTCCTCTTCATTTTTATAAAATGCTGGAAGACGGAAGAAAGAAGCCAACACATGAGGTTTATGGTGGTTACCAAAAGCAATCAACACATTGTCCAAAACGGTCAAATCTTTAAAAAGGCGGATATTTTGGAAAGTCCGACTGAGACCCAGAGTTGCAATTTTGTAAGGTGTTTTGCCATTCAGCAAATGGCCATCCAAAGTAACCGTTCCCTCACTCGGTTCATAAACACCTGTCAAAAGGTTGAAAAGAGTTGTTTTTCCAGCACCGTTAGGCCCGATAAGACCGACCAGTTCCCCTTCGTTCAATTCCAGAGTCACGTCACTAACAGCTGTTAGTCCTCCAAAATTTTTGGTTAATTTTTTTACATCAAGAAGTGCCATTATTCTTTGACCTCCTTATTCTTTTTAAAGAGCTTAGCCAAGCTAAATTCCCAAGTACCAAGCAAGCCGCCTGGACGGAAAATCATCACCAAGATTAGGGCAAGCGAATAAACAATCATCCGAACACTTGAGATATCTTGTAAAAGCATGTTGAGGATACCCAATACTACTGCCGCAACGATTGCTCCAGTCATTGATCCCAGACCGCCAAAAACGACGATAATCAAGACATTGATTGTATTGATAAAGGAATAGTCTTTTGGTACAACAGAACCGACAAATCCAGCCTGCAAAGAACCTGCAATAGAAGCTGTAATGGCTCCAAAAACGAAAGCAATGACTTTAATTTTTGTTGTATTGACACCTACAGACTCTGCCGCAATCTCGTCCTCGCGAACAGACAAGGTGCTACGTCCAATAGGACTGCGGAGGAAGTTAAGAGTCAAAATAGTTGTAATTACGACAAAGACATAAACCAACTGCCAAGAGGTAAAGTTAGGAATGGATAGGATACCTGCCGCACCATTAGTCAGGTCGCCTCCATTGACAATCAGAATCCGGATAATTTCAGAAACACCCAGCGTTGCAATTGCCAAATAGTCTCCCTTTAAGCGCAGGGTCGGAATACCAACAAGCAGAGCTACTGCACCTGCAATCACAGCGCCAACCAACATAGCAATAAAGAAAGTGCCATAGTTTGGAGATTTAGAGCCCATGATAGCTACTGCATAGGCACCAATAGCCATAAAGCCAGCATGCCCAAGCGAGAATTGCCCAGAAAAACCAACGATAAGATTGAGGCCAACAGCCAAGATAATATTAATCCCAATCTGCTCAAAGATTTGCAGATAGAAAGGATTGAGAATACCTGTGCTAGCAAGCACTGTCATCAATAGATAGCCAAAGAGGATCAGAGCAAGCCATAACGCATTTACTTTTAAATTATTTTTCATACATTACACCTTCTCTTTCACATTTTTACCTAGAATACCAGCTGGGCGAACCAATAGAATGATAATTAAGATCGCATACACAATTGCATCACGGAAATCTGACAATCCAACTGCTGTTGCAAAAGTTTCCAAGAGACCGATTACAAAACCACCCAAAGCTGCCCCTGGGATGATACCAATTCCTCCCAAAACTGCCGCAACGAAAGACTTGATACCTGGTGTCATTCCCATCAGTGGCTCAAGTGAGTTGTAATAAAGGGCAATCAGCACCCCTGCTGCTCCTGCCAAGGCTGAACCCAAAGCAAAAGTAAAGCTGATCGTACGATTGACATTAATCCCCATCAGCTGGGCAGCATCGCTATCCACGGAAACAGCCCGCATGGCTTTACCCATTTTCGTCTTTTGCACAATAAACTGCAAACCAACCATGAGTAAAATAGAAATTCCCAAAATCATTAGTTGGATATTGGAAATCGAAACTGGTCCAATCGTATAACGCACTGTTTCAATCACCTGAGGGAAAGAACGAGTATTGGCACCTACAAAGAAGACCATCCCGTATTCCAAAAGGAAAGAAACCCCAATCGCCGTAATCAAGGCTGCAATCCGTGTCGAATTGCGCAGCGGACGATAGGCTAAGAATTCAATCACTACACCGAGGATTGCTGTACCAACCATAGATAAAATAAGGGCCACAAAGAAATTCAGGTGAAGGGTGTTAATCAGGTAATATCCCATGAAAGCACCGATCATATAAATGTCTCCATGCGCGAAATTAATCAGTTTGATAATTCCATAAACCATGGTATAACCCAAGGCCAGAAGCGCATAGACACTCCCCAAAATCAATCCATTGGCTAGCTGCTGAAGAATTTGTTCGAGCATTCCACACCACTCTTTCTAATATAAAATAAGAGCAGAAACAACAATCTCAGACGAAGCCTTGTCTTGCCGTCTCTACTCAAACATCATAAGCAAGTAATAAACAAGCCAAAGACTGGGAATGCTCCCAGCCTCAGACCCTTTATTCAGGTTTAACTGTCTCAACAGTATCTACTTTACCATCTTTCAAACCGATCATCAAGGCTGTCTTCACAGGGTTGTGATCTTTATCGATGGTAATAGATCCAGTAACTCCTTCAAAGTCTTTTAACTTAGCAAGGTTATCTTTAATATCTACAGATGTTTTTGCACCCTTAGATGCTTCTGCTGCCATGTAAACTGCGTCATATGAAAGGGCTGCAAACATTGAAGGTTCTTCGTTATATTTAGCTTTGTAAGCTGCAACGAATTTCTTCGCTTTATCTGTCATGTCACCTGAAGTTGAGAAACCAGATACATAATAAACATTAGTTGCTGCTGCTGGAGTTGCTTGTTCTACAAACTTAGCATCGCTAAATCCGTCTGGTCCAACGATTGTTTGAGTGATACTCAAACCACGCGCTTGGTTCACCAATTTACCAGCTTCTGTGTAGTAACCTAGTACAACCAGTGAATCAAATTCTTTGCCTTTTATCTTTGTCAAAGCAGCTTGGAAATCTGAGTCACCAGAAGCGAAGGTTTCTGTCGCAACAATTTCACCCTTGTATTCTTTCTTGAAGGCTTCAGCCATTCCTTTAGCATAGTCGCTTGAGTTGTCATAATAGAGTACAACTTTCTTAGCTTTCAAGTTTTCTGTTACATATTTAGAGATGACTTTACCTTGGTAACTATCAGTAAAGGTTGCACGATACAGATAATCTTGTTTATTTGTCAAATCATCTTGTGTAGCACTTGGTGTTACCAAAGGAACTCCTGCTTTACCAGCATTTGCAATTGCGGCAGCTACGGCACCTGAAGTTGCAGGACCAATGATTGTATTCACTTTGTCTTGAGTTACCAAGCTTGTAGTAATAGTTGCAGCTTCTGCAGTTTCTGATTTGTTGTCTTTATCAGTTACTTCGATTTTCTTGCCGTCTACACCACCAGCTGCGTTGATTTCATCAACAGCAAGTTGAGCACCATGTTGTTCTGCAGTACCGTAAGCAGCTACAGCGCCAGTTTCTTCAAAGTTGAAACCGAATTTAAGTGTTTTACCGATTTCTGTTCCAGTAGCAGATGAGTTGTTTGTAGAAACTTCTCCACAGGCTGCTAGAAGCGCAGCACTAGCAAAAGCTACAAGCGAAAGTGCAAATTTTTTCTTCATGAATAATCTCCTCTATTTTGTTTTTTGCTATGTTTGCAAATGATATAGTAAGAATATACCGAATTATCTGACAATTGTCAACCCAAAGAAGCCATTTTTTTAAATAATAGCGTTTTCTTGGTTTCTAAATAAACTTCCAACAAAATTCGTATCCAGATTTTGGATCTCGCAGGTCTGGATTTTTTTGATATAGGACTCTTTTGACAAGCTCTCCTTCAGAGAATCCGCTTGATCTTTTGCCACATAAAGTTGCAAATAACGATGCTTCTTAGAATGATAAATAATATCTCCAACATGGGCCAGCTTCTTTGCATCTCGATTATAGTATAGATGAATAATTAAACCCATTCGTTCTTCTTTTTTAAACATGACAATCCTCTCTGGTCATTTGTACTCTATTGATTATATCAAAAAAAGCCCACAAATGGGGCATTTTTTCGTAGTTATAATTGAAGACTAGCTAAGATTATTATTAGCCATGATTTCATCGATAAAACCATATTCCAAGGTTTCTTGGGCACTCATCCAGTAATCACGTTCAGCATCTGCGTGAATTTGCTCAACCGATTTACCAGAATTGTCGGCAAGAATTTGCTCCAAGGTCTTACGAGTCTTAAGCAAATGCTCTGCTGCAATGGCCATATCTGTTTGCTGAGTACCGCCACCAGTACCACCCATTGGCTGGTGAATCATATACTCTGCATTTGGAAGCATGAAACGTTTGCCCTTAGCACCGCTAGAGGCAATGATGGTTCCCATGCTGGCTGCCATTCCCATGACGATCGTCTGCACATCAGACTTGATGAAGTTCATGGTGTCTACAATCGCCAATCCCGCTGAGACAGAGCCACCAGGAGTATTGACATAAAGATAGATGTCCTTGGTGCTGTCTTGTGCATCTAGGAAAAGCAACTGCGCGATAACAGAATTAGCCATATTGTCCTCAACAGGACCCGTCAGCATGATAATACGGTCTTTTAAAAGGCGTGAGTAAATGTCATAAGAACGCTCACCACGGCTGGTTTGTTCAATAACTACAGGAATCATGAATATTTTCTCCTTCATTCGATATATTCATTATTATAGCCTTTTGGTCAAAAAAGGTCAAATATTTGCTTTACCTGTCGGATGACAGAGAACAAAGCTGTGATTATCTTTGGTTTGGAAAGCACAAATCCACTGGATTGACTGGAATTTCCTATTACAGACTAAAGTTTCTATTTTGTACCAAAGAGGCGGTCACCAGCATCTCCGAGACCTGGAACGATGTAGCCGTGTTCATTAAGATGATCATCGAGGGCAGCCGTGAAAATATCTACATCAGGATGAGCATCCTGCAAGGCTTTGACACCTTCTGGAGCAGACACCAAGCAGACAAATGTAATATTGCTTGCGCCACGTTTCTTCAGAGAATCCACAGCCAAGATAGCAGAACCACCCGTAGCCAACATTGGATCGACAACAAAGATTTGACGTTGGTCAATGTCTTCTGGCAATTTTACCAAATATTCAACTGGCTTCAAAGTTTCTTCATCACGGTACATTCCGATGTGGCCAACTTTAGCAGCAGGAACCAAGCTCAGGAGACCATCCACCATACCGATACCAGCCCGTAGGATTGGGACGATAGCCAACTTCTTCCCTGCAATCTGCTTTTGAACTGTTTTCGTAATTGGTGTTTCAATTTCTACATCTTCAAGTGGTAAATCGCGCAAAACTTCGTATCCCATCAGCATTGCGATTTCATCTACTAATTCACGAAAAGCTTTAGTAGAGGTATCTGTACGACGCAAGATAGACAATTTATGCTGAATGAGCGGATGAGCGATAACTTCAAGTTTTCCCATGATCGGATTTCCTTCTTTCAATTTATTCTTCTTATTATATCAAAAAAGAAGAAAAAAGGCTTGCCACAAGCAAACCTTTTCATCAATTTTAGTTCTCTTTTTGATAGAAAAGTCTGATGAAACTTCAAACTTTGTCAAATTTTCTTAGATAGACTATTTTATACCAATCCTTCTAGGAGGCCTCTCATAAAGTTTTCAGAATTAAACTCACCAATGTCGTCAATTTTCTCGCCAAAACCAATCAGCTTCACTGGAATATCCAGTTCCTGACGAATGGCAAGCACAACACCACCGCGCGCTGTCCCGTCAATCTTAGTCAGGACAATACCTGTCACAGGCGTAATTTTTGAAAATTCTTTGGCCTGAACCAGCGCATTTTGACCAGTAGAGGCATCCAAGGCCAAGAAAGTTTCGTGCGGCGCTGCTGGATCCACCCGCTTGATAATACGACCGATTTTTTCCAGCTCTGCCATGAGATTGTCCTTATTTTGCAAGCGACCAGCTGTATCAATCATGAGAATATCGACATTTTCAGCCTTAGCTCTTTCCAAACCGTCAAACACAACACTGGCTGGATCGCTCTTTTCTGGACCAGTCACAACAGGCACATCGACTCGGCGCCCCCACTCAGCCAACTGGGCAACGGCTCCAGCTCGGAAGGTGTCTGCTGCCACCAGCATCACTTTTTTACCTTCTTGCTTGTATTTATAGGCCAATTTGCCTATTGAGGTCGTCTTCCCTACTCCATTTACACCGACAAAGAGCATGACAGTCAAACCGTTTTGGAAATTGATTTCTTCATTAAAGCGGCCATCTTTCTCATAAATGTCCACCAATTTTTCAATAATCAGCTGGCGCAAGGCGTCTGGTTTCTTAGCATTTTCTAGACGTGCTTCATAGCGCAAGTCCTCAGTTAGGTTGGAAGCTACCTGCACACCGACATCACTGGTAATCAGCAATTCTTCCAAGTCTTCAAAGAAATCTTCGTCAACTAAGCGGAAATTAGCAAAGAAGGCATTGAGGCGAGCACCAAAGCCAGTCCGCGTCTTTTTAAGACTGCGGTCATACTTGTCTTGGACACTCTCTTCTTGGTATTCAGCCGTTTCTGCTTGAGGTAGTTCTTCCTCTGCCTCTTCTCCATACTCGGTCAAGTCTGCTTGTAAAGATGTGCTTGCTTCCTGCTCACTAGATACTTCTTGCTCTGGTTCGTGGTTGATTTGCTCTCTCGCTGCAGCCAAACGCTCCTGCAATTCTTGGTAATAATCTCTGCTTTCAGTCGTCGCTTCTGATTCGCTACTACTTTCCAAAGCTTGATTTTCTGAAGTTTCAGACTGCTCTTCTACCTCAGCCAAAACTTGTTCAGAACTTTCCTCGTCTTCAAGCACTGGTTCAGATAAGTCAGCTTGTTGAGCAGTTGGGACAAACTCCTGCTCAGAAATTGCTGAAACTGCAGGCTCTGTATTCTCTTCTAACACAGACTCTACTACCGGATTTTTCGCTGTTTCTTCACTAGAAGCAGCAAGGGGCTGGAAGTCTGTCTCAGATGTAACTTCAATCTCTGTAGTCTGATAACTCTCCTCTGCCTGTTCCTCTATCTGGGGCTTTTCTTCAAGTTCCTCTTTTTTACGTCCAAAAAGACGGTCAAATAATCCCATTCTTTAGTTCTCCTTCAATACATATTTCCGAATTGCCCAAGCAACTGCATCTTCATCATTAGTCATCGGAGTGACAACTTCTGCGACTTCCTTGACTTCTGGCACAGCATTTTGCATGGCAACTCCCAGACCAGCCCAAGCAATCATTGACAAATCATTGGCTTCGTCACCGCAAGCCATAACTTGGCTTTTATCAATTTCCAAGTGGGCAATCAGTTTCTCCAAACCAGTCGCCTTGTGGACATTTTTCGGTGACCATTCCAGCAGCATTTCCCGTGATTTGAAAATTTCATACTGGTCAAACAGTTCGGGCGAAATGTGAGGAATGGCTGCATCCAAGGGTTCCTGAGCAAAGGCTGTGACGCACTTATTGTAGGTAATCTGGCTAGAAAGATCTCCAAAAGCAATGGATTCAAAATTCAGAGCTGGATTAAACTCCGCATAGAGCGATGCTTGGTCTGATTGAATCTGATAAACCAAGCCACCATCGATCGCATCCAGAGGCAGACCTAATTTCTCAGTCTCTTCAAAAATCCTAGCTACATCATCGTAGGCAAAAACTGTTTTATCCAAAATTTCGCCAGTATTGCGCTGAACTAGACCTCCATTAAAGGTAATGGTGTATTCATCTGCCTGACCATCAGTGCCCAATTCATGCAGGAAAAATTCCATAGCCTTAAGCGGACGACCTGTGGTCAATACAACTTTGACACCCTGCTGCTGAGCCGCTTTGAGCGCTGCCAGATTCCCTTGAGAAATCTTTTTATCCGTAGTCAAAAGCGTCCCGTCCAAGTCCAAAGCGATCAATTTAATATCAGCCATTACAAGCCCTCCATGTAAGTCATAACAGATTGGGCCGCATGATGGCCAATCACTTCTTTCGCAACTGCCAAAATTTCCGGCCGCGCATTTTCTGGTGCAATCGGGTGCCCTACCACCTGCATCATATGTAGGTCATTGAGATTATCACCAAAAGCCATGACCTGATCCATCTCTAGGCCTAGCTTCTTAGCTAGCTCGACAAGAGCCACCCCTTTATCCACATAGTCCAGCACGATATCAATCGACTTATAGCCTGTTGTCATCGCCTTGACACCTGCGACATTTTCATTGACCCAGGCTTCGCCGTCGGCCACTGTTTCTTCGCTGAAATTGGTCGTGAATTTAAAAATCTCGTCTGTAATCTCACTAAAATCAGCAACTTTTTGGATATTTTCATTATAATTAGCGCTGAAAGAGAGATAAGTCGGATCTACTGTCTCTAGCACATAACAGCCTTTTTTCCCTGTCAGAAGCAACTCATTGATATTGACAAAAGGCGACTCCTTAAGCTTGTCAAATACCTTTAGATAAAATTCTCTTGGCATGGTTGCTTCGTATAGATCTTTTCCTTGAAACTCTACTAGGCTACCATTTTCTGCGATAAAGATAATATCATCCCGAACTTCATGAAAGAGCTTCTCAAGAGAGAGAATCCCTCGACCACTGGCAACAGCAAAGTAGATGCCCTTTTCTCTAAACTGAGCTAGCAGGTGCTTGAGCCGCTCCATATCAAACTGACCCTTGTCATCTAAAAAAGTCCCGTCCATATCTGTGGCAATGAGTCTTATCATACAATTATCTCCTTTTTTGAATTAGGGGTGTGCAAAGGGCATTTAGGGTATGCATCTTTTAAGGATTTAGGCAACCCCCATCATTTCTCATCTCTGTTAATCCTTTATATTATATCATAAAACTAACACTTCATTCCACAGATGAAAAACAGTCAGATCATATTTCTATGACCTGACCGTTTTTGATATTGTTTATACTATATCTATTTACTTTTTTATTTTATAAAATAACATCACATAAACTTTTTATATATTTAGTTATCCTAAATTCAATTTATGTTTTGCTATTTGGCAAATACGTTCTGGCGAAGCGTGGTCTACAAACTGACTTAGCAGTCTTCGAGTCGCCAGCTTCCAAGGTGTTGGTTTGCCTGGCGAATGGCTTTGATTTCGGCGTGCAGCGTGGCGTCTTGTTCCTTTTCACGTAAGTTATGACCACGCCCAATAATTTCACCATTCAAGACCACGACAGCCCCGATTGGCACTTCCGCTTGGTCATAGGCTTTCTGCGCTTCCTTCAACGCTTCCCTCATAAAGAATTCTTTTTCATGAAGTTCCATGTTCTTACTGATAGACGCGCTTCGTCACGACTAGACTATGCGGTCTCTCAAACTCCTTATCTAAGTAATCTTGGTACGTTCCTGGTGAAATAAATCCTCGGGCGCTTAAAATATCGGTGCCTGCTGTCCCGACAATCGTATCGGCTAGCAATACACAGTTGGTACTCATCACAAAATACGTCTTGAATTTTGAAGAGGTAAATTTATACAAGAGTGCATCTGCTTCTTGTTTGAGCTTGTAGGCATACATTGGTTCTTCTTTGTCGATTCCAGGATGCTTAGGTTTCACCATTTTCGGTGGATCCCAAGGCACTGTCAGCGACATCAATTTGGCGATTTCCTTATCGATGGCCGCGAGTTGTTCTGGAGACAAGGCAAGACCATATCCCAGTAGGGTCTTATGATTTTCGCGTTTACAAAATTCGATGTATTTTTCACGGTCGGCACTGAAAAGTACCCCGTCCCCCATCGTTCCAAAGAGGCGCTCCGAATTCGTATCGTAGTTTCCGAATGAAATAATGCGGCCCTTATAACACAGGTCGACATGCCCGATGGCTCCAAACCCGTCTTTTGTGACATGAATAAACATCTCTAAGTTTGGTTCTGCATTTTCTTTGGCACGGTCGTAAATTTCTGAAGCCGTTTCGCCTTCTCCAAGTTCCAACGCATCATTAATTTTTTGTAAGGTTACTCGAGGAATCAGTGCAGCAAATACAAGCGGCATCCCACGACGCAAGCGTCTGCGAAGGACTTTCTTTCCAACTTCGGCCTCGAAGAACCAGCCGTCCCGAATATTGCTAATCCCATACCCGATAAAATAGAGCGAAAGGAAGAACATTTGCAAATTGCCGTCGCCCCCAAGAGAAATTAAAGTGGCTACCCCGACAACTGAAAGCCAAATGGTATCAAAGAGCAAGCGAAATCGCGGGCGAATATCATCTTTGACATAAATATAGTATGTCACACCACTAATTCCCGCCTTCATCACTTCATTGAGTCCCATCAAGATGCTTACAATCGCAATCGGCAATGACAGGAAGAATTGATTTCCTGCTAAAAATCCGTAAAGGGAAAATTTCCCTATATTCAGCCATAACGGGTCTTTAGATGCCGCTTTACTAAACCAACGGAATAAGAAATTCCATAGTTCACGGGCCCATAAGAATGTTAAAAACAGACGTAACATCAATTCTGGGAAGCTTGGTCCGAATATAAGAAGCAATATCCCAGCAACAAGGAACGCAATCCCTTCAAAGAGGAGCTTTTTCCCCGTAATCCCTAAGTCGCTAATTTTCTTCATCAATAATACCTCCTACAGCTACCACTGGAGCAGCTTGTTCATGTTTCTCCATCCATTCTTTCACGAGACGGTAAATCACGGCAAAGATTGGTGTGAAGAAAATCATTCCTACTAAACCAAAGAGATTTCCACCGATTAACGTAGTAGCAAGGGTTAGAGCCGTTGGCAACCCTACGGAACTGCCGACAACCCTAGGATAGACGACATTGCCTTCCACTGTTTGAACGACCATAAAGACGACAACCGAAATGAGTGCTTGAATTGGGCTTTCTGTAAAGATGAAGAGCATTACGATTCCGCACGCCATAAACGGCCCGATATTCGGAATGAACGAGAATACTCCGACCAGCACCCCAACAAGTCCTGCATATGGCAACCCTACAAGAGAGTATGCGGCAAAAATCATAACCCCAACAATTCCCGCCTCGATGATTTGACTCATCAAGAAACGGTCATACGTATCCACGATGACTTCCCC
>CAUUSJ010000048.1:0-11297 GCA_963547765.1 uncultured Streptococcus sp. | reverse complement strand
GGACTGGACGAGTGTTGAGACCAAGTTCTTTTGCTTCTTGGAACTCATCAAAGATTTTGTGACCTGCAAGTTTGACTTGAGTGTCTTTTTCAAACTTAGGAACGATGTAGTGGTAGTTGGTGTTGAACCATTTCTTCATCGGAAGGGCACGCACATCCCCTTTTTCTCCTTGGTAACCACGCGCCAAGGCAAAGTAGCGCTCAAGGTCAGACAAGTCCAAGTTTTGAACAGAAGCTGGTATCACGTTAAAGAGAAAGGCTGCATCTAGGAAGTTGTCGTAGTGAGAAAAGTCATTTGATGGGATTTCAGTGATGCCTTTTTCTTTGACAATGTTCCAGTGTTTCGCACGCAAGTCTTTTGCTGCTGCCAAGAGTTCATCTGCTGAGATTTCATTTCTAAAGTATTTTTCAGTTGTAAATTTTAATTCGCGGAATTCACCCAAACGAGGGAAACCAATGATAGTCGTTGACATAAACGTCCTCCAAAAATTGTTGTTGAAACTATCTTAACAGAAAATCCGCCCTCTGTATAATTGGAATTTCCCAGAGTTTGATATAGCCTAAAACTATAACCAACTTCATCAACCAATCCAAAAGCCCTATTTTAACAACACTATTGACTGAGATTATTGTTTGCTATAGGTAGAAATTATGACCTTGGAAAAAGAAAAACCAGCGATTTTTATTTTCGCTGGTTTCATAATAACTTGTCTTGCTTATTCTATTTCATGATACAGCTTCCTAGCCTTTTCAATATCATAGTATCTGTCAAACTCTTCTTTGGAGTTGACGATATGTTCCTGACTGTCAACAGACACCTCTGGAGGAATGGTTACAGCTTCATATACATTCACAGTATCCGGCATAAGTAGACTGTAGACAGCTGCTTCCCGACTAAAATCTTCTGCACTGTTCTTCGAGTTTAATAAATACACTGTTGTTCCTTTTTTTTCTAAAAGTTTGTAAGCCTTCGAACTACTATCAAACTGAGTCTGTCCTAAAACGGATTTATCTATCAACACTTCTCTACCAGGAGTAGTGGTATAAATGCCACTTGCTTTTTGATCCCAATTAGTCGCTTGCTTTATAAAAGGTTTTCTCACGTAGTCTTGAGCTAAAATCTCATTTTCTTCCAATTTTCTACTCTTTAGATTAAGGAAAAGCGGCTTTGTCTTTCTAGGATTCTCTAAATCTCGTATTTCTATCCATAAATAGTCTTGGCCTTGCCAAGTGTAAATTCCTCCTAGTTCTGCTGGTAAATAATTAGAATTGTAATTCTCTACAACTTTATAGAGATCTATCTCCTTTTCTTCTTCAAGTTTTTTGTCATTAATATAATAGACACTAAGAGTCCAATAGGCACCTTCAGATGGTCTTTCCATCAAACGAAAGGGGAGCTCTTTCAGTTTAACATTCTGTCGCAGAATATAGTGAGAGCTGCTTTGGTCAATTTTGTAAGAAGCATAACTACCGAACTCAGCCATCTTTTTATCTTCTTCTGGGGTTGTTGAAACCCAATGGACAATGACACCTGCACCATCCGCAATCATTTCATAATCATCAATCTTTGCTTTACCCGTATACTTATGGAATTGTCCGTAATATTGTTTATTGCAGTAGAGGTAGAGAGTCCAAGTCAGTAAAGATGAGAGTAATACTATTCCCAAGGTAATAACTGTTTTTGTTTTAGTCCATTTCATAATTAAGCTCCTATTTTTCAAATTTATCGTCTAAGTAATTAGGCAACTTCTCCACTTTCATTCCTCTCCTCCTTCTCCGCAACAAACTCTCTAACCAAACGGTAGATAACCGCAAAGATAGGAGTGAAGAAAATCATGCCAACCAAGCCAAAGAGGTTGCCCCCAATCAGGGCTGCGGCTAGGGTAAAGAGAGTTGGGAGACCGACGGACTGGCCGACCACGCGCGGATAGATGATATTGCCCTCAATCAACTGCACCAGCTGAAAGACTGCGATTGAAAGAAGGGCTTTCCAAGGGCTGTCGGTAAAGATAAAGATAGCTCCCAGAGCACAAGCTGAGAAAGGCCCAATGTAGGGAATGAAAGAGAGAACTCCAGCCAAAACTCCTGTCAGGGCAGCGTAAGGCAGGCCTGTTAGAGAGTAGGCAATGAAGACTAAGACACCGACAATGACTGCCTCAATCATCTGCCCCATCAGGAACTTATCATAGGTCTCAACAATAACAGAGCCCACATAGGATAGGCGCTTCACAGCCTTCTCAGGAAGCAGAACCTGCAAAAGACGGATCGTGATTGTCTGCAAATGCTCCTTGCTGCTCAAGAAGGCAAACATAAGAAAGATAGACATGATGACAGAGAAGAAATTGCCAAAAATAGCAGAAATATTGCCTGTCAGACTGCCTAGAAGGGAGATGGCTCTGTTGACAATGCCGCTGTTTTGCAGCTGCTTGGTCAAATCTTGCAGCTGGCTAGAGGAAAGCAGGCCAGACTGCTGCAGCCACTTGGCTACCTGAGGCGCTACTTTGCCGATTGTCGCACTCAGCTGATTGACCGCTGTGGTCAGGGTCGGTACGACGATGGAGACAATTCCTGTCATAATGAGAGCTAAAATCAGCACCTCTAAAACTAAGGCCAAACCGCGCTGCAACTTTTGCGGGACACGGCATTTGTCTAGGAAGTCTTCCAGCCTCTTCATCGGGACATTAAAGATAAAGGCTAGGACTCCACCCAAGATAATGGGTGAAAATACTGACGTCAGGCTTTGCAGGCCCGACCAGATGTTCCCGATATAGAGAACCAGAGCCAGAGCAAGCGCCGCAAAGACGATGAGTTTATAGGATTCATTTATTTTTTTCATAAGGGTTCCTTTTAAGGTTTTGTCATTTCCTTATTTTATCATAAATTTCAAGGCCTTTCGAGCAGGAGGAAACATGGATCAGTCAACTTTGCCATCACTCTTAAATTTTTAAAAATTTTGAAGATATACAACCCCAGCTCCTATGGATAGAAGGCCTCCAAATATAGCTAGAAAAGGAATAAATCCCATGACAGAGGCGCAGAATAGAAGCTCATGACTCGTCTTATTGACTCTTGGATCGTTGCTATAGTGATACATTCCGACTATAGAAAGTCCCAAAAGCAGCCAGCTGGTCAATATAACCATATCGCCCCAGCCTGGGTTTTCTATTAGTTTAGGAACTAAATTAATAATTTCCCAGTGCCATCTATTAGAAGAAGCGTAAATGATCAGAAGGCCTCCTAAAATGCCAACAATTCCATTTATCCATAGCAATTTGTTTGATTTCATAAGCACCTCACTCTTTCTTTTTTAAATTAGTATACCGACACACTTACTAATCTGTCAACTATTATAAAATAAACATTGTCTCATCCGATAAATCCGTTTTCATTCAAATTATCTTATGATAAAATAAACTCATGCACAAGAAAACAATTATTGATTTTAAAGAACTGGGTCGGCGCTTGATTTTCAGCCAGCCCATCAAAGAACTCAAAACGCGCGAGTTGGTCGAAGTCAGAGCGATTCTGCACGAGATAGAGGACTGGCAGAAAAAGGGATTTTATGCAGTCGGATATGTCAGCTACGAAGCTGCTCCCGCTTTTGAGGAAAAGCTACAGGTCCACAAAGCCCCTCTTCTGGGCGAGTACCTGATTTACTTTACCATTCATGACAGAGCTGATGAAGCCCCATTTCCTTTGGCTTACGACGAGGTGGAGATGCCGGCGCAATGGCAGAGCCTAACGACAGAGCAAGAGTATGAAAAGGCCATCGGAACCATTCACCATCATATCCGTCAGGGCGATACCTATCAGGTCAACTACACGGTGCAGCTAGGCGCAGAGCTTAATCCACAGGACAGCTGGGCTATCTACAACCGTCTGGTCGTCGAGCAAAACGCCGCCTACAATGCCTACGTAGAGCACGATAATCAGGCAATCTTATCCATCAGTCCTGAGCTCTTTTTCGAGGAGCACCGAGGTGAGCTGACAACGCGACCGATGAAGGGCACTACCAATCGCGGTCTGACGGTCGCTGCGGACTTGGAGCAGGCGGACTGGCTGCGTCAGGATCCTAAAAACCGAGCGGAAAATATGATGATCGTCGACTTGCTTCGCAACGACATGAACCGCATTTCAGAGATTGGCAGCGAACGAGTCGAGCAGCTGTGTCAGGTCGAGCAGTATTCCACTGTCTGGCAAATGACCTCCACCATCAAGAGCCAGCTGCGACCTGAGATTGGCCTAGGTGAAATTTTTGATGCACTCTTTCCTTGCGGCTCTATCACAGGCGCTCCAAAGATTTCGACCATGGCTATCATCAAGGCGACAGAAAAAGCAGCTCGCGGTGTCTACTGCGGAACTGTTGGTATCTGCCTGCCAGACCAGAGGCGGATTTTCAATGTGGCCATCCGCACCATTCAGCTTGCGGCTGGCAAGGCGATTTACGGTGTCGGCGGAGGCATCACCTGGGATAGCACATGGGAAGCCGAGTACATCGAAACCCAGCAAAAATCGGCTGTTCTTTATCGGAAAAATCCGCAGTTTGACCTAGTTACGACAGGGAAGGTTGAGCAAGGCAGCCTGACCTTCCAAGACCAACATCTGAAGCGGCTATGGGAAGCTGCCCGTTACTTTGCTTATCCATTTGATGAGGAAAAACTGAAGGCAGAATTGAACCAAACCCTAGCAGAACTGGATCCAAGTACGGACTACCGCCTGCGGATCTCCATCGCCAAATCTGGAAAAGTCACCTGCCAGCTAGAAAAGCTACAAGCACTCCCAGAAGCTTTCTGCAAGGCCATTCTCGTGCCACAAAATGCCAACTTACAGCAGCCTTTCACCTATTTCAAAACCAGCTATCGGCCACATTTAGACCTAGGCCAGCAGGAGCAGATTTACTACAATGCCCAAGACCAGCTACTAGAAAGCTCCATCGGCAACCTAGTCCTCCAATTGGACGGCCACCTCTACACGCCGCCAGTCGAGCTAGGCCTTTTGAACGGCATCTACCGCCAGCATCTCTTGGCAACAGGTCAGGCCACAGAAAAAATTCTCAGCCTAGACGACTTAAAATCAGCAGAAAAAATCTACGCCTGCAACGCACTGCGAGGCCTTTATGAATTGGAAATAGATAATTGAGGCTGGGACAAAAGTCCTAGCCTCTCAATTGTCTTTGGATTGTCGAGCAAGACGCAGTGGTTGAGTGGGCTCTATTACGCTGATTTCATCAGCTTTTACAGCCCTACTCAACTGTGCGGAGGTGGGACGACGAAATCGAATTCTAACGAATGACCGATTTCTGTCCCACTCTCTTTTCTATAGGCCTCAGGCCGCTGAAACAAGAAGTATCATTTCTATTTCAAGATTTTAGAAATATTTTAGAATTGCTTGATGAATACTTAATAAGTGTCCGATATACTGGATAGTGAGGAAAGGATTTCCAAAGATAATTCAAAAAGGAGAAGTAAAACCATGGAAAATATTTTAGTTTTACAAGGGGTCAGCAAAAAGTTCGGCCAACAACAGGCTCTGAGCGATGTCAATCTGACCATCAAAAAAGGAGATATTTACGGTCTCATCGGTAAAAACGGGGCTGGTAAAACCACTCTGATCAAAATTATGACCCAGCTGACGCATGCCAACAACGGAACCGTGTCTCTCTTTGGTTCTAGCAATCAGGCCGAATGGACACAAGCCCTCAAGCGGGTCGGATCAGTCATTGAAACGCCCGTTGCCCACAACCACTTGACCGCCTACGAAAATCTCAGCTACTACTGCAAACTGCGCCAGATTCCTAATGCCGATAAGGCCATCCAAGAAACGCTCAACTATGTAGACCTGACGGACACTGGCAAGAAGAAATTTCGCGACTTCTCCCTCGGTATGAAGCAACGTTTAGGCATCGCTATCGCCCTACTATCCAAGCCAGATCTGATGATTTTAGACGAGCCTATCAACGGACTAGATCCTGTCGGCATCAAGGAATTTCGCCAGCTTGTTCAAAAGCTCAATGAAGAGCTGGGCATGACCTTTGTTATTTCCAGTCATATCCTATCCGAGCTCTATCTAGTCGCTACGCGCTTTGGCATCATCGACCAAGGTCATATGATCAAGGAAATTTCCAAGGCTGAATTTGAAGAGCAAAGCGAAGATTATATCGTCTTGAAAACGGATCATTTGGAGGAAGCCAGCCAGCTGCTCCAAGATCAATTAGGCTACCGCATCAAGGTGGTCAATGCTCTCAATGAGATCCATGTCTTTACCCATTCGCACAACATCAACAATATCGTAAAAGAGCTAGCCACAGCTGACTTAGTCATTCAAGAAATCTACTATGCACGGCAAAATCTAGAAAATTTCTTTACAGATTTAGTTGATCAAAACCAGGGAGGTCTATCATGATTCAAACCATTCGCGCTGACTTTTACCGTCTCTTCCACTCCAAGGGCTTTTGGATTACCGAGTTCGTTTTACTAGCCAATATTCTGCTCGGAGTCATCTATAAGGTTACGAGCAGATTTGGAACATCCATTGAGACGGATGGACAAAACATCACTCAGCAAGCACCAGTAAAAATGACGGGTATCAATGCCCTTGCCCATTTCTCTGGAAATTCTGACAGTATTATATTTTTCACTCTCATTGTCGTCTGCCTCTTATTAGGTGTGGACTTGTCCCGCAAGCTTTATAAAAACAGCCTCGCTCACGGTATTTCACGGACAGAGTTCTTCCTATCTAAAACTTTGGTCTCCTTTGTTGTCGCCATCTTCCAATTCATTCTCTTGCTAGGGCTATCCTTCATCATCGCTAGCTCTATCAACGGAATCGGAACAGCTCCGACAGGTTTCTTTGGCCAATTTTTGCTAACCATTCTCGTCCAACTCATTATAACCATCGCTTGGATTGGCATCGTGTCTTTCGTTCTCTATCTCAGCCATTCTATTGCTGCGGTCTTTATTACCTATTTTGTCGGAAGCGCCCTGCTCATCTTTCCAGTCTTGCTCTATCCTCATATAGAATGGTTCCGCTATTTAACCTTACAATTTGGAATAGAGATGGCTGCGGATCCTGCTGTAGTTTTGCGAGCTAGTTTAGTCGCGATTGGCATAGCAGTCTTCTTCCTAGGCAACAGCCTTCTCATTTTCAAGAAAAAAGATCTCTAAAACCAAAGAATCAGCTAATCTTCTGACTAGCTGATTCTTTTTTATAAAACCACAATCAATTCAAACCAATCTCCCTCTGCTTGAATGGTCAAATCACCACCCAAGATTTCGACCAGCTGCTGGGTGATATAAAGCCCCAGTCCAGACGATTCCTCACTACTGGAAAGATTTTCAGAATAGAAGCGATTGGTCAGTTTATCCAGATGCAAGATGGGCTTCTGAACCTTATTTTTAACCTGAAAAATGACCTTTTGCCCTTCATTTTTCAGACTGATGCTGGCTGCTTCTCGGCCATGTTTGAGGACATTGCTGAGCATGTTCTGGACGATTCGATCAAAGATGTCACTGTCCGTTTCCAGAAGCAGATTTCCAGACAGATCCACATCTAAATCAATCCCTGCTCGCTGAAAGGCATCATAGTAGGCAAAGAGTTGCTGGGTGACCAGCTGAGATAGATCCACCCGCTGCAACTTCGGTCGAATGGCTCCTTCCATCAAGCGACGGTATTCCATCAGAGCCTCCAAGCGTCTGGATACCATGCCTAGATTATCCGCAATCTTTTGCAACTGCTGGTCCATCTGGTCCTTATCAGCGTCCTTGAGTAGCTGTTGCGTATAGCCACTAGCAATAGTCAGCGGTGTTCGGATATCGTGGGCAATATTGCTGATAGCCATGTCCAAGGTTTTCTTTTCCTGCTGGGTCACAAAGGACATCTTATCAATTTCCTGAAAAAGCTGCTCCACCTCATTAGTCAGTGCCACCAGACTCGGAGCTTGATCTCTCAAAGTCAGCCGAACCTGACTTCCTGTACGACGCTTGTCACGGATCTGGCTGGTCAAACTACGAATCGTCAGATGATAGCGAACGAGAAAGACTAGTAAGAACAGGATTATCAATACACATGCAATCCACCACATAGCTAATCCTCCTTAAGCCGCACGCCCAGACCCCAAATGGTCTCGATATAGTCTGTCGAACGATCCAGCTGAGCTAATTTTTTACGAAGATTGCTGAGATGGGCATTGAGCGTATTATCACCTGGCAGATAGGTCTCCTCCCAGACTGATTCATACAACTCCTCTTTGGTAAAAATCTTTTTAGGATGAGCCAGCAAGGTCTGGAAAATCTGAAATTCCTTTTTTCCTAGCCGCATGGACTGGTCACCAGAAGCAATTTCAAAAGTATCTGGCAGGAGGCGGATGTTTTTGATTGAGGTCTCCCCAGCAGGCTTAGACTGAGGCTGCTGACTACCTCGTAGTTGGACAGTGACACGCGCCGCCACTTCGTCTAGATTAAAAGGCTTGACAATGTAGTCATTGGCACCGTCCAGCAGATACTGGCTCACGAGACTCTTTTCACCCAGGGCGGTCAGCATGACTACCGGCACCTGACTGGTCTTGCGAATTTCCCTCAGCACCTCATCGCCATTTTTTCCCGGCAGCATAATATCCAGCAGGACTAGATGAATCTCTTCTTCCGCAAAAATCCGCAGTCCCTCGGTTCCAGAATAAGCTGAAAACACGACATGCTCCTGCGTAAAGAGATTTTTCAAAATCTCATGAATATCATTGTTGTCTTCAATTAGTAAAAGATTGGCCATTCTCATTCTCCAATAGCTTGATAAAACTAGTGTAGCAAGGATGAGCCAGCAAGTCAATCAAATATAAACGATGCAAAAGAAAGAGAGTGGGACAGAAATCGGTAATTCGTTAGAATTCGATTTCGTCGTCCCACCTCCGCACAGTTGAGTAGGGCTGTAAAAGCTGATGAAATCAGCGTAGTAGAGCCCACTCAACCACTGCGTCTTTTTCGACAATCCAAAGACAATTGAGAGGCTAGGACTTTTGTCCCAGCCTCCTTGATGTTATTTGACAGATGCTCCGTTAGTCGCGATGACTTCCTTGTACCAGTCAAAGGATTTCTTCTTGGAGCGCTTGAGTGTTCCCTTACCTTCATTGTCCCGGTCCACGTAGATAAAGCCATAGCGCTTCTTCATCTCGCCAGTGCCGGCTGATACTAGGTCGATACAGCCCCAGGTCGTGTAGCCCCAAAGCACCACGCCGTCCTCATTGATGGCTTCACGCATGGCCTTAACATGGGCCGCCAGATAGTCAATCCGGTAATCATCAGCTACATAGCCATTTTCATCCGGAGTATCCACTGCACCCAGACCATTTTCCACGATAAACATTGGCTTTTGATAGCGATCCCAGATGGTATTTAGCGTAATACGCAAGCCCAGAGAATCAATCTGCCAGCCCCAATCAGAGCTTTCCAAATAAGGGTTCTTGAGAGAAGCAAAGATATTGCCCTCGGTCAGCTCATTAACCTTAGGATCGCCCGAAGCCACCCGGCTAGAGTAGTATGAGAAGGAAATGAAGTCCACTGTATGCTCCTTGAGCAGTTGCAGGTCTTCTTCTGTCATTTCGACAGTGATGCCCTCGCGCTCCCAAGCTTTCTTGGCATAGTTGGGATATTCGCCACGCGCCTGTACGTCGATGAAGAAATAGTTTTTCCTGTCTTCCTCCATACCAGCCCATACATCGCGTGGATGGCAGGTGTTAGGATAATTTTGCCCCGCCGCCAGCATACAGCCGACCTTATTTTCCGAATCAATCTCATGAGCCAGCTTAGTAGCAATGGCTGACGCGACCAGCTCATGATGGGCCGCTTGGTATTTGACCTGCTCCTCATTTTCGCCTTCTTCAAAGCAGAGCCCAGCCCCCATAAATGGTGCATGGAGGATCATGTTAATTTCATTGAAGGTTAGCCAGTACTTGACCAATCCCTTGTAGCGGGTAAAGAGAGTGCGGCAGAGACGCTCGTAAAATTCCAGCATGCGACGATTCCGCCAACCACCATATTGCTCAATCAAGTGCATGGGACAGTCAAAGTGAGTAATGGTCACCAAGGGCTCAATACCGTACTTGTGGCATTCCTTAAAGAGGTCTTCGTAAAATTTCAAGCCAGCTTCATTAGGCTCCAGCTCATCCCCCTTAGGAAAAATGCGGCTCCAAGCAATGGACAGCCGATAGGTCTTAAAACCCATCTCACCAAAGAGGGCAATGTCCTCCTTAAAGCGATGGTACATATCAATGGCTTCCTTGGCTGGGTAGAAATAGCCTTCCTCAAAGTCAAACATCTTTTTCTTACCTGTGATGATAGCCAAACGATCCTCACCAGTCGGCACCACATCTACATTAGCCAGCCCGCGACCATCCGCATCATAAGCGCCCTCACACTGGTTGGCAGCTGTCGCTCCGCCCCACAAGAAACCATCCGGAAAAGTCAGTTTTTCAGTCATAATTCTATTCGCTTTCTTATTTGCTTGTTTATTTACTTATATTATAGCTCATTCTGTAAACCTTTTCTTATGAAAAACTGTGAAATACTGATACTATTCTACTATTTCATTTAATCCGACAGATTTTCAGGATTCGGTTTTTTAAAGAGATCGTCTTCTAAGAAAAAGGCAATTAGCCTCTCCTAAAACAAAAAAGAAGACTGAAAACCAGTCTTCTCTGTCCTTTTAAATCAAAGCCGTGATGGCCGTCACTAGGCCAAAAACAATCCCAGGTGCATTAGCAGCCGCAAGGGGGATATCTCTTTCCTTTTTGAAAAGGCCGTAGTAAACCCAAAGGCTACAGTTGATTGCTGCAACGAGCGGTTGGATAAAATTCCCTTTTTGCCCCGCTAGGTTGTTCATGATTTGTGGAAAATAGGACACATACATCATTACGGACATAAAGGTTGCAACCCATCCCAAAATTTTCATTTGTTTTTCAGACATTTTCGATACCTCTTTCATTTTTCGGTTATATTTTATAATGATAGTCCAAAACAATCAAGCCCTTTTATCCCTTTGTTATGAAGATGTAAACTATCACAATCTTGTGATAAGAAAGAAGACAAAGAAAAAGACCGGATTGCTCCGATCTTTTCAAGTTTCTCTCTATAAAAATCATTGAATAAACAAGGCATCGAACCGCAGGCAGTACTGGAGTACGGCAAGGTGAAGATAACGCAGTTTATTCTTTGATTTTCGATGAGAGGAATTATTTAATTGCGCGTGATTGCAAACCTTCTTCTTCCAAGAAGAGGCGGAATGGTACGAGTTCTTCTGCTTCGTATTTTT
>CAUUSJ010000047.1:0-11525 GCA_963547765.1 uncultured Streptococcus sp. | reverse complement strand
CTGTCGAGGCCAAGAGTGGCTATGGTCTGGACTGGGAAACAGAGAAGCGCCAGCTAGATGTCGTTGGGGCTCTGGACCGTGACCATGATATTGATTTAGTTTCGACCTTTATGGCTGCCCACGCCGTTCCACCAGAATATAAGGGACGTTCTCAGGAATATCTGGAGCTTATCGTCGAGGAAATGCTGCCTCGGGTAAAAGCAGAAAATCTAGCTGAATTCTGTGATATTTTCTGTGAAAAAGGCGTCTTTACAGCTGATGAGTCACGCTACTTGCTTTCTAAGGCAAAGGAAATGGGCTTCAAGCTTCGCATCCATGCGGATGAAATCGAATCGATCGGTGGAGTAGATGTAGCAGCTGAACTGGGAGCAACGAGTGCAGAGCACTTGATGGTAGCGACAGACGAAGGCATTCGCAAGATGGCAGAAGCCAAGGTTATCGGCAATCTCCTGCCAGCAACTACCTTCAGTCTGATGGAAGATACCTATGCACCAGCCCGCAAGATGTTGGAAGCTGGCATGGCTATCACTCTAACTACTGACAGCAATCCTGGCTCTTGTCCAACTGCTAACCTGCAGTTCGTTATGCAGCTTGGCTGTTTTATGATGCGTCTGACGCCAGTAGAAGTTCTCAACGCTGTAACCATCAATGCGGCCTACTCAGTTAACCGCCAAGATAAGATTGGCAGCTTTGACACTGGCAAGCAGGCGGACATTACTATCCTAGACGCTAAGAACATTGACTATCCACTTTATTTCTTTGCGACCAACCTGACCCACCAGGTTTATAAAGCAGGCAAGTTGGTCGTCGATCAGGGTAGAATCGTCTAATTTTACAAGTCAGTCCCATTTCCACTTGATGGCAAAGATTTTCTTAGAAGTTCTATTGTTGATTATAAAAAAAGCAGATTTGTGTTCAAGAAAAGGTCGTGGCTTAAACACCACGACCTTTCTGTTTTCTATGAGATTAGGATATTGAGCTGGTCTCTTTATCTACCCACACACTGCGCGTAAAGACCATGGAGAATAGAGCCAGAGCCGCAAAGGCTGCTCCTACGTACCAGTAGGGTATATCCAGTGTCGTGGAGCGTCCAGAGAGATTGACGATGCCACGAAAGAGCATGCCGGCTGTCATGGTGGCTACAGCTGAGTTCCAGAGGTTGAGGCTGAGCCGAGAGAGAGTGGGAATTATTTTCATGAAGAGCAGGAGGAGGCTGCCTCCAACGAGAGGAAGGGCAAAGAGATAGTGCATATGGATAGATGTTTCCCCGAAGCTGAAGGATTCATAGATTCTGCTGAAAGCAAAGAAGAAAATCGTTAGCAGCATGTAGGAAACAGCTGTTTTTTTGAAACGTTTTTTGCTGGGATTAGTAACCGATGTAGACAATGTCGCTCACCGCCCTTTCTGAGATATTTCCGTTGGTGGTAGGTTTGTTGATGACCTGACCGTTGAAGTACATAGTGGACGAGCCACCGCCGTCAAGGTTGTAGGCAGTCTTGACGCCATAAGATTTCATGACTTCCGCCAGTTCATAGAGGGAAAGCCCCTGACTTTCTGAAGTGCGTCCGTCTGAAACGATGATGATATAGTGGTTTTCGTCAATGATACCGATAGCTGTCCGTGGATTGGAAGCCATGGACTGGCCAACTTCGGACTTGGTATTCACGACAATCTCACCATTTTCTACAAGAGATGGGCCGAAAGCCAAGAGATTGACCACGCCGTCTTCGACCAGTTGGTCGGCAGAGATTTCATTTTCGTAAATGATTTTAAAAGAGCCGTCTTTGTAGATAGCCAAGTCCCCATTGCTGGCGTCCTCTCGGACGGTATCGCGGTAGACGACGCCATTGCGGATGACATAGCCAGTTGTGTTGGCTCCATAGTAGTCGCCATTGACCGCTAGGATAGCCTTGTTGTTAGCAGCCGTTTCTGAAGTCTTGGCCGTGACATTGGTTCCGTAGGTGTTATTGGCGAGGGCTGTTTTCAAGTATTCAGCGGAGCTGACGGTCACATCAGCGATGTAGACTTGGGTATTGTTGACGGTCTTTTCAGTCAGCGTAACCGAGATATTGTCGTCTGAATAGCTGGTATCTGTCACTGTGGCTGTTTCAGCAGCCTTGCTGGCAGCCTCGGCATTGGATGATGAAGCAGTGCTTGAGACTGTAGAAATAGTCTCTGCAATGATGAAGGTTTTCAGCATGGAGTAGCTGAAAGAAGCTGTCAGAAGTAGCCCGAAAATCGAGGCGTAGGCATAGCCTTTCTTTAAAAATTTCATGATGCAGTGTGTGTCCTTTCCTTAAAAATAAATCTCTTTTGTACCATCCAAGAGACGGTGAAAAGCAGCAGTCCGACGATGATCTTGACAAGCAGAAGATTGAGACCGAAGACAGCGTAGAAGAGGCGAATCAGCAGTGTGTCTAAGATGAAGAGCACCAGAGCTAGGCTGAAATAGCCAGTCCCTGTCTTGAGAATGCTGTCGTCGTTCTTAAAGACCAGCTTTTTATTGGTCGAATAGTTGAAGACCGAGCTTGTCACGCGGGCAATCCCATTGGCTAGGAGAATTCTCAGGCTGGTCGGTACAGCAGCTAAGAACAAGAGAGCCAGGGCGTAAACGATGTAGTCGACGACGAAGCTACTGAGAGAAGTCAGGGCAAATTTGAAAATATTTTTATAAATCATGAGCCCATCCCGAATCGGTCGGAAGTGCGAGCTTTGATTGTCATTGATATAGACCGTCTCAATGGGCACTTCCAAAATGGGATATTCCTTGCTGGCTTCTAAGAGCATGTTCATTTCATACTCATAGCGCTGACCTTCTACCTTCAGCATAAATGGAATCATGTTGGTCGTAAAGGCTCGTAAGCCTGTCTGAGTATCGGAGACACCTACGCCAGTCTGGAGCTTGAAGAGAGTCCGAGTCAGGCTGTTGCCAAAGCGGCTGCGCAGAGGCACCTTGCCAGTAAAGGCGCGTGCTCCCAGAATCAGCTGATTGGGATTTTTAGCAGCTTTGGTTGCCACTCGGAAAATATCCCAGACTTTGTGCTGGCCATCCGCATCTGCTGTGATAACCGTTCCGTATTGACCCAGAGACTGGATGTAGGTGAAGGCAGTTTTCAGCGCTTGCCCCTTGCCTTGATTGTTCTCGTGATGGAGGACAGTCGCATATTGTCCAGCCTTTTCAAAGACTGTCTGGCGCTTGGCTGAGCTACCGTCATCGATAACAATGATATGAAAATCACTCTTGCTCTGAATTTTTTGAATCAGTTTGATCAAATTATAATCGGGCTCGTAAGCCGGAATCACTAGATAGTCCATATCCATACCTCTTTCTTAGATGATTTGTAGAAAGTATACAGATTGCGGCTTAAAGCTAGCTGATATCAGTTATCTTTAAGAAAAAGTTAAATCTTCTTTAAGGAAAAAGTGGGGAAAATATCTCGCAGGACAAAATAAAAAAACTGAGAGTGGGACAGAAATCGGTAATTCGTTAGAATTCGATTTCGTCGTCCCACCTCCGCACAGTTGAGTAGGGCTGTAAAAGCTGATGAAATCAGCGTAGTAGAGCCCACTCAACCACTGCGTCTTGCTCGATAATCCAAAGACAATTGAGAGGCTAGGACTTTTGTCCCAGCCTCAGTACTTTGTTTAATAACGTTTTTCTTTGGGCCAGGTGCTCATTTCAGCAACAGCTGTAAAAAGCACATCTGTGGATGAGTTGAGGGCAGTTTCGTAAGAGTCTTGGATGACACCGATGACAAAGCCAACGCTGACGACTTGCATGGCCAGATCATTTGGGATGCCAAAGAGGCTACAAGCCACTGGGATCAAGAGAAGCGAGCCTCCAGCCACTCCAGAAGCCCCGCAGGTAGAAATGGCCGCAACGATACTGAGCACCAGTGCTGTTCCAAAGTCCACTTGTATGCCCAGTGTGTTGGCTGCTGCGAGGGTGAGCGTATTGATTGTCACCGCTGCTCCTGCCATGTTGATAGTGGAACCGAGTGGGATAGAGACCGAGTAGGTTTCGGGATTGAGACCCAAATCTCGACACAGTTTCATATTAACAGGGATATTGGCAGCCGAACTGCGAGTGAAAAAGGCAGTGACACCACTGACTTTTAAGCAACGCCAAACCAGTGGATAAGGATTTTTCCGAAGCATAATGAAGACAATCAAGGGGTTAACGACCAGCGCAACAAAGGCCATGGAACCCAGTAATAGGAGCAGGAGCATGCCATAGCTTTTGAGTGCCTCAAATCCTTTGCCAGAAATGGTCGTGTAAACCAGTCCTAAAATACCAAAGGGGGGCCAGATTGATAATCCATTCGACAATCTTCGAAGTAATATCTGCCAGTGTTTTCAAGAGTTCTTTACTTTGCTGACTTGCTTCTCGCATGGCCACCCCAAAGACGACTGCCTAAGACAGAATGCCGATATAATTGGCCTTGGTCAAGGCGTTGATCGGATTATCGACAAGGTTGAGGAGGAGATTGCTCAGAACTTGGCCGATGCCTTCTGGGGGACTGACTTCCGAGCTAGCTGCGGTCAGCTCGATGGTCACAGGGAAGACATAGTTGGCGAGGACAGCGACAAGGGCAGCCGCAAAAGTCCCGATTAGATAAAGGATAATGACGGTTTTCATATTGCTCTTCTGCCCCTTTTGGTGCTGAGAGAGGGCGTTGGCAACGAGGGTAAAAACGAGCAGTGGTGCGATAGCTTTCAGACCGCCGACAAAGATTTGGCCGAGTAGGCTAATGGCGCTGGCTTGTGGAAAGATGAGGGCCAGCAGGGCGCCTGTGACAATCCCAATAGAAATCCGTTTGATAAGATTGGCGCGATTCCAAGCAGAAAGAATTCGATGAAACATAGGAGCTCCCTTTCTAAAATAAACTGCTTTCCACTATACGCTAGAGGTCGTATAAAATCAATATTTTTTGGTATACCCTATACAGAATAAGGCCGCTTTGATGATTATCCGCCGCCCTTTGTGGTATAATGAATAAGATTTTTGTGTCTCATAGGAGGAAAGAATGACAGCTAATGGGAATGTTTTCACACGCTATTTCCAGCAATTCGACTGGTCAGCTATTCTGGATGACGTGTTTTCAAAATTCGTCTCCTTGGTCTTTTTGTGTTTACTATTTTGGGTGGCTAAGAAAATTCTCCATCTTTTTGTTACTAGACTGATTGCGCCATCTTTGAAATTATCTCGGCAGGATGAGGCTCGGCAAAAGACCATTATGCGCTTAATTGAGAATTTACTCAATTATGTACTCTATTTTCTCTTGTTCTATTGGGTTTTATCCATTTTGGGCTTGCCAGTCTCAAGTCTTTTAGCTGGGGCAGGGATTGCCGGTGTAGCCATTGGGATGGGGGCGCAGGGCTTTCTGTCCGACTTGGTAAATGGTTTCTTTATTCTCTTAGAGCGGCAGTTGGATGTAGGGGACAATGTCCGTTTGACCAATGGTGCTATCAAGATTGCAGGGATAGTTGTCAGTGTCGGGATTCGGACTACGCAGGTACGCGATGCGGACGGAACTCTTCACTTTGTGCCCAATCGAAATATCACCGTAGTCAGCAATCTTTCTCGTGGCGATATGCGGGTTTTGATTGATATTCCTATCTATGCCGAGACGGATTTGGATGAGATTTATCGGATTATCGCTGCTGTCAATCAGGAAGCCGTGCCAGAACATCCAGAAGTTTTGAAGGAACCTGATATTCTGGGACCGCAAATGACTGCGAGCGGGCAGTTTTATTTTCGGATTAGTTTAATCGTTGCAAGCGGTATGCAGGCGAGCCTGTACCATATTTTCTATAAGCTCTATCATGAAGCCCTGCTAAAAGAAGGAGTGGCTTTGCCAACATTTGCCCCTGTCACAGGAAATAGTGGTAAAGCTTAGTAGTGGTCGGAGAAACAAAGTTAAACAATATCTATCGAAAATAAGGTTTTTAATCACTAAAGAGGATGAATGGTCAGCATTTATCCTTTTTTGTTTCAGCTTATCCTAGATCTAACCCGCCTAAATATGACGTACTATGGCAAGTATTGTATAATAGGAAGAGGAGAAGGAGCAAGCATGCAGAATAATCGACTATTTCGGATATTGTACTACATTTTGGAGAGAGGGAAAGTGACTGCAACGGAGCTAGCAGAGAAATTCGAAGTTTCGGTTCGGACCATTTATCGAGACGTGGACTCTCTAAGCAGCGCTGGGATTCCGATTTATACCACGCAAGGAAAGGGTGGCGGTATAGAAATCGCAGAGGATTTTGTCTTGCGGAAGTCCTTGCTGACAGCGGAGGAGAAAGAGCAGATCATGGCGGCCCTGCAAGGTCTGGACAGCACCAGTCAGCTTTACCAGAGTGACCTGCTTACAAAGCTTTCGGCGCTATTTCAAGTCAAAAATCCCAACTGGATCGAAATCGATTTTAACCACTGGCAAAACGATAAAGCATATGAAGATACCTTTCATCAATTGAAAACTGCAATTCTAGGCAAGCACCTTGTTTCTTTTTCTTACTTTGCTAGTGATGAGCGGGAGACAAATCGCCGTGTCAAGCCTGTACGCTTTTTCTTTAAAAGTCAGAATTGGTATCTTTATGCTTTCTGCCTCTTGCGACAGGAATTCAGGTATTTTAAGCTATCTCGGATGAAAAATCTGGAGCGGCTGGAGGAGAGATTTGAGGACAGCTTTGATGGTGTCATCTTGGAAAAAGAACTGACCTATGAAAATACCATTAAGCTGGCAGTCAAGTTTGATCGCAAAGTGGCCTTCAGGGTTTATGATGAACTAAGCGGAGACATTCGGACAGATGCCGAAGGAAATTTATATACAGAAATCGACATTCCCAACGATCACCGTTTGTACAGTTACATCCTGTCCTTTGGAGACTCTGTGGAGGTCTTAGATCCGCCCGAAATCCGAGTGAAAATGAAGGAAATGCTTTCTAGGCTGGTAGAAAAATATAAAACTTGACATAGGGTGTCAGGTATCTTCTTGTATACTAATAGTAAGAAGAGAAAAGGAGGCAGTAAGATGAAATATGAATGGAGAAAGAGCGAGAAAGGCCTTTATGGAGCCAAGCAAAAGCCAGAGCTGGTAGAGGTGCCGAGTCAACAGTTCATTGTGATCGAAGGAGCGGGCGACCCCAATGAAGCGGATTTCTCCGAGCGGGTAGCTGTCCTTTATTCGCTGGCCTATTCCATAAAAATGCTCTTTAAATTCATGATGAAAGATGAGGCGGAGGATAAGGTGAAGGATTTCACGGTCTATCCTTTGGAAGGCATCTGGGAAAAAGCTGCTGGGGAAGGCTTCGATAAAAGTCAACTTCGCTATCAGCTCATGATTCAGCAGCCCAAAGTCATTACTCAGGACATTTTTGCGACGGCGCTTGAGAATGTCCGCAAGAAAAAGCCCAATCCTCTCTACGACGACATCTGTTTACAGAGCTTGCCAGAGGAGCGAGCCATTCAGGTTTTACACATAGGAAGTTATGACAGTGAGCCAGCCTCTTTTGAGAAAATGGACGAGCTGGCAAGCAACTTGGGACTGGAGAGATGCGACCAAGTTCACAGAGAGATTTACTTAAGCAACAAAAATAGGACGGCTGAAGAAAAGTTGAAAACCATCTTAAGGTATTCCGTCAGATAGGAGGAATGTAACATGCCAAGACCTACAACAAAAAAAGATTTGCTGGCTGTAGCTACAGAAAATTTCGAAAAACTCAATCTGCTCATTTCGAACATGACAGCAGAAGAGTTGGCAAGGCCCTTTGATTTTTCAAAGGATGAGAAAAAGAAAGAAGCCCACTGGAAGCGCGATCGGAATCTGAGGGATGTCTTAATCCATCTTTATGAGTGGCACCAACTGCTGCTCAACTGGGTGCAGGCCAATCAAAGGGGAGAAGAGAAGTCTTTCCTACCAGCTCCCTACAATTGGAGAACTTATGGTGAGATGAATATCGCATTTTGGGAAAAGCACCAGCAGACCTCTCTTGAGGAGGCAAGTTCTTTACTGGCTAGTTCACATAAAGCTGTCCTGGACCTAGCCGCAACCTTAACCAATGAAGAATTGTTTTCCAAGGGAGTTTATAAATGGACAGGCGGAACGACCTTGGGTTCTTATTTTGTCAGCTCTACATCCAGCCACTATGATTGGGCTATGAAAAAGCTTAAAGCTCATCAAAAGAATTGTAAAATGAATCCTATCTAATAAAGTTTTCTAGGACTTGAGACTGATTTTTAGCACTCTTGCAAAAAGAGTGCTAATTTTTTGAGTTTTTATCTTGACTTTCATTTTCAAGAGTGTATAATAGAATCATGGTTTAGCACTCGAGGTATTAGAGTGCTAAACATAAAAAATAAAATCTTGCCAGTGGCTGGAATTTTCTAAAGAGAGGTGAAGTCCTTGGTAACAGAACGCCAAAATGAGATTTTAAATCTAATTATTGATATCTTTACCAAGACGCATGAGCCAGTCGGTTCTAAAGCCTTGCAAGAGTCTATCCAGTCCTCGAGTGCCACTATTCGAAATGATATGGCAGCCTTGGAAAAGGAAGGGTTGCTAGAAAAGGCTCATACATCGAGTGGTCGCAAGCCCAGTGTCGCTGGTTTCCAGTATTTTGTCCGTCATTCCTTGACCTTTGATCAGCTGGCGGAAAATGAGCTCTACGAGGTCGTCAAAGCTTTCGACCAAGAGTTTTTCAAGCTGGAGGATATCCTGCAGCGGGCAGCGGACGTCTTGGCAGAGTTGAGTGATTGCACGGTTGTAGCTCTTGACGTCGAGCCTAGTCGGCAACGGCTGACGGCTTTTGATATCGTTGTTATTAGCCAGCATGCAGCCTTAGCTGTCTTTACTCTGGATGAGTCCAATACCCTGACCAGTCAGTTCATGATTCCTAGGAATTTTCTCCAGGATGACCTACTGCGCTTGAGGGATATGATTCAGGAGCGCTTTTTAGGACAGACGGTTTTAGATATCCACTACAAGATTCGGACGGAGATTCCGCAGATTATCCAGCGTTACTTTACGACGACGGACAATGTTCTCGATCTCTTTGAGCATATTTTTGCTCAGATGTTTTCGGAAAAAGTAGCTGTAGCTGGCAAAGTCCAGTTGCTACGTTTTGCGGATCTTGAGGCTTATCAGTTCTTTGATGATCGTCAGAAGGTGGCTTTTGAAATCCGTGATAGTCTAGCTGAGGATCAGATGCAAAATGTCCGTGTTGCGGACAGTCAAGAGGACTGTCTGGCCAATCTAACCTTGATTTCCAGCAAATTTTTAATTCCCTATCGAGGCTTTGGTATGCTGGCAGTGGTCGGTCCAGTCAATCTGGATTACCAAAAGGTGGTCAGTCAGCTCAATGTTGTCAATCGAGTCTTGACGATGAAACTCACAGATTTCTACCGATATTTGAGTAGTAATCATTATGAGGTGAGTTGAACATGAAATTACATAAATTCCTAAAAAGGAGGCGAAAAATGTCTGAGGAAATAAAAAACGAAGAAGTAAAAGAAGAGGGAGTGGTAGAAGCTACTGAAGAAGCTGTAGAGACTGCAGAAGAAAAGGTAGAAACCGCTAAAGAAGCGGATGAAACTACTCCTGAAAAATCAGAACTAGAACTAGCAAATGAGCGTGCAGAAGACTTTGAAAATAAATACCTTCGCGCTCATGCAGAAATGCAAAATATCCAACGTCGTGCCAATGAAGAACGCCAACTCTTGCAACGCTATCGCAGTCAAGATTTGGCAAAAGCGATTCTTCCTTCTTTGGATAACCTTGAGCGTGCGCTTGCCGTTGAAGGTTTGACAGACGATGTCAAAAAAGGCTTGGAGATGGTGCAAGAAAGCTTGATTCATGCCCTTAAAGAAGAAGGCATCGAAGAAATCGCAGCGGACGGATCATTTGACCATAACTATCATATGGCCATCCAAACTCTCCCAGCAGACGACGAACATCCAGCAGATACCATTGCCCAAGTCTTCCAAAAAGGCTACAAACTCCATGATCGCATCCTAAGACCAGCAATGGTAGTAGTTTACAGCTAAGCTAGAAAGCTTAAAAAACTTGTCCGAAACGACAATAAACTATGAATGAAGATAAGAGGCAAGCCAGAGGCTTGCAAAACCGATATTTTCCGCCGTGGTGAAAATTTTAGTAGCTTGTGCTACTGAAACAGGAGATTTTTGAGACTTTAGGCTCAAAAATAAGTGATGAAATCCCGTAGGGAGTTGCTCACGTCCCCACCACTTAAGGAAAATATCAAAAAATAGAAGAAAAAACTTAAGGAGAAAAACACATGTCTAAAATTATCGGTATTGACTTAGGTACAACAAACTCAGCAGTTGCGGTTCTTGAAGGAACTGAAAGCAAAATCATCGCAAACCCAGAAGGAAACCGCACAACTCCATCTGTAGTGTCATTCAAAAATGGTGAAATCATCGTTGGTGACGCTGCAAAACGCCAAGCAGTCACAAACCCAGATACAGTCATCTCTATCAAATCTAAAATGGGAACTTCTGAAAAAGTTTCTGCAAACGGAAAAGAATACACTCCACAAGAAATCTCAGCTATGATCCTTCAATACTTGAAAGGCTATGCTGAAGATTACCTTGGTGAAAAAGTAACCAAAGCAGTTATCACAGTTCCAGCTTACTTTAACGACGCACAACGTCAAGCAACTAAAGACGCTGGTAAAATCGCTGGCCTTGAAGTAGAACGTATCGTCAACGAACCAACTGCAGCGGCTCTTGCTTACGGTCTGGACAAGACTGACAAAGAAGAAAAAATCTTGGTATTCGACCTTGGTGGTGGTACATTTGACGTCTCTATCCTTGAATTGGGTGACGGTGTCTTTGATGTATTGGCAACTGCAGGGGACAACAAACTCGGTGGTGACGACTTTGACCAAAAGATTATCGACCACTTGGTAGCAGAATTCAAGAAAGAAAACGGTATTGACTTGTCTACTGACAAGATGGCAATGCAACGTTTGAAAGATGCGGCTGAAAAAGCTAAGAAAGACCTTTCTGGTGTAACTTCAACACAAATCAGCTTGCCATTCATCACTGCAGGTGAGGCTGGACCTCTTCACTTGGAAATGACTTTGACTCGTGCGAAATTTGACGATTTGACTCGTGACCTTGTAGAACGTACAAAAGTTCCAGTTCGTCAAGCTCTTTCAGATGCAGGTTTGAGCTTGTCAGAAATCGACGAAGTCATCCTTGTTGGTGGTTCAACTCGTATCCCAGCCGTTGTAGAAGCTGTTAAGGCTGAAACTGGTAAAGAACCAAACAAATCAGTAAACCCTGATGAAGTTGTTGCCATGGGTGCTGCGATCCAAGGTGGTGTCATCACTGGTGATGTTAAGGACGTTGTCCTTCTTGACGTAACTCCGTTGTCACTTGGTATCGAAACAATGGGTGGCGTCTTCACAAAACTCATCGATCGCAACACAACGATTCCAACTTCTAAATCACAAGTCTTCTCAACTGCAGCAGACAACCAACCAGCCGTTGATATCCA
>CAUUSJ010000046.1:0-11596 GCA_963547765.1 uncultured Streptococcus sp. | reverse complement strand
TACTACGACAAAGACTTCACTCAAATGATGGCGAAGAACTTGGAAGACCACAACATCCGCTTGGCACTTGGTCAAACAGTTAAAGCAATCCAAGGTGATGGTAAAGTGGAACGCTTGGTAACAGACAAAGAAACATTTGATGTGGATATGGTGGTTCTTGCAGTTGGTTTCCGTCCAAACACAGCTCTTGCTGACGGTAAGATTGAACTCTTCCGCAACGGTGCCTTCCTTGTAGACAAGAAACAAGAAACATCTATCCCAGGTGTCTATGCTGTTGGTGACTGTGCGACTGTTTATGACAATGCACGTAAAGACACTAGCTATATCGCCCTTGCATCTAACGCTGTACGTACGGGTATCGTGGGTGCTTACAACGCTTGTGGACATGAATTGGAAGGAATCGGAGTTCAAGGATCAAATGGTATCTCTATCTACGGTCTTCACATGGTTTCAACTGGTTTGACTCTTGAAAAAGCTAAAGCTGCTGGCTATAACGCAACTGAAACTGGCTTTAACGATCTTCAAAAACCAGAATTTATCAAACACGACAACCACGAAGTTGCCATCAAGATTGTCTTTGATAAAGACAGCCGCGAAATCCTTGGTGCACAAATGGTGTCTCGTGACTCTGCAATCAGCATGGGAATCCACATGTTCTCACTTGCTATCCAAGAGCATGTGACAATTGACAAGTTGGCTTTGACAGATCTCTTCTTCCTGCCACACTTCAATAAACCATACAATTACATCACTATGGCTGCACTTACAGCTGAAAAATAATCAATGAAAGTCCCGATGAGGGACTTTTTTGTTGCTTGTTTTATCGAGTTTAATGGCCAATACAACACAGAACAAGGCATATATATTATAAGTTTATCGACTAGTACAATAATTAATAATCATTCTAATGAGTTTTAAAATTAGTTCTATTTTAGATTTTTTTGTTATACTAAGATGAAAATAAAATTTTAGAAAGTTGTTATATGAAGAAAAACATTGTTCTTTTCACTTTTCTCCTTCTGAGCGCAATCGGCTTGGAATACGAGACACAAGCTTATACCACTGGCAGTATGTCAGGTACTGGTTATGGAATTGTCGGACTGTCAGCCCTTTTGGCCCTGCTCTATATCATCCCAGCTCTACTTTTGATTCGCGGCTTGGGTAAAAAATGGCAGACGCCTGCATTTAGCCTTGGGCTTGCTCTGCTAGGTGGGCTATTCATTTCTGGATGGACGTCTGGATTAGCCAATACTTATATCCACGAGTGGGTCAGCACGAGCTTTCCAAATACAGTGATTAGTTATCTGGAGAATGCTCTCGCAGCTCCGCTGGTTGAAGAGCCGCTTAAGCTTTTGGCAGTTGCTTTCGCTGTCTATCTAGTTCCAGTTAAGAAACTGAAAGCCTTTTTACTGCTAGGAATTACAGCTGGTATGGGCTTCCAAATCAGTGAAGATTTCTCATATATCCTCTCTGACCTACCTGAAGGCTTTTCCTTTACTATCTCTGGTATCTTAGGCCGTATCACTGGTGGGGTAGCTTCTCACTGGCTCTACACTGCTTTGACCACTATCGGCTTAGCCCTGATGTTCCGATTTGCTAAGACTCAAAAAACCTATTTTAAAGCTGGTCTATTTTACTTCTTATCAGCTTTTGTTCTCCACTTCTTCTGGAACTCTCCATTGACTTCTATTGAAACGGATATCCCAGTTATCGTTCCCATCATGACTGCTGTGGCTGTCTTCATTTTCTACCAAGCTTATCGAACAGCTGGCAAGATTGATCGAGAAGATTTGTCAATCTAAACACGAAACGACCTTCAAGGTCGTTTTTTTGATGCTCAAACTACATTTTTGGCATTCTTTTAAATCTGATAAAGTTGATGTTAAAAAATTTATGTCCAAAAGCAAAATGTTCATGGATATCGCCTTGTTTCTTGACCACATGTTGTGCTAAAATGTTGCTATAAGATCTTTTGGAGAGAGATTATGATCAAACAAAAAGAACAGATTTCTGATACGAGAAAAGAATTTAATTTTATGTCCAGCTCCATCATTTCCCAAGTGTTCAGGGGGATTCTGGTGGGCATTTTTGCTGGACTAGTAGTGGGAGCATTTCGTTTATTGATTGAGAAAAGTTTTCACTTGATTCAGGCGGCTTATATGAGGGGCAGGAGCGAGTGGATTTGGCTGGTGGGTTTACTTTTCTTGTATACTTTCATTGTCTTTATCAATGCTAGATTGGTAGCTACAGAAAAGGACATAAAAGGTTCAGGGATTCCACAAGTTGAGGCCGAGTTGAAAGGCTTGATGTCACTTTCTTGGTGGAGCATTCTCTGGAAAAAATTCTTAGTTGGTATTTTAGCGATTTCCAGTGGCTTGATGCTGGGACGTGAGGGACCGAGTATTCAGCTAGGAGCGATGAGTGGAAAAGGCATATCTAAGTGGCTGAACTTGAGTCCGGTAGAGGAGCGGACCTTGATTGCTAGTGGTGCAGCTGCGGGCTTGGCTGCGGCTTTTAATGCGCCAATTGCAGGTTTGCTTTTTGTTGTTGAGGAAGTGTACCATCATTTTTCCCGCTTCTTTTGGGTTTCAACCTTGGCTGCAAGTTTAGTGGCAAATTTTATTTCGCTGTCTATATTTGGCCTGACTCCTGTTTTGGATATGCCGGATAATATTCCTTTCATGGGGCTGAATCAGTACTGGATTTATATCTTGATGGGCCTGTTTTTAGGATTGGCAGGTTTTCTCTATGAAAAAGCAGTCCTTAATATTCATCTAGTTTATGAAGCCCTAGGCAAATGTTTTAGAATACCAAAAGCTTACTATCCGATTTTTGCCTTTGTTTTAATCGTTCCGATTGGCTATTTGCTGCCTCATTTGCTGGGCGGTGGGAATCAGCTGATTTTGTCTTTGACGAGTGCTCATTACACAGTTGGAACCTTGCTTCTGTTCTTCTTACTCCGTTTTGTATGGAGCATGATTAGTTATGGCAGCGGACTTCCTGGTGGTATTTTCTTGCCCATTCTGGCTTTGGGTTCTTTACTAGGCGCAGCAATTGGAGCCCTTTGTGTGGAGGCTGGATTTATCACGCCGGAACAATTTCCAATCTTTATCATCTTGGGAATGAGCGGGTATTTTGGTGCTATTTCCAAAGCTCCGCTAACAGCTATGATCCTCGTGACGGAAATGGTGGGAGATATTCGAAACCTCATGCCACTGGGCTTGGTCACTTTGATGGCTTATATTGCTATGGATCTGCTAAAGGGAGCGCCTGTATATGAAGCCATGCTTGAAAAAATGCTGCCAGATCGGATTGAAGATGACGGAGAGACAACCTTGATTGAAATTCCTGTTTCAGAAAAGATCGCAGGGCGACAGGTGCATGAATTGGAGCTGCCACACGGTGTTTTAATCACGATGAATATCCATAAGGGCAAGACCCAGACGGTTAATGGAGCCAGTCGTCTCTACCTAGGAGATATGATTTATGTAGTCGTTAAGAAGTCAGAAATTGGCAAAATTAAGGATATCTTGCTTTGAAATGCTCATTTTTTACTCAGAAAGGAAAGTTTTATTATAATTATCTGACAATTTATTGAAATATGAGAAATAAATTGTTATAATTTATATGAATTCGCCCCTTTTAGGGAAAATAAAGGAGTCAAGATGAAAAAACTTGGAATTGTCTTATTGTCAACAGCTATTTTACTGACTGGCTGTGCTGCTAATCAAAAATCGAATACAAGTTCCAGCAGTTCGGAAGCTAAAACAAGCCTATCGGCCTCTGACCAGAAAGCTTTGGATAAGGCAACAGCAGAGTATAAAGCCTTTGTACAGAAAGAAATTGATCAATTATTGACGGATACGGAGAAATTCAGAGATACGCTCAAAGAAGGCAAGCTTGATGAAGCCAAGAAAATGTATCCGCTAATTCGCATGAGCTACGAGCGTTCAGAGCCGATTGCCGAAAGCTTCGGAGAGTCTGATGTGAAAATTGACTTCCGCTTAGCTGACTATGTGGATGAAAATAAGACCGAAGAAGGCTGGTCAGGCTTCCACCGGATTGAAAAAATTCTGTGGGAAAGCAATACAACGAATGGTACAGAGAAATATGCAGACCAGTTGATCAATGACATCAAAGAATTAAAGGCTAAAATCGCGACTGTTGAGGTTACGCCAGATATCATGTTGACTGGTGCAGTTGACCTCCTTAACGAAGTGGCGACCAGCAAGATTACTGGTGAGGAAGAAATCTTTTCACATACGGATTTGTATGACTTCCGTGCCAATATTCAAGGGGCAGAAAAGATTTTCGAACTCTTTAAACCTTTGATTGAGAAGAAAGATGAAAAACTGGTAAAAAGTATAGAAACTGAGTTCAAGAATGTTAATAGTTTGTTAGACAAGCACATGACGGATTCTAAGAATTATAAACTTTATACCGAATTGAGCAAGGAAGATACTAAAGAGCTAGGAGAAGCTGTCACAAAACTGGGCGAGCCTCTCTCTCAAATGGGTATCATCCTAGATGGGAAGTAAGAACATGACCAAGGACGAAAAATGGTTTAATAAAAAAATGGATCGTCGGGAATTTCTTAAAAAAGCAGGGATTGGAGGCGCAGGCTTAGCACTTGGTGTCTCCAGTGCATCTGCTTTTTTCGCTAATCAAGCGAAAGAAGACAAAAAATTGGCTGACGGTGATGAAGAAATCAGTTTTTACGGTGAGCACCAAGCTGGCATTACAACAGCCATGCAAAAGAATATCTATTTTGTCATTCTGGACTTGCATACTACGGATAAAGAGACCATTATCCAGATGTTCAAGGACTGGACCGCCTACAGTGAAAAGTTGGTCAATGGGGAGCTAGTCAAAAAAGATGGTTCTAATGCCCTCTTGCCACCTACGGATACTGGAGAAACGGTCGGACTCAACCCTTACCGACTGACCTTAACCTTTGGCGTCTCCGCCTCTTTCCTGAAAAAAATGGGCTTGGAGAATAAAAAGCCCAAGGAATTTCGCGACCTGCCTCCTTTCCCAAAGGAACAACTAAAAGAGAAATATACTGGTGGGGATATTGTCATTCAAGCTTGTGCAGATGATGAGCAGGTGGCTTTTCATGCTGTTCGCAATCTAGTACGTAAAGCGCGAAATGCTGTTACTATGAAATGGAGTCAGGCTGGCTTTGCTGCTATTGGCGATCGTATGTCTACTCCCCGTAATCTATTTGGTTTTAAAGACGGCACGGCCAATGTCACCAAGGAGAAAGATTTTGACAAGGTGGTTTGGTGTGATAGCAAGGACTGGATGAAGGGTGGATCCTACATGGCTGTCCGCCGGATCCAGATGTTCCTTGAGACTTGGGATCGGACCAATTTGCAAGAGCAAGAAAATACCTTTGGTCGTTATAAGGAGAGCGGAGCGCCCTTTGGCAAGAAGAATGAATTTGACGAGGTAGACTTGGACTTGCTTCCAGTTGATGCACATGTGCGACTAGCAAAAGAGGTCGACAAGCCTCTCTATCGTCGTTCCTATTCTTATTCAGATGGTATTGATGAAACAACGGGTCAATTTGATACAGGCCTCCTTTTTATCTCTTTCCAAAAGGATCCTGACAGCTTTATCAAGGTGCAGACCAATCTTGGAGCACAGGATAAGATGAATGAATATATCACCCATGTGGGCAGTGGCTTGTTTGCTTGCTTCGGCGGTGTCAAAGAAGGAGAATATCTTGGTCAGAAATTATTTGAATAAGATCCTGTTTTTACTTTTGGCGCTCGTACTCCTAGCTCAGCCTGTATCGGCTGAGGATTCTTATAGTAGTCTCTTTATCAAGATTACGGATGCCAATACCGCCGTTCAAAAGGGTGACCAAGCCAGTGCCAAAGAGTTGCTGAAAGAAATCCAGACTGAATTTGCGGCTTTAAGCAACCATGACTCAGCTGCAGGGAAAGAAGTCAGCAAGGCATTGACTATCTCAGGCGATGTGACAGAGGATAAGCTGACCAAGGTTTCAGCTGCTCTTTTGGCTTTTGAAAAGGAGCAGAATCCTGTTGATCTTGAGGCGGAAAAAAACAAGCTGGTCAATAAATTAGAATCAAAATTTCAAGCTCTTCAGGCAGCGATTAAGAGCAAGGATCTTGAAAAAATTCGTGAAGCCTATAAAAAAATGAATTCGACTTGGACCGCCAATGAAGGCGTGGTAAGGGATCATAGTACGGCTCATTATGGCAAAGTGGAGACGGCCATTTCCTTTTTACGGAGTGCCATCGAGACAGAGCCAACGGATTTTGAAGCTATTCAAACTTCCTATGATGACTTGAGAGCAGCGATTGATAGCTTTGTCAAGGGAGAAGAGGCGTCTGCTAGCAGTGAAAATCTTACACTGGCAGATGGTATTGGTCTTTTGAAAAAAGCTCTGCTTGCTTTCCAAAAAGGGGACGAGAAGCAGGGCAAGGCTGTGATGAAGAAATTTATCACGATTTGGCCAAGCGTTGAAGGAGATGTCAGCACTAAAAATCCTTCCCTCTATACCAAAGTAGAAAGCCAGTCGCCTGTCATCATGGTGAAGGGTAAGGACAAGGAGTATCAAGACCAGCTCGAGTCTTTGATTAGTGAGCTAGAACAGATTGATACCAGCGGATCTTATACTTTCTTTGATGCCATGCTGATTTTGCTGCGTGAGGGCGTCGAGGCTCTCTTGATTGTGATGGCACTTGTTACGACGCTCAAAGCCTCCAAGATGAAAAAAGGCCTCAAATGGGTTTATACTGGTGCTGGCTTGGGCGTACTAGCCAGTGCGGTCATTGCCATTTTGCTACAGTCTCTTTTTCCAGCCGTTGCCTCTGGCTCCAATCGTGAAATTATTGAGGGGGCAGTGGGGATTTTTGCAGTCGTCATGATGATTTTGGTCGGCATTTGGCTCCACAGTAAGTCCTCTGTCAAGAAATGGAATGACTTCATGGAAAGTCAGATGCAGGCAGTGACAGCCAGTGGTAGTTTTATTTCCATGTTTGCCCTGAGCTTTCTCGCTGTTTTCCGTGAGGGAGCGGAGACCATCTTGTTCTATGCAGGTATTTTACCACGCATTACTGCTCTAGATTTCTTTTTAGGACTTGGACTTGCTATCTTGGTTTTAGTTTTGCTTGCAATTCTAATGACCAAGGCCAGCAGTCTCATTCGGCCTCATCGGATTTTCTTTGGTCTGACCTGGCTGATTTATGCCTTGGCCTTTAAGATGTTAGGTGTCAGCATTCATGCCCTGCAATTAACAGCTATTTTTCCTAGTCACTTGCTTGCGCATCTTCCAACCATTGATTGGTTGGGAATTTATCCGAGCTTAGAAGTAGTACTAAGTCAAGCCATCTTTCTTGTCGTTGTTCTCTATGTGACCTTTAGAAATCGGCAAAGGGAGCGAGCAGATGCCTAGTAAGGAACAGACCATTGTTGAGCATTTGGCGGAATTTAGATGGCGTTTTATAGCTGTTTTAATTTGGTTCGGTTTGATTTTTCTGGTTAGTCTGCTTTTTGCAGCTGATATTTACAAATGGTTGACCGCTTCTTTTGAGCAGAAGCTGATTGTATTGGGACCAGACGACATCCTTTGGATTTATATTAGCTTGGCTAGTCTTGTGGCTTTCTCATTGACTCTGCCTTTTATGGTCTATCAGATTTGGGAATTTATCCGACCTGCTCTGAGACATAGTGAGGCAAAGGCAATTTTTGCTTACATACCAGCTACATTTTTCAGCTTTATCTTGGGATTGGCCTTTGGTTTTTACTTTGTTAGCCCTGCTATTTTGCAAGTTTTGCTTTCTTTAGGAGATGGTTTATTTGCCGTTCAGATGACAGCGCAGAACTATCTGGCCTTTCTGTTTCACACGACCATTCCGATTGCTTGCTTGTTTGAACTGCCTGTCATTGTGGCCTTTCTCACATCAATCGGTTTGCTCAAACCGCAATTTTTGATAAAATATAGACGCTATGCCTATTTCGTTTTATTGGTATTAGCAGTAATCTTGACGCCGGCTGATTTCATCAGCGATTTGTCGATGACAGTGCCACTGATTTTGCTGTATGAAGTTAGTATCCTACTGAGTAAAATGATTGAGAAAAGGAGAACATCGTAATGGGAATTTTAAAAGACATCGGACTACCGGGACTTATCGTTATCGTCCTAGGTGCCTTACTGATTTTTGGACCAAAACGTCTGCCAGAGCTAGGGCAGTCGATTGGAAAAATGTTTTCAGAGTTTAAAAAGGCAGTTGACGGAGGAGCAGAAGACTCCAACTCAGAAAAAGATAAGAAAGATTAAAACACGGATGACCGTGTTTTTCTTAATTTCCGAACATTATCAATAATATACTTGAAATATTTTACAAAAACTGTACTTTGTGATATACTTTTTCTGGAAACGTCTGGATAGATGTAGCGATGCTGAAGAGCATAGGTAGGTCATTTTTAAGTATTGATAAGGAGTTTTCCATGCTCAATGATTTTCAGGTTTTTGACTATGAAGATATTCAACTAATTCCAGCGAAATGTATTGTGAAAAGCCGTTCGGAGGCTGACACCAGCGTGAAATTCGGTAAGCATAGGTTTCGGATGCCAGTCGTTCCGTCCAATATGCAGACGATTATTGACGAATCTGTCGCTGAAGAGCTTGCTCGAGGAGGCTATTTTTACATTATGCACCGTTTCGATGAGGAAGGGCGCAAACCATTCGTTAAACGAATGCATGAGCAAGGCCTGATTGCATCGATCTCCGTCGGTGTAAAAGACTATGAATATGACTTCGTTAGCAGTCTCAAAGATGATGCACCTGAATACATTACCATTGATATCGCACATGGGCACTCAGACAGCGTGATTCAAATGATTCAGCACATCAAGAAAGAATTACCAGAGACCTTTGTCATTGCTGGAAATGTCGGAACTCCAGAAGCTGTGCGGGAGTTGGAAAATGCTGGCGCGGATGCAACTAAAGTCGGTATTGGACCAGGCAAGGTTTGCATTACCAAAGTCAAGACAGGTTTTGGTACAGGCGGCTGGCAGTTGTCTGCTCTTCGTTGGTGCTCAAAGGTTGCTCGCAAGCCTATTATTGCGGACGGAGGGATTCGGACGCACGGTGATATTGCCAAATCAATCCGTTTCGGAGCTAGCATGGTCATGATTGGTTCGCTCTTTGCCGGCCACATTGAAAGCCCAGGGGAAACCATTGAAGTAGACGGCGATAAGTTTAAAGAATACTATGGTTCTGCATCCGAGTATCAAAAAGGTGCTTATAAAAATGTCGAAGGCAAGAAGATTTTGCTGCCAGCTAAGGGCCACTTGCAAGATACATTAACTGAAATGGAGCAGGATTTGCAGAGTTCCATTTCCTATGCGGGGGGGCGTGATTTGCATAGCCTGACTCGCGTGGACTATGTCATCGTAAAAAACTCCATCTGGAATGGCGATGCTCATTAATGAAATAGAATAACTTATTTATCTTGCTAATGATTGGGGCAAGGTCTCTACAAGATGCCAAACATCTAACAATAAGTGAGTCTAATGACTTTCTGGTACTTTTAGTATCAGGCGATTTGTCGTTAAAAGAAAGGACTTGCTTATCGTGGCAGGTCCTTTCATCATTGAACCAAGATATGTTAAGAGGAGATACATGAAAAAATTAGAAGAGAGAATTCTGCAAGATGGCAACATTTTGGGAGAAAATATTCTCAAAGTTGACTCTTTCCTGACCCATCAGGTTGATTTTTCGCTTATGAAAGAAATCGGACAAGTATTTGCCGAGCATTTCAGGGATGCAGGCATTACAAAAGTTGTGACGATTGAGGCTTCAGGGATTGTACCGGCTGTCTATACGGCGGAAGCCTTGGGTGTTCCAATGATTTTTGCTAAAAAGTCTAAGAACATCACCATGACTGAAGGGATTTTAACGGCGGAAGTATATTCCTTTACCAAGCAGGTCACTTCGACTGTCTCCATCGCTAGTAAGTTTTTGGAGTCAAGTGACAAGGTTCTGGTCGTTGATGATTTCTTGGCAAATGGTCAGTCAGCCAAGGGCTTGATTAAAATCATTGAAGAAGCTGGTGCTGAGGTAGCAGCCGTTGGAATCGTGATTGAGAAATCCTTCCAAGACGGTCGAAGCTTGCTAGAGGCTCAAGGACAAACAGTTCTTTCCTTGGCTAGAATTGACAGATTTGAAAATGGGAAAGTTGTATTTAGAGAGGCAGATCTATAAGATGAACTATAATGAAGAAAAACATTCACAGGCAGCCATTTTAGGTTTGCAGCATTTGTTGGCTATGTATTCCGGATCCATTCTGGTTCCAATTATGATTGCTGGGGCTTTAGGATACTCGGCCGAGCAGCTGACTTATCTGATTTCGACTGATATTTTTATGTGTGGTGTTGCAACTCTTTTGCAGCTTCAATTAAATAAATATTTTGGTATCGGTCTGCCAGTCGTGCTGGGCGTGGCCTTCCAGTCCGTTGCTCCCTTGATTATCATTGGGCAGAGTCACGGTAGTGGCGCTATGTTTGGTGCCTTGATTGCATCAGGGATTTATGTGATTCTGATCGCTGGGATTTTCTCAAAAATCGCTAATTTGTTTCCATCAGTTGTGACTGGTTCGGTCATTACGACCATTGGGTTGACCTTGATTCCAGTGGCCATTGGCAATATGGGAAATAATGTAGACAAGCCGACCGCCCAAAGTCTGATTCTAGCAGCTGTGACGGTGCTGATAATTCTTTTGATTAACATTTTTACCAAAGGTTTTATCAAATCCATCTCTATTTTAATTGGTTTGATTGTCGGTACGGGCATTGCAGGTGCTATGGGCTTGGTGGATTTGACGCCCGTTGCACAGGCTCCGCTGGTCCATGTGCCAACCCCTTTCTATTTCGGAGCACCAAAGTTTGAATTTTCTTCTATCGTAATGATGTGTATCATCGCAACGGTCTCTCTAGTAGAGTCAACGGGTGTATACTTAGCGCTTTCTGACATTACGAAAGATAAAATTGACAGCACCCGCCTGCGAAATGGTTATCGAGCAGAAGGACTTGCGGTCCTGCTTGGTGGTGTCTTCAATACTTTCCCTTACACAGGGTTTTCTCAGAATGTTGGCTTGGTCAAATTATCCGGTATCAAGACGCGGTTGCCGATTTACTATGCGGCTGGTTTCCTGATTCTCCTCGGTCTTTTGCCAAAATTCGGAGCCTTGGCACAGATTATCCCAAGTCCAGTTCTTGGTGGTGCCATGCTGGTTATGTTTGGTTTTGTGTCCGTTCAGGGGATGCAAATCTTAGCGCGTGTTGACTTTGAGCACAGTGAGCATAATTTCCTCATTGCAGCGATTTCTATTTCAGCAGGTGTCGGACTCAATGGCAGCAGCCTTTTCAACAGCTTACCGACCAGCCTTCAGATGTTCTTCTCAAACGGAATTGTCATGGCCAGTCTGATTGCCATTGTCCTAAACGCTATCCTAAATCGCAAAAATAAATAAGAAAGAGAGTGGGACAGAAATCGGTAATTCGTTAAAATTCGATTTCGTCGTCCCACCTCCGCACAGTTGAGTAGGGCTGTAAAAGCTGA
>CAUUSJ010000045.1:0-11598 GCA_963547765.1 uncultured Streptococcus sp. | reverse complement strand
GGGACGACGAAATCGAATTCTAACGAATTACCGATTTCTGTCCCACTCTCTTTTTTCTATTTTGACTTGTATAATTATTTGAAAAGCAGTAGAGAAAGTAGTAAAATTATATTAACATATGCAATAGAGCCTTGTGCTCAATTAAGGAGGAAATCATTATGTCAGTTTTCTACGTTCCATCAGTCAATTTGATTGGTAAAGGTGTCATCAATGAATTTGGCGGTCATGTCAAAGAGCTGGGCTTCAAGAAAGCTCTCATCGTTACAGACCACTACATTGCATCCAGTGACATTTTACCAAAAGTCATCAAGCCGCTAGAAGCAGAAGGAATTGAATACGTGGTTTTTGAAGATGTAGACCCAAATCCTTCTTGTAAGAATGTTTATGATGGATTAGCTACTCTTCAAGAAAATGATTGTGATTTTATCATCAGTGTCGGCGGTGGCTCACCTCAGGATGCTGCTAGCTGTATTTCCATCATGGCGACAAATGGGGGCAAGCCGCAGGATTATGAGGGGCTCCACAAGTCTAAAGAAAAGGGTCTGCCAGTTGTAGCCATCAACACCACGGCAGGGACTTCTGCCGAAATCACTATCAACTATGTTATTACGGACGAAGAGCGTAAGGTTAAGATGGTGATGGTTGATAAAAATAGCTTGGCTCTCATCTCTGTCAATGACCCAGAGCTCATGGTTTCCAAACCAGCTAATTTAACGGCAGCAACTGGGATGGATGCTTTGACTCATGCTGTTGAGGCCTTGGTAACTCCTGGTGCTTATGGCGTAACCAAGAAGTTGTCTATTGGTGCTATTGAGTTGATCAAGGAATATTTGCCGCGAGCAGTCGCTAATGGTCATGATATAGAAGCCCGTGAAGCTATGGTTAATGCTATTTTCCTTGGGGGCATGTCCTTTAACAATGCAGGTCTGGGCTACGTACATTCGATGGCTCACCAGCTTGGTGCGGTCTATCATCTGCCGCATGGCGTTTGCTGTGCTATGATCCTACCAGTAGTTGAGCGTGAAAATGCCAAACGCGTGCCAGCAGCCTTTAGAAATGTAGCTAAAGCTTTAGGGTTGCATACCGAAGGCAAGACCGATGAAGAATGTGCAGTATATGCCATTTCGGAAATCGAAACCTTGTCCGAAACGGTCGGTATTCCTAAGAAATTGACGGAGCTTGGTATTGAAGAAAAGGACTTTGACTTTGAATACCTTTCTAAGAATGCCTTGATTGATGCTTGCGCACCGGGCAATCCTTTCATGCCGACTTTGGAAGAAACCATCGCTTTATACAAAGAATTGTTTTAATCCAAAGGAAAAGGATCTCCCTCTAAACTTAGTTGATTTATATCAAAAAAAGACAGTTGCTCTCTCTCCTACAACTGTCTTTTTAATTTATGGAAATATGTGGGGTACAGGATTAGTGTCCTAGGATAAACTTAGCAATAGCTGTAGCAACGCCATTTTCTTCGTTGCTATCTGTTACATAGTCGGCCAAGTCTTTGACATGCTGGCTAGAATTTCCCATGGCAACGCCCAAGCCAGCAAACTGCAGCATTTCAATATCGTTATTAGCATCGCCCAGTGCCATGATTTCCTCGGGTTTAATTTCTAGACCTTGTGCTAGACGCTCTAGGGCAAAGGCTTTGGTAACACCTTTTGGCATCGCCTCGTAGATGACAGGCTGGGAACGGACGCCACTGAATCGCTGGCAGAGTTCTTGAGCGAACTTGTTCTCAAAATCATCGACCTGCTCAGGATTTCCTAGGAACATAGCTTGAAACATTCGATGCTGGCCGCTGCAAGCTTCTTCAAGGCTGATTTCAGTAGGAGTCGTAAAGACGAGGGCCGCATCATCTGTCACAATTTTGCTGGCTTTTTCTCCTACGACGAAGTAATGCTCTTCATCAAACAAGGTCAACTGTACTTGGCTCTGTTCCGCTAAACTGTAGAGGTAGCGAATGTCATCTGGATTTAATTCTTGCCAGTCAACAAGCTGCCAATCGCTAGTCTGATGGATAGCGCAGCCATTGTCTACGATGACATATTCATTTTTATTCTCCAAGCCCAGCTCCTGAAAGTAAGGCTTGACACCCACGAGCGGTCTGCCTGTACAGAGAACAAGCTTGACTCCAGCTTGGATAGCTTGGTGAATGGCATCAATATGAGCTTGAGGAATCTTTTTTTCCTCAGTTAGCAAGGTTCCGTCCATATCAAGGGCAATTAGTTTAATCATAGTTTTTCTCCAATAGTATTTGTGAATATTATAGCATATTTTCTATTGCTAGGAGAGCAGAAATGGGGAAAGATTGTTTTTTAATTTTCCTGTCCTTATGGTATAATAAGAAAATCTAGTAAGGAAAAGAGAAGCTATGAAAGCAAAGCGTATTGTATTTAAAGTTGGAACGAGCTCGTTGACAAATCCTGATGGTAGCCTGTCGCGGGCAAAGGTGCGGGAAATCACGCATCAATTATCGGTCTTGCATGAAGCCGGACATGAGTTGATTTTGGTATCGTCTGGAGCCATTGCGGCAGGTTTTTCGTCTCTGGGCTTTAAAAAACGCCCAACTAAAGTAGCCGACAAACAGGCTTCGGCAGCTGTTGGTCAGGGCCTTCTCCTAGAGGAGTACACAACTAATCTGCTTCTGAAGAAGATTGTATCTGCCCAGATTTTGCTGACGCAGGATGATTTTGCGGATAAACGGCGTTACAAAAATGCCCACCAAGCTCTGTCAGTTCTCCTTAATCGGGGTGCCATTCCCATTATCAATGAGAATGACACAGTTTCGATCGAGGAGCTAAAGGTGGGTGATAATGATACGCTCAGTGCTCAGGTGGCAGCTATGGTTCAGGCAGATCTTTTGGTACTTTTGACAGATGTTGATGGGCTGTACACAGCCAACCCGGCTACAGATCCAACTGCCCAACGTCTTGAAAGAATTGAGACGATTTCTAGCGATTTGATTGACATGGCAGGCGGTGCGGGCTCCAGCAATGGCACTGGTGGCATGCTGACCAAGATCAAAGCAGCAACTTTAGCGACTATGTCTGGTGTACCAGTTTATATTTGTTCGTCGCTTAAAAGCAATGCTTTATTGGAGGCGGCAAGCCAGACTCGAGACGGGAGTCTTTTCTCAGCGCAGGATAAGGGCTTGAAGACGCAAAAACAGTGGCTGGCCTTCTATTCTAAGAGCCAAGGCGCTATATATGTAGATCAGGGAGCGGCACAGGCACTCCGCTACGATGGCAAAAGCCTTCTGGCATCAGGAATTGTTAGGTTAGAGGGGCATTTTTCTTACCAGGATACGGTGACAGTATACGAAGAAGAGACTGGTGCGATTTTAGGAAAGGGGCGCGTGCGCTTTGGTAAACCTGCCCTCAAGGACATGCTGCGATCTAGCAAGCCAAAGGGAGTCGTGATTCATCGTGACGATTGGATCTCTATTACTCCAGAGCTCCAATTGCTCTTTTCTGAATTTTAAGTGGAAATAGGGGCTTACTTATTTCCTTTACCCGAACTCTCCAAGATCTTTATCAATTATAAAAAAAATTATTGTATCTTACGAAAGGAGGCGCTATGACCTCAACACAAGAATTATTTGAAATTGTTAAAAAGTCAAAAAGATCCATCAACACAGCTACAACTGCTGAGAAAAATCAAGCATTAGAGGAAATGGCAAAGCAGCTCTGGCTTTCTCGTGCGGACATTTTGGCAGCTAATGAACTGGATATGGCAGCGGCTAAAGGTAAAATCTCTGATGTGATGCTGGACCGCCTTTATCTGGATGAGGATCGGATTGCTGGCATGGCAGAGGGCATTCGTCAGCTGATTAACTTGGACGATCCTGTAGGGCAAGTCTTGGAAAGGATTGAGCTTGAGAACGGTCTCGTTATCAGTAAAAAGCGAGTGGCTATGGGCGTGATTGGGATTATCTACGAAAGCCGGCCTAATGTCACCTCTGACGCTGCTGCTCTAGCTCTAAAAAGTGGTAGCGCAGTCGTTCTCAGAAGCGGCAAGGATGCCTATCAGACAGCGCTAGCTATTGTCACAGCTCTGAAAAAAGGTTTGACTCAGACCAAGATTTCGCCGGATTGTATCCAGTTGGTTTCTGATACCAGTCGGGCTTCCGCTCAGGCCATGATGAAGGCCAAAGGTTATCTGGATTTACTCATTCCTCGTGGTGGCGCGGGACTGATTCAGGCGGTCGTGGAGAATGCGACTGTGCCAGTTATTGAAACAGGTACTGGAATTGTCCATGTCTATGTAGATAAGGATGCTGATCAGGACAAGGCTTTGGCGATTATTGAGAATGCTAAGACCAGTCGCCCTTCTGTCTGCAATGCCATGGAAGTACTGCTGGTTCATGAAGAGATTGCAGGTGCATTTTTACCACGTTTGCAGAAGACTTTGGTGACAGATCGTGATGCTGCGCAAGAAAACCCTGTTGAATTACGCTTGGATGAGAAAGCAGGTCAGTATATCTCGGGCTCGCAAGCTAGACCAGAAGATTTTGACACCGAGTTCTTGGACTATATCTTGGCGGTCAAGTTGGTTTCCTCGCTGGAAGAAGCGGTGGAGCATATTGAAGCTCACAGCACCCATCACTCGGATGCCATTGTGACGGAGAACGATTCAGCGGCAGCTTATTTCACAGAGCAGGTCGATAGTGCGGCCGTTTATGTCAATGCTTCAACCCGTTTTACAGATGGCGGTCAATTTGGCCTTGGCTGCGAAATGGGGATTTCTACTCAAAAACTGCATGCCAGAGGCCCTATGGGGCTGAAAGAGCTGACCAGCTATAAATACGTCATCCAAGGGACTGGTCAAGTGAGGAAATAATGATGAAAATTGGATTTATCGGTCTTGGAAATATGGGTGGCAGTCTCGCTCGCCTAGTTGCCCAAGATGAAAGATATAGAAGCGAATTACTACTAGCTAATCGCAGTCGCGAAAAGGCTGAAAAGATTGCTGCGGAAGTTGGTGGCCAGCCGGTCAGTAATGCAGAAGTTTTTGCTCAGGCAGAAGTGATTTTTCTGGGTATCAAACCAGCTCAATTTGCTGACATGCTGGCTGAGTATCAGGAAATTCTAGAAAAACGGGAGTCTCTTCTGCTGGTTTCGATGGCTGCTGGTCTGAACTTGGAAATATTAGAAAAATTGACACCTAGCCACCATCGCTGGATTCGGATCATGCCTAATACACCAGTAGCTGTTGGCGAGGGTGTTATTACCTATGCTTTATCCCCAGAAGCGAATCAAGTGGATGAAGACTTGTTGCGTGAGCTTCTGTCTTCAGCTGGCCTTTTAGTCAAACTAGAGGAAAAACAGTTGGATGCAGCGACAGCTCTTGCTGGCTGTGGACCTGCTTTCGTCTATCTCTTTATAGAGGCCTTAGCGGATGCTGGTGTCCGAGCAGGACTCAGTCGCGATATATCGCTTGAACTGGCCAATCAGACCCTTTTAGGCGCTGCCAAGCTAGGTCAGGTCAGTGGCCAACATCCGGCCCAGCTCAAAGATCAGGTCTGCAGTCCGGCCGGTTCGACCATTGCTGGAGTAGCCAGTCTGGAAGAAAATGCCTTTCGAGGAACGGTCATGGCAGCCGTTCAAGCTGCTTACAAGAGGACGCAGGAGTTGGGGAAATGAAGGATTTACCAGTTTTGAACCGATTTCTGACGGTTTGAAATAACAAGCCAACTTTCAGTGGACATGCTTTAGGGTAAACTAGGAAACATCTAAAGAAATTTCTATTGACCCTTCAGAAGATAATGGGGAAAGTATATTAATTCCCTCAACAAACAGCAAGCCAAGTGGCTTGCTGTTTTTCATTTAAAGGGAAGAATGGTATAATGAAGTAGAGAAAAATCTTGAATGAGGTACCCCATGAACGAAATCAAATGCCCCAACTGCGGGGAGGTTTTTACTGTCAATGAGAGCCAGTACAGTGAGCTTTTGTCGCAGGTTCGGACTGCAGAGTTTGACAAGGAAATTCATGCTCGGATTGAGCAGGAACTGGCTTTAGCAGAGCAAAAATCCCAGAATGCCCAACAAGCTCTGCTATCGCAGAAAGAGCAGGAAATTAGCAATCTTCAAAGTCAAATTGCTCAGTTTGAGACCCAGCAGGAATTGGCAAAGAAAGAGGCGGAGCAGGCAGCTAGTCTTCAATTGCAGGAGAAGGATAAGGAAGTCCAGCAACTGGAAAATCAGCTGACAACTCTGCGCTTGGAGCATGAAAATCAACTGCAAAAGACCTTGTCTGCGCTGGAAAAAGAGCGAGACGAGGTTAAGAACCAGCTAGTCTTACAAGAAAAGGAAGCAGCGCTGGCTCAGACCTCGCTCAAAGAGCGTTATGAGGTAGAGCTGCGGCAGAAAGATGAGACCATAGAGTTCTATAAGGATTTCAAGGCCAAGCAGTCTACTAAGATGATTGGTGAGAGTTTGGAACAGCACTGTGAGTACGAGTTTAACAAGAATCGCATGGGGATGTTTCCACGAGCGGAGTTTGGCAAGGACAATGATGCCAGAACAGGCAGCAAGGGCGACTACATTTACCGTGAGGTGGATGAAAATGGTGTAGAAATCCTCTCCATCATGTTTGAGATGAAAAATGAAGGCGATGAGACAGCGACCAAGAAGAAAAACGAGCATTTCTTCAAAGAGCTGGATAAGGACCGGCGGGAGAAAGGCTGCGAGTATGCTATTCTGGTGACGCTTCTGGAGGCTGACAGCGAGCTCTACAATTCGGGTATTGTCGATGTGTCCTATGCCTATGAGAAGATGTATGTTATCCGGCCTCAGTTCTTCCTGCCTATGATTACCCTCCTGCGTAATGCTGCGCTTAACTCGCTCCAGTACAAGCAGGAACTGGCCTTGGTGAGGGAGCAGAATATTGATATTACGCATTTTGAGGAAGATTTGGATGCCTTTAAAGTAGCTTTTGCTAAGAACTATCAGTCTGCTTCGACCAACTTTGGCAAGGCCATCGAGGAGATTGACAAGGCAATCCGCCGGATGGAAGAAATCAAGAAATTCCTGACGACCTCTGAAAATCAGCTGCGCTTGGCAAACAACAAACTGGACGATGTCTCTGTCAAAAAATTGACGCGCAAAAATCCTACCATGAAAGCAAAGTTTGAAGCTTTAAAGGAGAAGTAAGAAAACAAGACAATGAACGGAATTATCAACTTAAGAAAAGAAGCGGGCATGACTTCGCATGATGCGGTATTTAAGCTGCGCAAAATTTTAGGAACGAAGAAAATTGGTCACGGGGGCACCTTGGATCCAGATGTGGTCGGGGTGCTTCCGATTGCAGTCGGCAAGGCGACACGCTTGATCGAGTTTATGCAGGAGGAAGGAAAGATCTACGAGGGGGAGATTACTCTGGGCTGCTCAACGACGACAGAGGATGCTAGTGGCGACATTCTTGAGCGGACGCCAGTGACGGAACTTTTGGAAGAAGCTCTCATCGATGAAGCGATGGAGTCCATGACTGGTGAGATTCGCCAGATACCGCCAATGTACTCAGCAGTCAAGGTAAATGGCCGTAAGCTTTATGAGTATGCGCGTGCAGGTCAAGAAGTGGAGCGCCCAGAGCGGCAGGTGACCATCTATAGTTTCGAGCGCACAAGTCCGATTTCCTATGAAGATGAGCAAGCTCGTTTTCGCTTTCGGGTCAAGTGCAGCAAGGGAACATATGTTCGAACCCTGTCTGTTGATTTGGGAGCCAAGTTGGGCTTTGCCAGTCACATGTCCCAGCTGACAAGGACTTCTTCAGCAGGTATGAGCTTAGAAGATGCCTTGACCTTGGAGGAAATAGCGGAGCGAGTAGCAGTGGAGGATTTTACATTTCTTCAGCCTTTGGAGTTGGGGACAGGTGATCTACCCAAGATTGAACTGACGGCTGAACAGCTAGAGGAAGTCCGCTTTGGTCGCTTTATTTTCATTGAAAATGCGGCAACAATCTTGGCTGGTTTTCATAAAGGTAAGCTTATCGCCATCTTAGAAAAAAGGGAAGAAACCTACAAACCTAGAAAAGTTTTTCTTTGATCAAATTGAGAATATCAAAGTCCTGAAATTTATTTTCAGGATTTTTTATATGCCTAGAATAATTAATCGAATCTATAAACTAAAAATGAATAAAAATACTGTTCGAATAGATCAGAAACACTTATAAAATTTACTGTGAATTCTGAGATAGTAATACTCGAAAATTGGACAGTTTTGCTAAAAATGATCAAGTAATAAAAGGGCTATAAAATTGCTTAAATGTTACTTATATGGTACACTTGAGGGAGTGACAATTTTAAATAATAAGGAGGGTTCCAATACATGGGACAAGACTGGAAGAAAATAGAAAGGCAACGTTTTACAATTCGTAAGACGAGAGCATGGGGCGCATGTTCAGTTTTTCTAGGATCAAGTATTTTCTTTCTAGGAGGGGGAGTTGCAAGTGCGCAAGAAGTTAGTCCTTCTGCACAAGACCAAGCAGCTCAAGTAGCAGAAGCTGCTAGAGCTTCAGATGAAAAAGAGTCTGAGAAACCGGCAACTGAAGCACAAGCCGAACCTGAAAAGAATGCTGCGTCAGTAAGTGCAGATGTTCAAGCAACTGAAGCTAAGGAACAAGCTGTGCCTAGCACTGAAGAAGTAGCTAAAGCAGAAGAAGCTGCTGTTTCAAAAGACGAAAAGTCAGAAGAAACAAATGCTCCGAAAGAAGCTAAAGCAGAAGAAAAGGCTGAGCCAAAAGAAGAAAAATCAGAGGCAAAAACAGCAAGTTCTGAAACTAATGCAGCCGCACAACCTAAGCGTTCAGGCACATCAGGATTCAGAAGTGTTAGTGGTACATCAGGATTCCGAAATACTGGTGCTACTCGTCAAGGGTCTGACTATACTGTTACCCAAGACGGTAATCTAGCTACAGTTCAAGCTAATGCTTTGAAAACTCAGTTGGATAGAGCAGCGTCAGAGAACTTGCCAGTTACACCGAACCAGCTTAGAAATTTTGGAACCGCAACAACTGACGAAGAAAGACGCAGATTAGAACGTCAAGCAGCTGATCTTCAAAATACTGAAGCTCAGGCAATGAATAAAAAAATCTCTGATTACTTGACGGCTAAACAAAGAGCTCAACAATTAACAGGTAAAGAAGGAAGCTTGCAACAAATTGCTCCGCAAAACCTCGTGTTCTCTGATGAGCCAAACGCAACGGCTAGGATTAGGCTGGCACAAGGAGACTGGTTCGTCAAAGACAGTACGCTCACATCCCGAAATCAATATGTTCGTGAAGCTTTGGATAGTCGGAGCTACAATGAGTGGCGAGACGGGACAACTACTCAACCGAATGCAGTTATCACTAGAGCCGATACAAGCCAACCGGCAGCAGAGCGAATCATCAAGGATCAAACAGATGCTTACTACATGGTTCATACGCAAGTTGGTAGAACCACAACAGTAGAGTACACCTTGCATAACTCATTTGCCGGTGGTCGACCTATTACGAAAGCTATTGCTCGATATACGCCTAAGAAGAGTTCTGCTTATGATGATAGTATGGTAATGGCTATCCATAAAGACCCAACTATGACAGTTTGGAATGGATCCAGCTATGATCGTAAAGGAACTGGTAACCAGTTGCATATGGAATGGGAATTCTATTATGCGGACGGTACTAAGGTAGACTTCGGTAAAACACCTGGTGTTGTTTCTTTCGCTTCACGTAACCACCACGGGGACGATATTTACGCTGAAATTTATGGTAATTTGAGCTCAAATATGCAGAATGTACAAATTGTAGGTTCTTCTATCGTTCCACAGGCAAATGGTTGGTACTATGCAAATGGTAAGAACAACTCTTATAAAGGCCAAACTGAATATCAATGGGACCAACAAGGTAATCCAAATGAATTCTGGGGAGCGGGTGCTGCAAAAGTTACAAGTGGTACATCATTGAGCTTTGATATTGCTACCACTAACCCTGGTCGGTACTGGCCACGCCCAATTCGCCAATGGTTCTCATTTAATACCAATGTAAAAGCGAATAACGTCGTAACTAACCCTAATTTGTCTTATACTCCTGCAGCATACGTCAATGAAGTTCCAGCACCAGAACCAGAAAAGTCTTATGACAGATTTGTCATGGATATTCCACATAATGTCAGAGTCGTAGATTATGAGAATGCCACTCCAGATCAAAAACGCGCCTTCGACAATCAAACTGGTTCTCAGATTGTTTACCAACAAGGTAAAGACGGACAAGTTATTGTTGTAGGACCAAAACCAGAAAACCTAAATGACGTACCGAATCCTAAGTTTACAGCTCAAGAACTTGAGACACTTAAAAATGGTGGAACTGTAAGAGGATTTAAAGGACACAATTACGTTGATCCTGTAGATACCATCATGGTTGTCAAACGTAATGCGGGACCAACTGGACCTAAGGGGGATAAAGGTGCTACAGGCGCCACTGGTGCTACCGGCGCAACCGGCGCAGTAGGCCCGAAAGGTGATAAGGGCGCCACTGGCGCAGCAGGCCCGAAAGGTGATAAAGGCGCAACTGGAGCTACAGGAGCCACTGGCGCTGCAGGACCAAAAGGTGATAAGGGCGCAACTGGAGCTACAGGCGCCACTGGCGCTGCAGGTCCGAAAGGTGATAAAGGAGCCACAGGCGCCACTGGCGCTGCAGGGCCAAAAGGCGATAAGGGCGCAACAGGTGCTACCGGCGCAACCGGAGCTAAGGGCGATAAAGGTGAAACTGGCGCAAAAGGTGAAGATGGTAAGCCATCATTGGCTCAAGTCGTAGACAACAATAACGGCACTCACACTGTTAAAGTTGGTCTTGATAAGAACAATAACGGCCAGCTCGATCCAGACGAAGTAACCTCATCTACCATCGTTAAAGACGGTAAGGATGGTAAATCTCCACTAGCTAAGGTTGTTGATAACAACAACGGCACCCATACTGTTCAAGTCGGTCTCGATAAGAACAATAACGGCCAGTTGGATCCAGATGAAGTGACATCTTCTACAGTCATTAAAGATGGAAAAGCTGGTGCAACCGGAGCTACAGGCGCGACCGGAGCTAAAGGTGATAAAGGTGAAACAGGTGCTACCGGTGCAACTGGAGCAACCGGCGCAACTGGTGCCAAAGGTGAAGATGGCAAGCCATCATTGGCGCAAGTCGTAGACAACAACGACGGTACACACACTGTTAAAGTTGGTCTTGATAAGAACGGCAATGGCCAATTGGATCCAGATGAAGTAACCTCATCTACTATCGTTAAAGACGGTAAGGATGGTAAATCTCCACTAGCTAAGGTTGTCGACAACAACAACGGTACTCACACTGTTCAAGTCGGTCTTGATAAGAACGGTAATGGTGAGTTGGATCCAGACGAAGTGACATCTTCAACTATCATCAAAGATGGTAAGGATGGCAAAGCTGGCGCAACTGGAGCTACAGGCGCGACCGGAGCCAAAGGCGATAAAGGTGAAACAGGCGCAACAGGCGCAACTGGTGCCAAAGGTGAAGATGGCAAGCCATCATTGGCGCAAGTCGTAGACAACAACGACGGTACACACACTGTTAAAGTTGGTCTGGATAAGA
>CAUUSJ010000044.1:0-11722 GCA_963547765.1 uncultured Streptococcus sp. | reverse complement strand
CTCGACAGGGAAAGGGCTGAATGAAGCGGTCATTCGTGAGCTTTCTGCAGCCAAGAATGAACCAGAATGGATGTTGGATTTTCGCCTTAAGTCCTACGAGGTTTTCAAGAAGATGCCAATGCAGACTTGGGGACCAGATTTGTCAGAAATTAATTTTGATGACTTGATTTATTACCAAAAGGCCTCTGATAAGCCAGCTAGAAGCTGGGATGAAGTGCCTGAGAAGATCAAGGAAACCTTTGAGCGGATTGGGATCCCAGAAGCAGAGCGAGCTTACCTTGCTGGTGCAGCTGCCCAGTATGAGTCCGAAGTGGTCTACCACAATATGAAGGAAGAGTTCCAAAAGCTAGGAATCGTCTTCACAGATACCGACTCAGCTCTTAAGGAATACCCAGAGCTCTTCAAGCAGTATTTTGCTAAGCTGGTCCCTCCAACAGATAACAAGCTAGCAGCTCTCAACTCCGCCGTCTGGTCTGGTGGTACCTTTATCTATGTGCCAAAAGGTGTCAAAGTGGATATTCCGCTACAAACCTATTTCCGTATCAACAATGAAAATTCCGGTCAATTTGAACGCACCTTGATTATCGTTGATGAGGGAGCAAGTGTTCACTACGTAGAAGGGTGTACAGCGCCTACTTATTCAAGCAACAGCTTACATGCGGCTATTGTCGAGATCTTTGCTCTTGATGGTGCCTATATGCGCTATACGACCATTCAAAACTGGTCTGATAATGTCTACAATCTCGTAACTAAGCGAGCTCGGGCTATGAAAGATGCGACAGTTGAGTGGATTGATGGAAACTTGGGTGCCAAAACAACCATGAAGTACCCATCTGTTTACCTTGATGGAGAAGGGGCGCGTGGTACCATGCTTTCTATTGCCTTTGCCAATGCTGGCCAACACCAGGATACAGGGGCTAAGATGATTCACAATGCGCCACACACCAGCTCGTCTATCGTGTCTAAATCCATCGCTAAAGATGGAGGAAAAGTTGACTACCGTGGCCAAGTGACCTTTGCTCGCAATTCTAAGAAATCTGTCAGCCATATCGAGTGTGATACCATTATTATGGATGATTTGTCTGCTTCAGATACTATTCCATTTAATGAAATTCACAACTCACAGGTAGCTTTGGAGCATGAAGCTAAGGTTTCTAAGATTTCCGAAGAGCAGCTTTACTATCTTATGAGCCGTGGCCTATCGGAATCCGAAGCAACAGAAATGATTGTCATGGGCTTTGTTGAGCCATTCACCAAAGAACTTCCAATGGAATACGCTGTTGAGCTGAACCGTCTCATCAGCTATGAAATGGAAGGGTCTGTTGGATAAAAAGAGGCGTTGGCCTCTTTTTAATTGTTTGCTTAAGCAAAGTGTTTAAAAGATTCAGAGGGCCTGTTAAACAGTAGCAGAATACTATATTGCTAATTAACCCTCAAAGAACTTTTTTTGATTACGTTAAACGTTTATAAACTATAGAAATACCACGAATCAATTGATTCGCGGTATTTCTTTTATAACTTCTCATTGACAAAGCGGATAAAATCGTTCCACCAGACTTTGAAAATGATAGCTTTTTCAACCTTTTTTTCTGTAATCATAGAAATAGAAGTTTTCTTATTTTCGATGTAGCCCTGGCCGATTGGCTCAGAATCTGTATAAGTGAGGGTACCTACTACACTACCCTTTTTCAAGGGTGCCTGCAGCTCCTGTGGACTTGGAGTAAAGGTGACTTTATGTTCAGCCTGATTGGCTATCCGTTCTAGGATTACCAGGTCCTCACTAGCAACTGCAGCGACCTTATCCTCTCGGCTGTCTCTAACAGCTACTTGGGAGTTGTTGTATCTTTCCCCTTTTTTGACAAGGACTGTCGGAGAAAAATTTTGCGTAACGTAGGTCATTAGGCTAGATGTAACGCCAAAACGGGTATTAGGGTCGTTATCTTCCTGTGCGACTCCTAAAACAACTGTGATCAATCGCATCCCTTTTTCACTTGTCACACCGACAAATGAAACACCACTCTGCTCAGATCCTCCTGTCTTCAAACCCTTCACTCCTGTCCGAAAACTAGGAGAGCCTTCCAACATTAAGTTGGGATTTTCTAGTTGGATTCCTGCAAAATTCACATGAGATTTGGAAGTGATGCCAAGGACCTCTGGGTAGTCATCGATCAGATGTGAAGCAATCACAGCTATATCATAAGCACTGAATTTATTGACAGTCTCTTGTTTTTTCTTGCTTTTAGAATTTTCTGCGGCCTCCTCTTCGTTATTGGTAGTGTCTAGCGAACCATCTAGTAAACGAATATCTGTACCAGTAGCATTTACAATGGTTGCATCAGAAATATTCCATTCTTTGAGTTTAGCTTTCATCATCTTGACGAAATTTTCTTCACTTCCAGCAACTTTTTCTGCCAGAGCGATAGTGGCGCTGTTGGCACTGACCAAAAGAGAGGCATTCAGTAAGTCCTTTACCTTGTAGCGTCGCGCTTCCAGAGGCAGGTTCGCGATAGCTGGATTTACTGTCAGCTGGTAAGCATAATCAGAAATATCAACCTCAGTTTCTAGACTCAGTTTGCCATCAGCGATGGCTTCGTAAACCAGATAAGCAGTCAAAATGTTAGTAATAGCACCGACTTCTAGTGGGCTTGTAGCCTCCTTTTCATAGAGGATTTTTCCTGAGTTTGCATCGACAGCAATGGCGCTTTTAGCGGCAATTTCATAGTCATCTGCCAGAACAGGCTTGGCAATCAGGCCAAAGAATAGCAGTAAGAATACAAAAAGTTTTTTCATTTCTTTCCCCTAGATTAGTAATAAATCTATTGTAACATAAAAAAGCCGATATTTTTGCTAATCCTATTCAAGAATCCTTGTAAAATATTGAACAGGTTATTATTTATAATATTTTTTGTATTTTTATGAAAATATATGAAAATGCATAGAAATCTTCCTATATTTTGTTTCAATAAAAATAAGAAAAATGCATAGAATTTTAAAATTTTCTTAAATAAGACTTGTTTTTGTCTGGAAATGATGTATAATAATACATAATCTAAAGAAGGAGATTTGCTCATGAAAAAATCTAAATGGTTGGCTATTACTGGTTTGGTTGCAGCATCAGCGCTATTCTTAGCTGCTTGTGGCAAGTCAAGCACCAGCTCGGCAAAGACATATTCTTATGTCTATAATACAGATCCAGATACATTGGATTATGTAAACTCCAATCGCTCCTCCACTTCTGACGTTATTGCCAATTTGGTCGACGGTCTTTTAGAAAATGATCAATATGGGAATCTTATCCCTTCATTGGCTGAAGACTGGACTGTGTCTAAAGACGGCCTGACTTATACTTATAAGTTGCGTAAGGACGCTAAATGGTACACAGCAGAAGGTGAAGAATATGCTGCTGTCAAGGCACAAGACTTTGTCACAGGGCTCAAGCACGCTGCAGATGAAAAATCAGAAGCATTACCAATCGTGCAAAACTCTATCAAGGGCTTGGATGCTTATATCAAAGGGGAAAGCAATGATTTCTCTACTGTCGGTGTCAAGGCAATCGACGACTATACAGTTCAATACACCCTGAATCAGCCAGAAAGCTATTGGAATTCTAAGACAACCATGGGCATTCTCTTCCCGATTAATGAAGAATTTCTGAAGAAAGAGGGCAAAGACTTTGGTACCGTGAAACCTTCCGGTATCCTCTACAATGGTCCATATGTATTAAAGTCATTTACTTCTAAGTCTGTTATCGAATATTCTAAAAACCAAAACTATTGGGACAAGGACAATGTGAAGATCGAAGATGTCAAGTTGACTTACTACGATGGTTCTGACCAAGAGTCGTTGATCCGTAACTTTACTGATGGTGCCTACACACAAGCTCGTCTCTATCCGACTAGCTCAAACTACGCATCAGTAGAAAAGAAATACAAAGACAACATCATCTTTACTCCCCAAAATTCAACTAGCTATTTCTATGCCTTTAACTTGAATCGTCAGGCTTATAGCCACACTTCTAAGACAGATGCCCAAAAAGCTGCCAGCAAAGAAGCAATTCAAAATAAAGACTTCCGCCAAGCAATTAACTTTGCTTTTGACCGTAAATCCTTTGGTGCCCAGATGAATGGTAATGAAGGAGCAACGAAAATTATCAGAAGCTTGCTTGTCCCTCCTAATTTTGTGCAAGTAGATGGCAAGGACTTCTCAGATGTCGTTGAATCACAACTGGCTTCTTATGGGGATGAATGGCAAGGTGTCAAATTAGCTGATGCTCAAGACAGCATTTACAACCCAGATAAGGCCAAGGCAGAATTTGCTAAAGCAAAAGAAGCTTTGCAAGCACAGGGAGTTGAATTCCCAATTCATCTAGATGTACCAGTTGACCAGACAGATAAAATCATGGTACAACGGACCAACTCTTTCAAACAATCTGTTGAGGCAGCTCTAGGTCAAGAAAACGTTGTGATTGACGTGCATCAAATGTCATCAGACGATTTTGATAACTCTACTTACTTTGCAGAAACAGCTGCCCAAAAGGACTATGACCTCAATATGTCTGGTTGGTCAGCAGACTACCAAGACCCAGTAACTTATCTGAATATCTTTAACCCAGAAACAGGGGATATCTTGGATAATATTGGTCTGACAAAAGGCCAAAACCAAGACCTTGCTTCCAAGGTTGGTTTAACGGACTACAAAGCGCTTTTGGATCAGGCAGATGCAGAAAAGCAAGATACCAATGCTCGCTATACGAAGTATGCAGCAGCGCAGGCTTGGTTAACAGATAGTTCTATTGTGATCCCATCTATTTCTGCAGGCGCTTCACCAATTGTTCAAAAGGTCGTACCATTTACCAAAGCCTACTCTTATGTAGGTATCAAGGGTGATGTCTATGTATTTAAGGGAATGGAGCTTCAAGATAAGGTTCTGACAGTAGCTGATTATCAAAAAGCTTTGAAAAAATGGGAAAAAGAAAAAGAAGAATCAAATAAAAAAGCTCAAGAAGAGTTAGCAAGTCACGTTAAATAAAAGAAAAGAGGCTGGGACAAAAGTCCTAGCCTCTTTTCTTTGGATTGTAGAGCAAGACACAGTTGCTGAGTGGGCTCTACTACGCTGATTTCATCAGCTTTTACAGCTCTACTCACTCAACTGTGCGGAGGTGGGACGACGAAATCGAATTCTAACGAATTACCGATTTCTGTCCCACTCTCTTTTAAAGTAGAAAATTCTATATTTCGTTTATTTTTTGAACTGTTGGATTTCTCCTCAAGTAGAATAAGAAAAGGTCCGATTTGTTTCGGACCTTTCATTGTTTATTTTGGTGCGATGACTTCCAAGCCACCCATGTAAGGACGTAGGACCTCAGGAATGGTTACAGAGCTATCTTCGTTTTGGTAATTTTCTAAGATAGCAGCCACTGTGCGTCCGACAGCAAGTCCAGATCCATTGAGAGTGTGGAGGAGTTTGACCTTGCCATCTGCTTCGTCACGATAGCGGATTTGGGCACGACGAGCTTGGAAATCTTCTGTGTTAGAGCAACTAGAGATTTCACGGTAAGTGTTCTGAGCAGGAATCCAAACTTCCAAGTCGTAGGTTTTAGCAGCTGAGAAGCCCATGTCACCAGTAGAAAGAGCAACGACACGGTAAGGCAGATTGAGCTTTTGCAGGATGTTTTCTGCATTGGCAGTCATCTTTTCCAGCTCTTCATAAGATTCTTCTGGCTTGGCAAATTTTACCATTTCGACCTTATGGAATTGGTGCAGGCGGATCAGGCCACGTGTGTCACGACCGGCAGAACCAGCTTCAGAGCGGAAAGACGGACTCATAGCTGTGAAGTAGATTGGCAATTCTTTGCCATCTAAAATTTCATCGCGATAGTAGTTGGTCAGTGGAACTTCAGCAGTCGGAATCAGAACGAAGTTAGTATCGCTTAGCTCAAAGGTATCTTCTTTGAACTTAGGATATTGTCCAGTACCAAACATAGAGTCATGGTTGACCATATAGGGAGTGATGACCTCCGTATAGCCTTCTTTGCCATGCTCGTCTAGCATAAAGTTGTAGATAGCACGCTCTAGTCTAGCTCCCAAGCCCTTGTAGAAGAGGAAGCGGGCTCCCGTAACTTTTGCGCCACGTTCCCAGTCCAGAATATCCAAGTCTTCGCCCAAATCCCAGTGGGCCTTAGCTTCAAAGTCAAATTGGCGAGGTGTACCCCAGCGGCGGACTTCTACATTGTCATCCTCGTCTGCCCCGACTGGTACGCTATCGTGCGGAATGTTTGGCAGGGTTGTAGTGAACTCGGTTAGTTTAGCATCCAATTCAGCCAAAGTAGCATCCAAGTCCTTGATTTCAGCAGATAGTTTTTGCATAGCAGCAATCTTGTCATCTGCATTTTCTTTGTTGCGTTTGGCTTGGGCAATCTCTGCAGAAACGGTGTTGCGTTCGGCTTTGAGATTTTCTACTTTTACCAACAAATCACGTCTTTGCTCATCAATTTCCTTCATTTGATTGAGCACATCAGCTGCTACGCCACGGGTAGCTAATTTCTCTGCGACAGCATCAAAGTCTGTCCGAATACGTTTTAAATCTAACATAAAACCTCCAAAAAATAAAAGCACACCGAGGAAACTGTTGGAGCGGCTAGGCCGCGGTTCCATCCAACTTCACAGGTGTGCACTTGATTATGTATGTAGTTGTCTTACAACGGTAGAATTTCACACTAGGCTCCTATCTGCTCGCAGCACCCGCAGACTTTCTGAAAGAAGCGATAGCCTTACTTATCCGTTTCCTAGATTATACAGGATTTTCTATTTTTTTGCAAATAGATTTTTAAAGAATTGCCCAATTGTTTGGATCAAAGTAGGTAATTTGACAACTTTCTCATTTCCGATATGTTGTCGTGCAATTTTGAGAATTTTTCCAGTGTCCTTGGAGGCAAAGAGAAACTTGCCCTTGTCTGTAAACACTTCAAAATGGCGGCTGACATTTTTCCCAGAGACATTGGCACCGATCTGCTGGATGCTAGACCAAGGCAGTTGGATATAGTCTTCTACATTAGCGTCGGCGTAGAATTCCAGTGCAACATCACCAACTAAAAACTTCCCAACCTTGCCACCTAAACCCAGATAGGAAACCCCTGTCGTTTGAAATTCAATCGATTTATTTTGCGATTGCGCCATAGAACATCTCCCTTTTAAATACTATAGCTATTATACCATAATAAAAAGAAGGCCGAAACCTTCTTTTTAATTACATCAAACCAATAAGGCGGGCAACGATACCAACAACGAAAAGTCCGATGATGATTGTGATTGGAGAAACTTTCTTCTTAAGCAACCACATGCAGAGGAAGGTAAGGAGAAGTCCCATCAAACCTGGAATCAAAGAGTTAATTTGTCCTTGGAGTGTATTTGCTTTTTCAGGAGTCAAACTCAGTCCGCCTGCAACATCACCCAAGATTTTTTGAAGTTGCTCGCCAGTTACAGCACCTTTAGGGAAGTTGATGTAAGCTCCCTCAGAGAGTTTTGTAGATGGCAATTGAAGCGCAAAGCTAACGTTTACCCAGCGTGCAACCAATACAGCTAAGATAAACATACCAAGGATTGAAGCACCTTTAGTGATGTCTTGAAGGATACCACCAGACATGTCTTTAGTGATTTCAGAACCAGCCTTGTAACCCAATTCTTGAGTGTACCACAAGAAGGCCATACGGATTGCATTCCAAAGAACGAAGAAGAGAAGTGGGCCGATGATATTTCCTGACAGAGCAAGAGATGCACCGAGTGCTCCAAGGATCGGACGAACTGTGAACCAGAAGACTGGGTCACCGATACCAGCCAAAGGTCCCATCATACCGATTTTAACCCCTTGGATAGCTGCATCGTCAATTTCTGCACCATTTGCTTTTTCTTCTTCAAGGGCAAGTGTTACACCGATGATTGGAGCAGCAACGTATGGGTGAGTATTGAAGAATTCCAAGTGACGCTCAAGAGCAGCAGCTTGATCTTCTTTTTTAGTATAAAGTTTCTTGAGAGCTGGAATTAAAGAATAAGCCCAACCCAAGTTTTGCATACGTTCATAGTTCCAAGAACCTTGCAAGAAAGTAGAACGCCACCAAACTTTTTGACGGTCTGATTTAGATAATTGAATTTTTTCAGTCATGATATAGCAGCTCCTTTCTTAGTAGTCTTCTAGGATATCGCCGATTGGGTCGTTAGATGTAGCAGAACCGCCACCACCGTTTCCGCCTTTCTTAGAAAGGTTGAGGTAGATAAGGGCGATTGCTACACCGATAGCACCGAGGGCAATCAAAGTCAATTGGCTAACAGCAGCAAGAGCAAAACCGATAGCAAAGAATGGCCATACTTCGCGAGTTGCCATCATGTTGATAACCATAGCGTAACCAACGGCAACAACCATTCCCCCGCCGACAGCCATACCGCCTGCCAACCAATCAGGCATCATAGCAAGCAATTTTTGCACTGCTTCTGCAGGGATAGCAAGAAGAAGGGCTGCAGGGATAGCGATACGAAGTCCTTGGAGAAGGAGAGCTACAAAGTGCGCACGTTCAACGCTAGCAAAGTCGCCTTTTTTAGCAGCAGAGTCTGCAGCGTGAACCAAGGCAACAGAGATAGTACGCACAATCATAGTAAGGAAGAGACCAGCTACGGCAAGAGGAATCGCGATTGTAGTTGCAACTGTGATACCTTTGTCAGTGAAATCTCCACCTTGAACCATGATGATGGCAGCGGCAACTGAAGCCAAGGCAGCGTCAGGAGCAACGGCAGCACCGATGTTAGCCCAACCAAGAGCGATCATTTGAAGAGATCCGCCAAGGATAACACCAGCAGTTAAGTTACCAGTTACAAGACCGATCAAGGTACATGCAACCAATGGTTGGTGGAATTGGAATTGGTCCAAGATACCTTCAAGACCAGCTAGGAAGGCAACAAAGACTACTAAAACCATAGAAATAATAGACATGTTTTAAATCCTTTCATAATAATATGAGAGCGAAACGGTTCAGATTATTGAACGTTGGCTTTGTTAATTAAGTCAAACAAATCTTTCTTAGAATCATTTGGTACTTTACGTACGTCGAATTCAACTCCGAGGTCACGCAATTTTTCGTAAGTTGCCACGTCGTCCTTGTCCATTGACAGAACGTTGTTGACCATTGTCTTACCAGTTGAGTGAGCCATTGAGCCGACGTTTAGGGTCTTGATTGGCACACCGCCTTCGATAGCGCGTAGGGCATCTTGCGGAGTTTCAAATAAGATAAGAGCGTGCGTATTACCAAAGCGTGGATCTTTTGAAACAGCAATCAGCTTATCAATTGGAACAACGTTTGCTTTAACATTACCAGGTGCAGCTTGTTTGATGAGCTCTTTACGAAGTTCATCCTTAGCTACAGAGTCAGAAGCAACGATGATACGGTCTGCTTTTGAATCTGGAGTCCAAGCTGTTGCAACTTGTCCGTGCAACAAACGTGTATCGATACGAGCAAGGTTGATTTTGAGCTTGCCGTCTCCGATAACAGTTCCTTCTGGGATAGCTGCTTGAGCAACTGGTTCAGCAGCAGGAGCAGCGCTTTCTAAGACTGGATTTAGCTCTTCTGGAAGTGCTTTGACACCTTCCTTAGCTTCCTTGATAATGTTTGCAACGACAGCATCTACGCCAGCGTTTGCATCCATCATGCGCTCTGTGTAGGCTTGAATTAGCATAGGCAGGTTCAAACCTGTAATAATCGCGAACTTGCGGTCTGGATTTTCACCCATGACACGGCTAGCTTGGTTAAATGGAGACCCACTCCAAAGGTCAGCCAAGACCAATACCTCATCGTTCGCATCAAACGAAGCCACAGCGTCATTGAATTTTGCATACAGATCATCAGGACCTTCGTTTGGCATGAAAGTTACAACTTGAACTTTTTCTTGCTCACCAAAAATCATAGAACCTGACTGATGAATGCCGGCAGCAAATTCACCGTGGCTGGCAATAATGATTCCAATACTCATTATTGTTTTTCCTCCTTATAAAATGTTTGACTTAAGTTTAAGAAAACTTTAAGGCTAACTATTATTATAAAACGTTTTCATGAAAAATGCAAGTACCTGAATCGAGGCGACAATTATTTTCAAATTCTATTTCTAGTGAAAAACGCTGTTATATCAGCCTTTTTTGATCTTTTCTTCTCACTAAATAATTAGATGAAGATTAGATCGCTAATGTAACTAGGTTAATATATGAAAGTGGATGAAAATTTCTATGAAAATGCTTATCTGATAAATTGATTAGAAAGTGAATTTATATAGGAAGAATTTATAGCTGAAGTCCAAGAAGTATTTTACAAATCATCTATTTTCTGCTATAATCTTTTCTAGAAAGAATTCTCATTGTCTACTTTTTAGCGAATCTGGGTTGGTGGGAGCCAGATAGGGAAGCAGTGCAGATGGCGCTTTCGGTTAATATTTTTAAAGGTAATGAAGTAATAAATTAGGGTGGAACCGCGTCTTGACGCCCCTAGGTGAAATAGCCTAGGACTGTCGGATGTGGTTCTTTTGCTTGTTCAAACAGAACAGAGGATAGTCCTAGTGCTGGAAATGAAACAAAAAAAGGAGTAACAAATGTCTAAGAAACTTACCTTTCACCTCGCCAAAGTCAATTGCGAACCTAAGGGTTTGATTGACTAACGACAACCGCTATGGGCGGTTTGTCTAGGCGATGTACTAGCTTTTCAAAAGGGAAATGATCGTTCCCTTTTGAACGCTTCGCAAGGATCTCAAGAAATTAAAGGAGTAAAAAATGTCTAAAAAATTAACATTTCAAGAAATTATCTTGACTTTACAGCAATTCTGGAATGACCAGGGCTGTATGCTCATGCAGGCTTATGATAATGAAAAGGGTGCGGGGACCATGAGTCCCTATACCTTCCTTCGTGCTATTGGACCAGAGCCTTGGAATGCGGCTTATGTAGAGCCGTCTCGCCGGCCAGCAGATGGGCGTTATGGGGAAAATCCGAATCGTCTTTACCAACACCACCAATTTCAAGTGGTTATGAAGCCATCACCAAGTAATATTCAAGAACTTTACTTGCAGTCTTTGGAGCTTTTGGGCATCAATCCGCTGGAGCACGACATCCGCTTTGTTGAGGATAACTGGGAAAATCCGTCAACTGGCTCGGCTGGATTGGGCTGGGAAGTCTGGCTGGATGGGATGGAAATCACTCAGTTCACATACTTCCAGCAGGTCGGAGGTCTGCCAACTCAACCGGTGACTGCTGAGGTGACTTATGGTCTGGAGCGTCTGGCTTCATATATCCAAGAAGTGGACTCTGTCTACGACATTGAGTGGGCTGATGGCGTCAAGTACGGTGAAATTTTCACGCATCCTGAGTATGAACATTCCAAGTACAGCTTTGAGGTCAGCGATCAAGACTTGCTCTTGGGAAATTTTGAGAAGTTTGAAGCGGAAGCCAAGCGCTGTCTGGACGAGCATCTGGTGCACCCGGCCTATGACTATGTTCTTAAATGCTCGCATACCTTTAACCTCTTGGATGCGCGTGGCGCTGTATCTGTGACAGAGCGGGCTGGCTATATTGCTCGTATTCGTAATCTGGCGCGTGTTGTGGCTAAGACCTTTGTGGCTGAGCGCAAGCGTCTGGGCTACCCACTTTTGGATGCAGAGACTCGCGAGAAACTCTTGGCAGAGGAGGGAGAATAATCAT
>CAUUSJ010000043.1:0-12058 GCA_963547765.1 uncultured Streptococcus sp. | reverse complement strand
CATCGATAATCAACTGAAGGGCACGTTGGAATTCTTCTTGGATTTGTTCAGGAGTTACAAAGAGGTGACCGTCGTTGAGAGACATTTCACGCACACGTTGAAGACCAGTGAGGGCACCAGATTTTTCGTAACGGTGCATCATACCGATTTCAGCGATACGGATTGGTAATTCGCGGTATGAGTGAACATGGTGTTTGTAGACTTGGATGTGGTGTGGGCAGTTCATTGGACGAAGAACGAATTCTTCCCCGTCACCCATGTCCATAGTTGGGAACATGTCTTCTTGGTAATGATCCCAGTGACCAGAAGTCTTGTAAAGTTCTACTGAAGCAAGTGGTGGAGTGTAAACGTGTTGATAGCCAGAAGCCAACTCTTTGTCGACGATGTAGCGTTCCAATTCACGACGAATAGTCGCCCCATTTGGCAACCAGAATGGAAGTCCTTGTCCGACTTCTTGTGAAATCATGAAGAGGTCAAGCTCTTTACCAAGTTTACGGTGGTCACGTTCTTTGGCTTCTTCACGCATTTGAAGGTAGTTCTTCAAGTCTTTCTTGTCAAACCAAGCTGTACCATAGATCCGTTGCATCATAGCGTTGTCGCTATTTCCACGCCAGTAAGCACCAGCTACATGGAGAAGGTGGAAGATTTGGATACGGCCTGTTGATGGAACGTGAGGTCCACGGCAAAGGTCCACGTATTCACCTTGACGGTAAATCGTCAAACCACCCTCGTCTTCAGAGTGCTCTTCAATCAATTCCAACTTGTAAGGGTCGTTCTTGAAGATTTCGCGTGCCTCATCTTTCGTCACTTCCTCACGAATAGATGGGAAGTTTTCTTTGACGATTTTTTGCATTTCTTCTTCGATACGAGGCAGGTCTTCGTTAGAGATTTGGCCAGCAGTATTGTCAGTATCGTAGTAGAAGCCATCTTCGATAGCTGGACCAACTCCCAAGTGAATGTCTGGGAAAAGGCGACGAGCTGCTTGGGCAAATAAGTGAGCAGCCGAGTGGCGCAAAATCGGAAGGGCATCTTCGTGATCAGGTGTCACGATTTCAATGGCACCATCTTCAGTGATAGCACGAGTTGTATCGATGAGTTTGCCGTTGAATTTACCAGCCAAAGCTTTTTTAGCTAGGGAATTGCTGATAGATTGGGCAATTTCAAAAGTAGTAACGCCAGATTCGAATTCACGAACAGCGCCATCTGGGAAAGTAATCTTAATCATGGTTTTCTCCTTAAAAATTTATCATATTTTATAACTGAAGGTTGAAGAACTGGGAAACTAGCTATCAACAAAGAATGATAACAATCGATTTGCTAAATCAATTTCATTTTAGCTTTTTCATTCTGAAAATAAAGAAAAGCGTAGAAATACATAGATAGCATATCAAGGAAAGAATGAGAGACAGGTATTCCTCCTGAGTCATCTCACCTCTCATGTATATCCTTATAGGATAGCTTTTTATCGCATTGACTAAATAGATAATAGCTGTCAAACTTAAAAGATATCCTGTTATAATGAGTTTCTTGTTGTTGAAAAACATTAAGATACCAAGAAAGGGGGCAAGGAATGGCAAGAGAGGAATGAGTAGAAAAAATGAAAAGACGACAATATTTTCCGTTCCCCATAGACTGAGCGTATGCATTAGCCAGACATAGACTAATAGGAAGCTACAAGTCATCATCCAAGATAATATTTTCTTCAACTCTATCACCTCATTCAGCTCTTGACTAAATTCATTTTAACTTTGTCTTAACCATCTCCATACAAAAAGCGACATCCTCAAAAGGACGTCGCAACGTGGTTCCACCTTAATTTATGCAAGCCAAAAAGACCTACACCTCTGATTGGCTCTAACGTAGCCACCGTTTTATGTTTTCATAAAAGCCAGTAGAGTAGTCCCAACTGCATCCTCTGCGCGATTTCCAGCTCCACGCGCTCTCTAAAAGATTTCCTGCAGGTGATATGTCTCTAAAAATTATTATAGCACGATTGAAAAAATTTGCAAGAACTTTTATTGGTTTTCAGCTCTGCTATTTTTCCTACTAAATCGGTAAATCACATGCCCTAAACCATTTCCAGCTAGTGAGAAAAGGAAATAAGCGGCATGATAAAAAGGAATCCACTCTCCAAAGGTGAAAATGGTCAGGAAAAATAAGAGGGCAACCAAGAAAGAAAAGCGCAAAGAAAAGCCATGAAAAGCTGCATAGAGCAGGGACACCAACAAGGTTGCCAGAGGAGAATAGATGAGAACATTTCCAACTACTAGCCCCTTACTTAACATGGAATCCATGGGCAAATACCGTAACAGTATATAAAAGACAAAATAGAAAAAGAAAAGGGGGAGCAAAAAGAAAATTTCTTTTTTATGGACTTTCATAAGAGCACCTCCGTTCATTAGGTCTTATAAGGAAGTTTATTCCCAATATTTCCGAATATTCTTTATCTGCTTCTTAGATGCTTTTATCATCCTAGTTGAGCTATCTACTGGCAATGACATAATTTTTCCTGGCAAATAGACAATGGTCTTGGCTAAGCGTTTGGCCATCCTTTCTTCAGGATTGAGATCATTATGAAAATCCTTGCTAATGGTCAAATCCAAATAGAATTCATAGACACGGCGACCAAAATTCTCGGCGGAAATCTCGTATAATTTATCAGATAACTTTTTCTCGTCCATATCTGGCGTTGCTAAAATGGCCTCCAAAATAGCCCCTGCCAAATCTCGACTTTCATAATAAAGCGTACCAAAAGTTTTATCGCTGATGACATTGTCCAGATAAGGATTGCCATGGGCGATGATTGGCGTACCGCTGGCTAAGCTTTCCAGATAAGTCAGCCCCTGCGTCTCACTGGTTGAAGCCGAAATAAAGAAATCTGCCGCCTTATAGTAGAGTGCCGTATCGCTTGGCGCAATCATTCCTGTAAAAATAACAGCATCCTCAATATGAAGCTGGGTTACCAAGGCTTTTAAGTCGTCAGCATAAGGCCCATCTCCGACAATGACCAACTTCACCTTGGCATTTTCTTCCAAAACCATTGGCAGTGCTTCAACAATCGCCTGGATATTTTTCTCATAGGAAATTCTTGATAAACTGAGCAACATGATTTCGTCTTCTGCTATGCCCAGTTTAAAGCGCAGTTTCTTAATGTCTTCCTGTGAAAGTTCTGGGCGGTCAAACTTGGCCAAATCGATTCCTGTTGGAATGACCCGTTTTTCCGCCTTGATTTTGTAACCTACCAAAAGATCATAAACAATCTCAGAAGGACAAATGACACCATCCAAATCGCTCATAAAGCCACGCACGATGTACTTGACCATACTTGGACGAATCACCATTCCCTTGGCAAGATAGTGCACATAGTCCTCATACTGGGTATGGTAGGTATGAACCACTGGAATCCGTAGTTCCTTGGCAATCCAGATGCCCAAGAGCCCCAGCGAAAACTCTGTCTGGGTATGGATGATATCTAGCTGGTACTGGCGAGCAATTTCTAAGGCATTTGAAAAACCACGATAAGCCACGCGCCGATCCTTAAAAGCGAAGAAAGGCACGCTGGGAATACGGATAATCTGCCAATCCTCATAGCGGTTGACATCCTTGTCCGTCGTAGTAAAAATAAAGACTTTATGACCTAGTTTCTCTAGCTCGGTCTTGAGGGTACGAATGCTCGTCGCCACCCCGGAAACCTGAGGAAAATAGGTATCTGTAAAAAGACCAATCCGCATATCACATCTCCAAAACTGTTTGGTAAGCCTTGACCAACTGCAGTGCTACATCATCGATAGAGCGACTCTCCGCAACACGATAGCCTGCTTCACGTTTATCAACTTTTCCGTCAAGAACCTTACGAAGCGATTCGACAAACTCATCTACATTATGACAAAGCTCCGCCGAATCTTCATCAATCCAGCCATTATAAACAGGAATATCACGCAGGACCACGTGTTGCCCGCTGGCTAACGCTTCTAGGACCACAATCCCTTCTGTCTCTTCATAAGACGGGAAAAAGAAGGCGTCACTACCTGACATGGCTCCTTGGAAGACTGCACCTTTAAAATAACCTGGAAATTCCACATTTTCTGGATGATTATAGAGGACAAGTTCTCGAATCTTGCGCGGAATAAGCCAGAGATTGATAGAACCCAGCCAGATAAAGCGGACATCTGGCATTCTGCGAGCTACTTCGACAAAGTCTTCGATTCCTTTTCGTCTGAAATAAAGACCAGCACAGATTACGACTTTCTGTCCATCTACAATCCGAAAATATTTTTTAAAGACTTCTTCCTTGCGTTCATCTTTCTTGTATTTCGACAGGTCAATGCCGTTTGAGACAGCCATAATGGGTGTCGTTACACCGTAGGATTCAATCAATTTTTTTGAATACTCAGACGGAGTAATGATAAAGTCCGCCATTTTATACATGTGCGCTAGATATTTGCCAAATAAGGGCGCAAAAAGATTAGAACCAATAAAAGAATTTTCAAAGTCTTCTTTGGTCGAATGTCCGTGCATGATCACTTTTTTGCCTCTCCGCTTAGCCGCGTGAAGAAGAAGCAAACTACGAGGTCCGTAAGTGTTGATGTGCACGACATCATAATCTCCTAAAACATCTGTTGTATAAGGAATTCCTGCCAGATCCAATGCATGCATTTGATGCTGCAAGGCACGGCCGATGCCTGACTTTTCTAAAACAGACTTTCCTTCTAGATATAGTAATACTTTCATATCTTCTATTATACCCAAAAGAAGCAAAAAAAGAAACGCCAAGGGAAGATTGGAAATTAAATAATGCACTCAACCTTCCCACAAGCATTTCCTGTAGCAATATCCTTTCTTGCTGGAACTCTATTCAGTTTCTAATCAGACTAGTCCACCTTGACCACCTGCAGCTCAGCTCCCCCTAGTAGAATCAAATACTTGTCTACTTGGCTAAGGCCATAGGAACGACTGAGCGCTTCGGCATAGAGATCCAGTTGAGATCGGTAGTGCTCCACCAACTCTGTCGACTCATGATAGCGATCAGTCTTATAGTCAAAGAGGACAATGCGATCATCAAAGAGCAGATAACCGTCCAAGATTCCCCGAACGACAAAGTTTTGACCGCTGGCTGGATCCTGCTTGAGCATGGCAAAAGGTGCTTCACGATGAAGATGATTGGCCTGCTGCTGGATTAGCTGACCCAGTTCTGTAGCGAAAAAGGCCTCAATCTTAGCTAAGTCAATCTCTTTCTTAACTGCCGCATCTGCCTGAACTTGAGTCAAGGCTCGGCGGATGCTAGTCTTAGTGACAGGCTGATCCATCGGAATCCGTTGCATGAGTTCATGAACAGCAGAACCGATTTGGACTCCTGTAATTTTCTTCTTCTTGCCAAAGTCTGGTAAGTCAAAAGTCAGCTGGGGCTGATAGCTTCGAGGCGCATCCATAATGTCCAGCCCTTCTGAGTCCATCACTGGCTCATAGAACTTTTTGATTTGGCTGGGCGTGCGGACACTAGGCAATTCAATAGCTGCTTGATAGAGACTGTTGAGCCGGTCTACATTCTCCAAGATATCCAGAGCTCGGCGGATATCTTCTGACTGACGGTTGCCCGTCAAATCATCTACTGGAATAGGATCAGCCTGCTCCACTACTCCAATCTGCTCGTCTGTCAGCTCTTGATCGGTCACAAAACGGGTCTGATAAGCCAGATTTTCCCCCTCAAACACAGACTGAATAGCATAGAGCCAATCCTGAAAATTGGTCAGCTGGCTACGAAGGTTGCTAGATAAGCGACTATTTTGGCTAGTCCCCCACTTGCGCTCTTGGAGCTTGGCTTGATTTCCCTTGCCGACCAGATAGAGCTTGGTTTCAGCCCGCGTCATGGCCACATAGAGCAGACGCATCTGCTCAGACAAACTAGCCAGCTTGAGTTCTTCGGCATTCTGCTGATAAGGTAGGGTCTCCATAGAAATGCGTATTTTCTTGGGCGCATGAGGATCCTGAGCCTCAACATCCACATCAGCCACATATTTGATTCCGATGCCTTTTTGTCGGCTGAGGATAATAGCAGAGCTGCTATCCTGACGATTGAAGGCCTTATCCATATTGAGCAGAAAGACATATTTGAACTCTAGTCCCTTACTCTTATGGATGGTCATTAACTGGACAGCATTTTTCGGTGCAGCCAGAGGGACACTGGCCAAATCGTGCTCATTTTTCAAAATCCGATCAATCATGCTGATAAAGCGGGATAACCCCTTGAAACTTGACTTTTCATAATCGTTGGCTCGCAAGGATAAGGCATAGAGATTGGCCTGACGCTGTTCGCCATTAGGCAGAGCCCCTACCATATCGTAGTAAAAACGATCCTGATAAATCTTCCAGATTAAATCATAGAGAGAATGGGTCTTGGAATAGCTGCGCCAATCATCCAGCGTTGCCTGGAAGTGCTGCAGTTTCTTGCGCAATTCACCATGGATGAGCTGGGGTTCCAGACCTTGATCAGCCAGAGCATTCCTCAGCTTTTCGTAGAGATTTTCCATAGACTTGGTACTGGAGGCTTGCAAGGCTAGCCGAGCTAATTCGTCCTCATCAAAGTCAAACATCGTCGACTTTAGGAGAGCGGTCAAGGCATAATCATTGAGAGGATTGTTAATGGTCCGCAAGGTATCCAGCATCACCATAACCTCTACCGACTGGAGATAATTAGTCTCGCCATCATCAGGCACAATCGGGATATGATGCCGGGCAAACTCTGCCAAAATCAGATCATTGCGGGTCCGCGAAGCTGTCAGCAAGGTCATGTCCTTGAAATCCACTCCTTCTTGATTATGAAGGCGGATGATTTCCTTGATTACCAAAGCTACTTCACCAGCTGAAATGCTGGGCAGACCTTGGTCAGAATCCTCTTCTTCGCTATCAGCGCTACCGTCATAAAGTAGAAATTCCGCTTGATTGGCTGGATTTGGCTCCCGTTTGGCTGGATTTCCTGCCACCAAGTAGTGGGTCTCATTGTAGTCAATCTCGCCGACTTCCTCGTCCATGAGTCGTTTAAAAACATCATTGGTCGCTTCCAGCACCTCGATGTGACTGCGGAAATTTTCCTTGAGGATAATCAACTTGCCCTGACTAGGATCGGCCTGATAGAGTTTAAATTTATCATTAAAAATCTGCGGATCGGCCTGACGGAATCGATAGATGGACTGCTTTATGTCGCCGACCATAAAGCGATTATTTCCTCGAGCCAGCAATTCCAGCATTCGCTCCTGAGTATGGTTGGTGTCTTGGTACTCATCGACCATGACCTCATGGTACTTGTCCTGATAAAAACGCCGCACTTCTGGATAAGCCTCTAAAATCTCAATAGCAAAATGACTGATATCACCAAATTCAAAGGCATTTTCTGCCACTTTGCGCTCCAAATAAGCTTGCGAGAAATCTCGGACAAAATCTCGCAACAAATCCAGTAGGGGAAGAGCTTCCGCCTGATGCTGCTCCATAAAGTTCAGATGATAGAGGCGGACATCCAGCTCTTTAATTCGCTCTATCAAGGGCTTACGGGCTTCATTATAGGTCTGAGCCAGCTCTTTTTTTAGTTCGTCCGCATTCTTGCCAACTCGGGCAGTAAAAGCCTGATGGTTAGAGGTCTTGGCTAATTCTAAAAAGCGCTGAATTAGGTCTAGCAACTGCTCAGATCCAGTCTGCTCTGTCAGCTCAGCCAAGATATCTAAGGCCGCCTGAATATTTTCCTGATATTTAGCCCCAGCAAAGGCTTGGCCTTCATGAGCTAGATGGCTCTGGAAAAAATCTTCTAAATCCAGCAGAGACTGCCTAGCTCCAGATAGTATTCGCTCCCGCTCTGCTCCAAAATCACTGGTTTCATAACCTAGAAGAAAGTTCTCCTCCAACCATTTCCGCGGATTACTGGTAGACTGGAGAAAACTATAAATACTATAAATCTGCTGGCGGAAATCAGCAATGTCCTTGCGCTTGCCAGTGAAATTTTTGACCAAGCGACTGAATAATTCCTGTCGATCACTCTCATAGTAGGTATCGAAAAGCTGGTCAAAGACTTCATTTTGCAGAATGAGCTGCTCACTAGCCGACTGTAAAATCCGAAAATGCGGTGCCAGCCCCAGCAAATAGCTGTACTTATTAACTACTTTCTGGGTAAAAGCGTCCATGGTGCCAATATCCGCATTGGCAATCTCAGCCAACTGCTGAGCTAGATGCTGGCGGAGTTCCTGATCTGAAGTCTCCTTGAGTACCAGGCTCAGCTCCTTCTCCAACCGCTCCTTGAGCTCACCTGCCGCCTTGACAGTAAAGGTTGAGATGAAGAGTTGGCTGACCTCCACACCTCTGAGAATCTGGTCAATAATCCGCTGAACCATAACATAGGTCTTACCAGAGCCAGCCGAAGCCGAAACGAGAATATTCTGACCAGAGGAGTAGATAGCCTGGATCTGCTCTGGTGTGCGCTTTTGAGGCTTGTCAGAGGCAGCTTCCTCAGCTTGCTTGACTAGGATATCCTGCTCGTTTAAAAAGGGAATCCGTCTCATTTATCCAACTCCTCCTTGATTTTTTCTAGCCAGGCTTGACGTAGCTTCTCACCTGTCGGTCGTTTTTCGTACTGCTCAAGATTTAGCTTGGTCAGCTGTCTAGCCTGCCCCAGATGGAGATTGGCTTCAAATCCTGTAATGGCCTTAAACTGGTCCACGTAAGGGGCAATACTGCGCCCATTTTCTGTATAAGGATTGATGGCAAAACGACCAGCTAAAATGCCTTCTGCTGCTTTCTGATAGAGGTAGGCATTGTAGGCCAAAATCACTTCTAATTCTTCCTTAGTCAGCAGATTAACCTTGCTTTTCTCATAGTTAGCTCCCAAGTCCTTGGCCTGGTCAGCCAGAAAGAGTCCCTTATAGACCTGATTTTTCATGACTTGTTTGACAGCCTCGTCCAGTGCCTTGGTTTCCTTGAGGCTGGCTAGAGGCTCCGTCATCTGTAGGTACATGGCTCCGAAAAGTCCCTTGTCTTCTTGGTATTCTGGCATTTCTCGGATAGCCGCTAGGTAGGTCGGCAACTGAGAGTTAAGCCCATTAAAGAACTTCTCAAAGCTGAATTTGGTATCGCCAGACTTGTAATCCACAACTCCCAGACTCCCCGTCTCCGTCAGACGATCAATCCGATCCACCTTGCCGCTCACTTGAAGAGCTCTGCCATTTTCCAAAAGCAAGAAAGGCCGATCATCCCGACCAAAGTCAGTCTCCTCACCAATAATCTCCAGCCCATCCGACTGAGCCAAGATACGACTAGTAGCCTGAGCCGTGTCCAATAACAAACGGCGAGCAAACTGGGTTTCGCCATTTTCTCCATAGACCGCTTCAAACTCAGCCTCCCAGCTAGTCTCCTCCATAGCCAGTTGCAAGCGAGTATCGAAGTCCTGGTCCAAGTGCTCCTGCATAACCTTTTCAAAGATTCGGTGGAGGAAAATCCCATGACTGCGCGCATCCGGCTGAATCGTCCACTCCTCCTGCAACCGCAAGACATACTTAAGAAAATAGGCATACTGGTTTTTAAAGTATTCATTGAGGGCAGAAGCTGACAGTTTCAAAGGCTGTTCTTTAGGATAAAGAGCTTGGAGTGTTTCCTCCTTGAGAGTCTCCGTCTTCAACTCTTTGCTGATCTGGGGAATAGAAATCCCCTCAGCTGCCAACTTCTTGCGCAAGACTCGGATTGCCACCGCCCAGAAGGTCTGCTCCTCCGGCGTCCATTCACGGTCAATATCCTCCTGATAGAGGTCAATCACGCGCGCCAACAGAGCCCGATAAGTCCCAATATCGTCACTGCTAGCCTGCGGTTTCTTGCTGATGATAGGTAGGAAAATAGGCGCTATTTCCAGCTCTGTCAGATAGGAAGACATGGCATCTTCTACTTCATTGGTCAAGACAGGGGCAGACAGAACCAAATCCTCTGTCGCTGAATTAAGCAAAGAGAGGGCAGCAAAGCGGTTTTTCTTGAGATTTTCACTGCTGGCTACCTGCAACTCAGCCTCGTCCCCAGTCGCTTGATTTAATCTCTGCCGTTCTTCGTCACTGAGCAGACTTTTATTTTGCGCTAATTTGGGCAAGCGCTCCTGCGTCAGCCCGATAGCATAGACATAAGGCGCAGCCATGGGCTCAATCAAATCATAGGATTGAACGGTCACCACATCCACTCTCGCTGGTACCATTCGATATTTAGCCAAAAGCATGCCAGACAGAATCAGAGCCAGAAAATCATCTATCTTGAGCTTGCTACCATCAAACACCTGACCAAGCTGCTCCAAGACATGGCAGAAGGTCTTCCAGACTTCATCCTGCCGTTCTACTTCCTGCTGACTTGCTCCTTCCAGCAGCCTCATCAGATTGGCATCCAAGCGAGCCTCTTTGATAAAGTTGGTAAATTTAGCCAAGAGACCAGTCGCTGTCTGACTACGAGATTTGAAAAAATCCAACAGAGGCGTGAGAAGACTCCGACGCATAGCATTGATACGATTCAGGTCAAATTTCCCCTGACGATTAATGGTAAAATCTCTCCCTAGCTTAGCTGCCCCTTTAATCTCAGCAAATCGAAGGTACTGCTCAAAACTATCCAGCTCCTCCTGACTAAAGCCACCATAAAGGCCGGTTTTTAGAAGATTGAGTAAATCTTCCGTCTGAAAATTATAGCGTTTCAAGCGCTCCAGCGACTCTAAAAACTGGACCAAAGGATGCTGGGACATGGACTCAGACCGCCCCACATAAAAGGGAATCTGATATTGGTCAAAGATGGTCTTCAGCTGGAGCTGGTAGGCCTCCACATCACCCAAAAGCAATCGGATATCCTTGTAGCGGGCACCATCATGGAGCCGCTGACGGATGGACTTGGCCACATATTCCAGTTCTTCTTTTTGATTACAAACCGACCAAATCTCTATGTGAGAGCGATCCTGCGCAGTCAATTCCACATGGGCTTCAGAAAAATCATAGCGACTCTCTAAAATCTTGGAAATCTTGCCAAAGGCATCATCAGATTGATTCGAATCGCCTGCCAGATACTCTGGCTTGACCTGATAGGTTTGAGCCAGCTTGAGCAAAAAGTCCACGCTGGCCTGGTAAAGATTGCCCTCACGAAAGGCTGTCCGATAGGCTTTTTTACTAGCATAAACGCCAATGACAATCTCCACTCCCTTGCGATGCAGCAAATCTACTAGATATTCCTCCTCTGCTGAGAAGCGGGTAAAGCCGTCGATAACCAGTGCAAGATTAGCCAATTCACCATCCAAATCACCAGCTAGAATATGCTGAGCGAAAATCGTAAGTTTAGAAGTCGCATCATAATTTCTCACCTGAAGAGCAGCCGAAAAGGCTGTGAAAATCTTGAGCAAATCCTCACGCTTCTCTGGCTCTTCTAGATGGTTCAAATCCGCAAAAGACATCTGAGCTGTCTGAAGCTCATGATAAAGGTCTAGCAGTTGCTGGATAAATTGTGCATCCTTCTTAATCCGCCCATAAACCTTGAGCTCTCTGTCATCCATTTCCGATAAAATCCGATAAAATAGCATGCCTAGACCAATATCATCCAAGGGCTGTCCTTCTTGAACATCATTGAGGACAAAATAACGAGCCATCTGGGCAAACCGCGTCACCGTAATAGCAAAGGAAGCGTGATTTTCTAATGCCTCCAAAACTGCTCGCTCCTTTTCAAAAGAAAGGGAGTTGGGCGCTATATAAAAGACCCGCTTGCCAACCGCTGCTAAGTACTGAGCTTGCTTAGCCAAATGCGCCGTCAAAGGACTGCGGATGTCCGTATAAAGTAATTTCATACCGTCTCTTTTCAACAACAAAATATAAAAACATTATATCATGTTTGCGAGAAAAAGGCTTTGTCTAAAAGAAAAAGCCCCGCCGAAGCGAGACTTTTCGTGTCTGATTTTATAATTGTTATCTGGGAACGAAATCGAATTAAGCTTCGATTTCAGTAACCATACCTGAACCAACAGTACGTCCACCTTCACGGATAGAGAAAGTAGTACCTTGTTCAACGGCGATTGGGT
>CAUUSJ010000042.1:0-13196 GCA_963547765.1 uncultured Streptococcus sp. | reverse complement strand
TTTATAATGCAGTAACGGTGCAGCGAGCGATTCGGCACCAAAAACCGCACAGTTTCATGACACAGTTGTTATCAGATGAAGGCTCTTTGACGAGTGTAGAGTGGATTGAGTTGGCTGAAAAAGGCGATCTTGCTGGCTGGTTTTCCAAAGTTAATCCATTGGAATTTGACGCAGAACTGAGCACTTATGAAGAAAAAATGCGTTCGGGTAAGTTGACAAATCTTGAACTGGAATATTTGGCAGACTTGGTTCAGTTTAAACTCTTAGAGCAAGGACGATTTGAAACAAGTGGTCCGCTTCTGCTGGTTCGTTATTTATTTGGAAAAGAGTTGGAAGTGAAGAATCTTCGACTTATTTTGACTGGTTTAACGAACCAGCTTCCAGTAGAGATCATCAAAGAAAGGATGAGACCGATTTATGGCCGGTAAAACTTATAAAATTGGTGTGGTGGGGAATCGCGATGCCATTCTGCCTTTTCGCCTGATTGGTTTTCAGACTTTTCCAGTCACCGAAGCGACCGATGTGGTGAATACTTTACGACGACTGAGCCGAGAAGATTTTGCTATTATTTATTTGACAGAAGACATGGCTGCTGAAATCCCTGAAACGCTGGCTTACTATGATAAGCAGGTGCTGCCAGCGATTATCTTAATCCCGACTCATAAAGGAGTAACAGGATTAGGACAGAGACGTATTCGTAAGAACGTAGAAAAAGCAGTTGGACAGGATATATTGTGAGGTTTTTATGAAAATGAATGAATTAGGCCAGCTTATTGGAGATACCTTGCCGAATTTCAAGCCGGGAGATTTGCCCAATCTGGAGCGACTAGAAGGACAATATGTTATCGTTGAATGCCTGTCCAAGGACAAACATGGGGTGGATTTGTATGAAGTCTATGATCCGGATTCTCCTGCTGACATGTGGACTTATCTCTTTCAAAATCCTGTTCAAAGTCAGGATGAGTGGTCGGCCTTGCTAGATCAGATGCTGGCAGCTCCAGATCGTTTTTACTATGCCATTGTGGACAAGGAGAGTGGCAAGGCGCTGGGAACTTTCGCTTTAATGAGGATTGACCGAGGCAACCGTGTCATTGAGGTGGGGTCTGTGACCTATTCGCCCAAGCTGAAGCGCACCAGACTGGCTACGGAAGCCCAGTACTTGCTGGCGCGCTATGTCTTTGAAGAGTTGGAGTATCGCCGCTACGAATGGAAATGCGATGCACTCAATCAGCCTTCAAGGCGCGCAGCAGAAAGGCTTGGTTTTACCTACGAGGGCACTTTTCGTCAGGCAGTTGTTTATAAGGGGCGCAACCGAGACACTGACTGGCTAGCCATGATTGACAGGGACTGGCCAGCGGTCAAAACCCGTTTAGAAAAATGGCTAAGCCCAGATAATTTTGATGAAAATGGGCAACAAATAAAAGCCTTATCTGATTTTTAAAATAAGAAGTATCAATTTTTGCTGTAGAGATAGCTAAGAAGGGTTTCAAACTCACGGCAAGGATAGAAAATAAGCAAAAATCTCCCAAGAATGGAGGAAGATTGTGAGTCAAGGAAAGATTATAAAAGTTTCGGGTCCTTTGGTGGTCGCCTCTGGGATGCAGGAAGCGAATATTCAGGATATTTGTCGTGTGGGCAATTTGGGCTTGATTGGGGAAATCATTGAGATGCGTCGAGATGAGGCCTCCATTCAGGTATATGAAGAGACCTCTGGGCTTGGACCAGGAGAGCCGGTGGAAACAACGGGGAGTCCGTTGTCGGTCGAATTGGGACCGGGGTTGATTTCGCAAATGTTTGACGGAATTCAGCGACCTTTGGCACGCTTTCAAACGGTGACGCAGAGTGATTTCCTAGTGCGCGGAGTGCAGTTGCCTCATCTGAATCGTGAGACCGAGTGGGACTTTGTGCCTTGTCTGGAGATTGGAGCAGAGGTGACCGCTGGAGACATTCTGGGCACGGTTCAAGAAACCGAGCTGGTAGTCCACCGCATTCTAGTGCCGATTGGTGTTAGTGGTCGTGTGACTAAGATAGAAGCGGGGAGCTATACTGTCGATCAGCCTATCTATGAGATTGAGCAGGCAGACGGCTCCGTCTTTGTCGGCAGTCTCATGCAGAAGTGGCCGGTTCGCCGAGGTCGCCCATTTGCTCAAAAGCTGATTCCAGAGGAGCCTTTGGTGACGGGCCAACGAGTGATTGATACCTTTTTCCCTGTCACCAAGGGCGGGGCGGCTGCCGTTCCAGGTCCTTTTGGAGCAGGCAAGACGGTCGTTCAGCATCAGGTTGCTAAGTTTGCCAATGTGGATATCGTGATTTATGTGGGCTGCGGTGAGCGGGGCAATGAAATGACCGATGTGCTCAATGAATTTCCAGAGCTAATTGATCCAGTAACTGGTCAGTCAATTATGCAACGAACCGTTCTGATTGCGAACACGTCCAACATGCCAGTTGCGGCGCGTGAGGCTTCTATCTATACAGGAATTACAATTGCTGAGTACTTCCGAGACATGGGCTACTCTGTGGCCATTATGGCAGATTCGACCTCACGTTGGGCAGAAGCTCTGCGGGAAATGTCCGGGCGTTTGGAAGAAATGCCGGGCGATGAAGGCTATCCTGCCTATCTCGGCAGTCGGATTGCTGAATATTACGAACGAGCCGGTCGGGTGAAAACCTTAGGTAGTGACGAGCGCGAGGGAAGTATTACTGCAATTGGTGCTGTTTCCCCTCCAGGTGGAGATATTTCAGAGCCCGTCACGCAAAATACTCTACGGATTGTCAAGGTCTTCTGGGGATTGGACGCTCAGTTGGCACAACGTCGTCACTTTCCGGCTATCAACTGGCTTAGTTCTTACTCACTTTATCTAGATGAGGTAGGGCACTATATCAATCAGCATGAACAGTTGACTTGGTCAGAAAAGGTAACCAAGGCAATGAACATTCTTCAAAAAGAGAGTGAACTACAAGAAATCGTACGGTTGGTTGGCCTGGATTCGCTGTCTGAAAAGGATCGTCTTACCATGAATACAGCAAAAATGATCCGTGAGGACTACCTGCAGCAGAATGCTTTTGACGAAGTGGATACCTACACTTCCTTTAAAAAACAAGTGGCTCTTCTTACTAATATCCTAACGTTTGATGAAGAAGCTAATCGTTCTTTGAATTTAGGTGCCTATTTTACTGAGATTATGAACGGTACTGTGGAGTTGAGAGATCAGATTGCCCGCTCTAAATTTATCCCAGAGGATCAGTTGGAAGCAATTCGCAGTTTGGATACCGCTATTCGGGAAAAACTGCATGATATTCTTGCCCAAGGAGGAGCAACCAATGAACGTGATTAAAGAATACCGTACCGTCAGTGAAGTTGTCGGCCCTTTGATGATTGTGGATCGAGTAGAAGGGGTGCATTTCAATGAATTAGTGGAAATCCAACTCCATGATGGAACGAAGCGTCAAGGGCAGGTCTTAGAAGTGCAAGAAGATAAGGCGATGGTGCAGCTGTTTGAAGGCTCTAGCGGAATCAATCTAGGGAAAACTAAGGTGCGTTTTACCGGTCATCCTCTTGAGTTGCCAGTATCAGAAGATATGGTCGGAAGGATTTTCAATGGGATGGGTAAGCCTATTGATGGTGGTCCAGATATTTTGCCTGAGAAATACCTGGACATTGACGGTCAAGCGATCAATCCAGTAGCAAGAGATTATCCTGATGAGTTCATTCAGACTGGGATTTCAGCTATTGATCACCTCAATACTTTGGTACGTGGTCAAAAACTGCCAGTCTTTTCTGGATCGGGCCTGCCTCATAAGGAATTGGCTGCTCAGATTGCTCGTCAAGCTACTGTGCTCAATTCAGAAGAAAATTTTGCAGTCGTTTTTGCAGCTATGGGGACGACCTTTGAAGAAGCCGAATTTTTTATGAATGACTTGCGGGAGACGGGGGCCATTGACCGCTCTATCCTCTTTATCAATCTAGCAAATGATCCTGCTATTGAGCGGATTGCGACACCACGAATTGCCTTGACGGCTGCCGAATACTTGGCTTATGAAAAGGACATGCACGTTCTCGTCATCATGACAGATATGACGAACTACTGTGAGGCCTTGCGAGAAGTATCCGCTGCTCGTCGAGAGGTGCCAGGACGCCGAGGCTATCCGGGGTATCTTTATACCAATCTATCCACTCTGTATGAGCGTGCGGGACGTTTGGTAGGGAAGAAAGGCTCGGTCACACAAATTCCAATTCTTACCATGCCTGAGGATGATATCACTCATCCCATTCCTGATTTGACTGGCTACATTACTGAAGGTCAGATTATCCTGTCGCGTGACCTTTACAATAGTGGTTATCGTCCGCCGATTAATGTGTTACCGTCCCTTTCGCGTCTCAAGGACAAAGGATCTGGCGAAGGAAAGACTCGGGGAGACCACGCGGCAACGATGAATCAGCTTTTTGCGGCTTATGCACAAGGGAAACAGGCCAAAGAATTAGCAGTTGTACTAGGAGAGTCTGCATTATCTGATACGGATAAACTCTATGTACAATTTACTGAGCGATTCGAAAAGGAATATATCAATCAAGGATTTTATACCAATCGAACGATTGAAGAAAGCCTAGATTTAGGTTGGGAATTGTTGTCTATCTTGCCACGGACGGAGCTTAAGCGGATTAAGGATGATATGATTGACCAATATTTACCAGAAAGTAGGCGGCAAGCTTAAGGAGGTGAGCCGATGACTCGTTTGAATATCAAACCCACTCGAATGGAACTCAACAATCTAAAAGAGCGCCTGAAAACAGCTACTCGCGGTCATAAACTTCTCAAGGATAAGCGAGATGAACTGATGCGTCGTTTTATTGAAGCTGTTCGCGAAAATAATCGCCTTCGCCAAAAAGTTGAAGAAGCTCTAGTTGGTCATATGCAGGACTTTGTGTTGGCAAAAGCTTTGGAAAGCGACCTTATGGTGGAAGAAATTTTTGCTGTCCCTATGCGAGAAATCAATCTCCATATCGAACAGGAAAATATCATGAGCGTGCGAGTTCCTAAGATGCATGCCCATATTGCCAATCCTTACGGTGATGATGAGGGAGATGTAGTTTATAGCTACGTGGCATCCAACAGCCAGATGGATGAGACGATTGAAGATATGAGTAACCTATTGCCAGATCTTTTGCGCTTAGCAGAGATTGAAAAGAGCTGTCAGTTGATGGCGGATGAAATTGAAAAAACTCGCCGCCGGGTCAATGGCTTAGAGTATGCAACTATTCCAGATCTCATAGAAACCATTCAATATATTGAAATGAAGCTAGAAGAAGCCGAACGCGCTAGTCTAGTGAGAGTTATGAAAGTGAAATAATGATGGGAGAGTATTCAAAAAACTGAGGTAGCCAAATAATGTTGTGTAATAAGTCGGTAGTGGGATACTCGATATTTAAAATCACTGTCACTGACATTCAGTTCTATGGCTGACAATGATAATCAAAAAACAAAACGGACGATACTTTGATGAGTTGACGTCTGTTTTTCTTTTCGATGATTGGACGTGCAAGCAAGAAGAAACTAAAAGTTTACGCACGTTAGTATTTTCCATAGAATGCGAGAATTTTCTGATAAGTCGTGTTATAATAGAACAGACTACACGAAAGGGATAAAAATTTATGACTTTAGTTTATCAATCAACACGTGACGCAAACAATACAACGACAGCTAGCCGAGCTATTTTGCAGGGATTGGCAACAGATGGCGGTCTCTTTACTCCAATTTCTTATCCTCAGGTAGAGTTGGATTTTGCAAAACTAAAAGACGCTTCCTATCAAGAAGTAGCAAAATTAATTTTATCTGCTTTCTTAGATGATTTCACAGATCAAGAGCTAGACGATTGTATTGCCCATGCTTACGATAACAAGTTTGATACGCCGACCATTGCTCCCTTGGTTAAGCTAGACGGTCAGTATAATCTAGAGCTTTTTCATGGTTCGACCATTGCCTTCAAGGACATGGCTTTGTCCATCCTGCCTCACTTGATGACAACCGCAGCTAAAAAGCACGGCTTGGAAAATAAAATTGTCATTTTGACGGCGACTTCTGGCGACACGGGTAAGGCAGCTATGGCAGGCTTTGTGGATGTTCCTGGGACTGAGATTATCGTCTTTTATCCGAAAGACGGAGTCAGCAAGGTTCAGGAGCTGCAAATGACGACTCAGACAGGGGACAATACTCATGTAGTGGCTATTGAAGGGAATTTTGATGATGCTCAGACCAATGTCAAGCAGATGTTTAATAACGCTGTGCTTCGCAAAAAACTAGCAGAACACAAGTTGCAATTTTCTTCCGCCAACTCCATGAATATTGGGCGCTTGGTGCCGCAGATTGTTTATTATGTCTATGCCTATGCACAATTGGTCAAAACCGATCAGATTCGAGCTGGTGAAGCAGTCAATTTTTCTGTTCCAACTGGAAACTTCGGTAATATCTTGGCAGCCTACTATGCTAAACAAATAGGTCTTCCAGTTGGCAAGTTAATCTGTGCTTCCAACGAAAATAATGTCTTGACAGATTTCTTTAAAACACATATCTATGATAAGAAGCGCTGTTTCAAGGTGACATCTAGCCCGTCTATGGACATTTTAGTTTCTTCAAATCTAGAGCGCTTGATTTTCCACCTGTTAGGAAATAATGCCGAAAAGACAGCAGAGTTGATGACCAATCTCAAAAAACATGGTCAGTATGAGCTGACCAACTTTGACTCAGAAATGCTAGCACTCTTTGCGGCTGAATATGCCACAGAAGAGGAGACCGCGGCTGAAATCAAACGGGTTTATGAAACATCTAACTATATTGAAGATCCGCATACAGCAGTAGCATCAGCCGTTTATCAAAAATATCGGACCAAAACAGGTGATGACACGAAGACAGTCGTTGTTTCAACTGCCAGTCCTTACAAATTCCCAGTTGTTGCAGTCGAAGCTGTGACTGGACAAACCGGACTGAATGATTTTGAAGCTTTGGCTCAGTTACATGATCTTAGTGGTGTGTCAATTCCAGCAGCCGTGGATGGCATAGAAATGGCTGAAGTCCGCCATAAAATGATTGTTGCTGCTGGCCAGATGCAGGCGGCAGTAGAAAAGGATTTAGGACTTTAACCATTTTCAACACTCAGAGGGGACTCACCTGAGAGTTTTCGGCTTGTAAAAGTATATAAACAGTCTATTGCAAGTCTCGTACAGCAAAGGGTATAATCAAAGCAGGAGTTTCATAATGCATGACCACTTATAAAAAGATTTTAAACATAGCTTTGCCAGCCATGGTGGAAAATTTTTTGCAGATGCTAATGGGAATGGTAGATTCGTATTTAGTAGCTAGTCTAGGTCTGGTGGCTATTTCAGGAGTTTCGGTTGCTGGCAATATGATTAGCATTTATCAGGCCATTTTTATTGCACTAGGATCAGCGGTATCCAGTCTAATTTCTAAGAGTTTAGGAGAAGGAGACCGAGATAATCTAGCTTATCATACTAGTGAGGCCATTAAATTGACCCTGATGCTGAGTGGGTTTCTGGGACTTTTCTCGCTTGCTTTTGGACGCCAAATATTGGCTTGGTTGGGAACGGAGCCTGCAGTCGCTAATGCAGGTGGTCTCTATCTCGCTTTAATCGGAGGAACAATTGTTCTTTTGGGAATGATGACAAGTCTAGGGGCTTTGGTTCGAGCGACCAGTAATCCCCGCCTGCCTATGTATGTCAGCTTTTTTAGCAATCTACTTAATGTTCTTTTTTCCAGCATTGCAATTTTTATTTTCCACATGGGAATTGTTGGAGTGGCATTGGGAACTATTTTAGCTCGTCTGGTGGGCGTCTTCATTTTATGGAAAGAATTGTCGCTACCTTTGTCGCATTGGAGTTGGAAGCTGGATTGGGAACTGTTGCGCTTATCTCTGCCAGCTGCTGGGGAACGATTGATGATGCGAGCTGGGGATGTTGTGATGATTGCTATTATTGTTAAGTTCGGGACAGATGCCGTCGCAGGAAATGCTATTGGAGAGGTTCTGACCCAGTTTAACTACATGCCGAGCTTTGGTGTCGCTACTGCAACAGTCATGTTGGTAGCTCATGCAGTGGGACAAGCAGACTTTCAAGCAGTTAGGAGGCTGATAAAGCAGACGTACTGGTTATCTCTAAGCCTCATGTTACCGATAGCTCTGTTTCTTTTTGGGTTTGGGCAGCCGTTAACACAATTTTATACAACTGACGGTGGTGCTGTTCAGGCTAGTTTATCTGTTGTTCTGTTTTCACTTTTGGGAGTGCCTATGACAGCAGGAACAGTCATCTATACAGCTGTTTGGCAAGGGTTGGGCAATGCTAAGTTGCCTTTTTATGCCACAACGGTTGGTATGTGGCTCATTCGCATTGTAGCAGGCTATTTTCTGGGAGTAACGCTGGGCTTGGGCTTGCCTGGAGTTTGGACGGCTACTCTTTTGGACAATAGCTTTCGCTGGCTATTTTTACAAATACTCTACCAACGGAAAATGAGGGAGCGAACATGACAATAGCTTTTATTTGGGATTTGGATGGAACATTACTAGATTCCTATGACGCTATTTTGGCGGGGATTGAAGAAACTTATACTCACTATGGATTGGACTTTGACCGAGAGGGTATCCATGCTTATATTTTGCGGCATTCTGTTCAAAAATTGCTGGAAACAGTTGCAGTAGAAAAAGGCTTGAATGCAGAAGAGATGAATCGATTTAGAGGGCAAAGCTTGCAAGAGAAGAATGCTCAAATTAAGCTTATGGATGGTGCTAAGACAATCCTTGCTTGGGCGCAGGAAGCAGGTATTCAGCAGTTTGTTTATACCCACAAGGGGGAAAATGCCTACCAAGTTTTAGCTGATTTAGATATTTTGGATTATTTCACAGAAATTGTGACGACGGCTAATGGATTTGCAAGAAAACCTGATCCAGAAGGGGTGGATTATCTGGTGGAAAAATATCAGTTGAATAAAGAAACGACTTACTATATCGGTGATCGAACGCTGGATGTAGATGTTGCCTTTAATAGCGGTATTCAATCCATCAATTTCTGTGATTACCGACCAACGATCAATCAAAAAATCAATCAGTTAGTAGATATACAAAAGATAATCCGTTAAAGGGAAGCAAAATGGTTGCTTTTCTTTTTTTATAGTCCACAATTGACTTGTTAATAGTTGACGAATCACCAAAACTAAAAAGGAGAACTAGGGCTCCATTCATCACCTACTATATCAACTACATTCAACGGAGCAGGCTATCACGCAATTCTTTGCGTAATGAGCTTAACGTGGCATTTTTGATGAATCATATTCCGTGTAATCAGGCAGCGGTGCAAGAAGTCTTGAAAATCGATCCCGCGCAGTATTGACCCAGCATTTCAGGCTCTTAGAAGGGTATGGATATGTTCAACGAAGTCGCAATCCCAAAAATAAACGAGAGATTAGATGTAATGAATCTTGTAAAAAAGCAACTTTTACAGAATCCACCAAGTCCCCATGTAGGTGTCCAAAATGAGGACAGTCCTCGTCTAGAAATTGTGACTCTTTGTGTTTAGTTTGTCATTGGTATCGCAGGATATGGTGCAGTAACAGCTAATAAGAAAATCATCTTGATCCAAGGAGGTTGCTATTTTAGCTATTTTAAGTATTTTATTGTTTAAATAAGGTTAGCATTAACCTTTATAAAAGTTTAAGTGAATCACTATTAACGTTTTGTGCTCTAAATGATTTATTACTTCATTTTTCTCTAGAATAAATAGCTCAAAAGCGCTATAATGAAAGTGGAAAGATTCTCATATATGGAGGTGTCAAGATGGACGAATTGAAAAAAGTTTTGCTGGCAGGGATTGGATTGACTTCCATGACCTATGATAAAGCTAGTGAATTTGTCAAAGAATTGATTGCCAAAGGTCGCTTAACGGTGGATGAAGGCAAGCAACTTCAGTCAGAATTAAAGCGCAAAGCAAAAGAACAAACCGCTGAAAGTCAAGTTGAACAAATAGATAATGTATATGCAACCAAGCAAGATATTGAACGATTAGAAGACAAACTAGACCAATTACTTAAAGGGCTTTCGAAAACAGAAGAATAGTCTTCCATGATAACGCAGTCACAACTTTATAAAGACTGCGTTTTTTGCTAAACTAAAAGCAGGGTTTGAAAGAAAAATTGACAATTATAAATAGAAGGAGGATAACTTTATGGCAAACAAACGCTTACGAGAGATTCTAACAGCCTTTAGTGCTGTTGGTTGGTCCAATCTGAGAGAACGAAGGAAGCCACTGGACGAGAAAAAAGCTCCTAAGCAATTGCGAGAAGCTTTTGAGCAACTAGGACCCAGTTTTGTAAAAATTGGTCAAATTTTGTCCACTCGCAGTGACTTATTGCCAGAAATCTATATCAAAGAGTTAAGCAAGTTGCAAGATGACGTCAAACCTTTGGACAAAGAGACCGTCATGGCTGCCATTGAAGACGAGTTAAAACGCCCAATTGAGCAACTTTTTTTAGACGTCTCGCAGGAACATTTAGCAAGTGCTTCCGTCGCACAAACTCACCGTGCTGTTTTGTTAAATGGCGATGAAGTTGTGCTGAAAATTCAGCGTCCGCATATTCAAGAGCAGATTACAGAAGATATTGCGCTCTTGATTCGACTAGCTCGTCATTTTCCTAAGCATTTACTGCCTATGGTGGATTTGCCAAAGATTCTGCAACAGTTACAGACCACTCTCTTGAACGAAATTGACTTTCGCAATGAAGCTAAGTACATGGACGAATTTGCTCGCTACAATCAAGAGATTCCTTGTGTTGGTGTGCCAAAAGTCTATCCAGACTTTACCACTCCCCACTTAATTGTGGAAGAATACATTCCTGGCGTCCGCATCAATCAATATGCTGTTTTACAAGAAGCGGGTTACGATTTGGCAGATATTGGTCAGAAACTCATGTTGAGCTTTATCAAGCAGGTATTTAAAGATGGCTTTTTTCACGGTGATCCACATCCAGGTAATCTTTTAATCTATGAAGGAAAGATTTATTTTATTGATTTTGGAATTACAGGGGAATTGGAAACGGGTTTTCGTGTGTCTCTAAACGACATGCTGTCTAGTTTTACGACACAAGACATTGATTCGATGGCACAGGCTATTCTAACAATTACGACTACTAATGAACCAATCAATAAATTGCAATTAGAGCAAGATATTGAGCGCATGTTAACCAAATACGGTAATTTAGAGTTGGGCTCCTTGTCGATTACAGATATGTTTGAGGATGTGGTGGCGATTTGTAGGCGTCATCATTTACAAGTACCTTCTCAGATGGCAATTTTAGAAAAAGCCGCTTTGCAAATTGAAGGCCTTTTTCGCGAGCTAGCTCCTAATATCAATCTGATGACCTTAGCCAAGCAATATTTCCTTGAAAATATGAAATCAGATATTTTACACCAGACCTTGAGTTATGATTCTTTCTTAATCGAACTACTCTATTTGCTGCGGCATGGGAAAAGCATTCCAAGACGGCTCCACCAGCTAGTGGAGCAGGTGGTGAATGGTCGCTTGGTTGTTAATCATGACTTGATAGACTACAATCAACGATTTCGTCGTATCGAATCTTTGACCAATCGTCTTGTACTAAGCCTTGTCTTTTTGGCTTTATTATTGACAGGGGGCATGTTAACCTTCAATCCGGAGCTGTTGCTTTTAGCGAGAAGTCTTTTTGCTTTAGCAGGATTGGTGTTGATATGGATTTTTTATCTGATTATCCAGTCCACAAAAAAATAACATAAAAAGAAAACGAGATAACTTGAATTATTGAAAATTACAATCTATCTCGTTTTCATCATTATTAAAAGCCTATACAACGATTGTATGTTGTAAGCTTATTATCTAAGATTAGGAATCTTATGAACCGCACCCCAAAAGTTAGATTTTTTATGTCTAACTTTTGGAGGCAGTACAATCTTATCCTAGTCTTTTTCTTTACCTTCTAAACTATTTGTAACGATCAGTTTGTCATTAGAGGAAGTTTGCTTGAAACAAACATAGTCTGTGAGAGGGAAATGAATCAACTTTAAAAAGGTTTCTGCAAATTGTTCAGGAGGGGTAGGTTCAGGTTGGGTAATCCAAATTTCGATAAAGATCAAAATTCCTCTAACAAGAACTTGAGCAGCCTTTTCTTTTGGAATGTTTAATTTTTGATAGTCAATCGTAATATGTTGTTCAATCCATTGTCCATAGGTATTTCGTAAAAATTCCCTCCAATATGGATCTGCTGCTGTTGTAAAAAGACAGCTGATTTGTTTTCGGTGGGTGTATAAGATAGGAATCACTACCTCTGCAAAAAAGACAAAAGGATCAGGATAAACTTTCTTATCATAAGTTTGAAAAATCATTCGAAATTCAGCATCAAGTTCTTTATGAATATAGTCTAGAATTTCATGATTTCCATTGAAATGACGTTTGTAAATGGCTTGTCTTGAAATTCCAGCCTTTTTGGCAATTTCTGCTAAAGAAAAATGCATTTTATTTGGATGTTCCATAGCAAGCTCAAAAAAAGCCTCTAGAATTTTTTCTCTCGTATTAAGTACCATCTTGCTCCCTCCTTATAAATATTCTAATTTAAAAAATATATGTAGTCTAGCAAAATCATCGGAAAAAGTTTACATTTTGTAAACCACCTGCACTATCCTGTTGTATATCAATGGGGTGTTTAAAACTTTACAGTTTGTCAAGAAATAGAACTAAAATATAGAGCATTTTGATTGAAAGTACTATGAGGTAGTTGATATAATGGTATTAGTGGAGTTTTGTACTTTTGTACAAAGTCCTGAAAAACCATAGAAAGGAAATCGTCATGATTAAAAAAGCGATGAATCTTGTTGGGGTTGCATTATTGCTGGCTTCAACAATCTTATCACCAGCTAGTGCTGTTGCTCAGACATTGTCGAATCAATCTTCTACAGTGACAACTCAGTCATCTCCGAAAACAGGAACGACTGAACAGCCAACGTCTCCTACTGAGTCAACGCCAAAGGCAGCAGATACTAGTTCTAGTCAGGGGCAGCAGCCTGCTACTGAGAATAAAGCGGAAGCTAATTCAAATGAGCAGGAAAATAAGCCAAGCACCTCAAAAGAAGAAAGCTCTGATGCTAGCCAAGTAAAAGAAGAAACGTCTTCC
>CAUUSJ010000041.1:0-14376 GCA_963547765.1 uncultured Streptococcus sp. | reverse complement strand
GCTCGGGCTAAAATCCTAGTGAAAAAGATGAAACTCCTTGTGTTCATCGAACACTTTGTCGTTTCCCTATTTTCATACGGATTTTTAACGCCCTTAGCATCCTGTTTCTTGCTGGATAAAATGTTTCTAGACAAGGCGACGAGCCGAAGATTGTACGAAAATGTTAGTGAAACAAAAAATCTCCCCGAAGGGAGATGATCTGGTTTATTTTACCTTACAGTGCTAGGAAACGTAACCGAAGATTATACTTGAGTATATCGAGGTAAGGTGACAACGCAATGTAAGTGGAAAATAAAGCAGATTAACGACGAAGTCCAAGAGAGTTGATCAACTCACGGTAACGGTTAACGTCGTTTTTACGCAAGTATGCAAGCAAGTTACGACGGCGACCGATTTTCTTCATCAAACCACGGTAAGTAGCGTGGTCTTTTTTGTGTTGTTTGATGTGTTCGTTAAGGTGGTTGATTTCCCAAGTAAGGACAGCAACTTGAACCTCTACTGAACCTGTATCACCTTCGTGACGTGCATATTGTGCAATGATTTCATTTTTTTTCTCTTTTGAGATTGCCATGATAAGCTCCTTTTCTTTACGCTTCATCCGAGTGACAGGCTTGGCAATTCCTGCAACCAAGAAGAAGTTATTTGTCTTTAAGACATTCTTATTCTATCAGGAAGCCAAGTTTTTGTCAAATCTTCTAATTCTCCGACAAAGTCAGCCAAATTTCATTAGCCAAAATGAGGATTTTCTACACATTTGCTCCAAGGCTCGATCTAGCTAGTCGCTTTTTGACTTTGGAGCAGGTTTAGCTTATACTGGGATTAAGATGACACGAGGAGAAGAGCTTATGAAATATCTTGAATTCGGAGAAAGCAAGAGAGAAATTTCCCAGATTATCATAGGGCTGATGCGAATTGCCCAAATGACACCCAAAGAGGTGGAAGAACTGATCGAAACAGCCTTGTCAGTCGGAATTAATGCTTTTGACTTAGCCGATATCTACGGTGGAGGCAAGTGCGAAGAAATTTTGGGACAAGTGCTCAAAAATCGACCTGACCTACGGGATAAAATGTGGATCCAGTCCAAAGTAGGAATCCGCGTAGAAGAATTTACCTACTTTGACTTTTCCAAAGACTATATCCTAGAGGCAACAGACGGTATTTTACAGCGCTTAGGTGTGGATCATCTGGACTCTCTGCTCTTGCATCGACCAGATGCCCTGATGGAGCCCAGTGAAATCGCTGAAGCTTTTGATCTGCTCAAATCTCAAGGAAAGGTCCTTGATTTTGGAGTGTCCAACCAGAATCCTATGATGATGGAACTTCTCAAAAAAGAGATCAAGCAACCCTTGGTGGCAAATCAGCTCCAATTGAGCGCAGCTTTTTCACCTGCCTTTGAGTCCGGCTTCCACGTCAACATGGAGGGAACAGCCGCAAATATGCGCGACGGTAGCATTTTCGAATACTGCCGCCTCAACGACGTCGTGATTCAGGCTTGGTCTGTTCTCCAGCACGGCTATTTTGAAGGCGTTTTTGTCGGTTCGGATAAATATCCCAAACTCAATGCCGTCCTAAACCGACTGGCCGACAAATACCAAATATCACCATCGGCAGTGGCCATTGCTTGGGTGCTACGCTATCCAGCCCACATGCAAGCCGTCATCGGCACGACCAAGACTAGCCGCATCATCGAATCAGCCAAGGCAGCAGATATTGAACTGACTAGAAAAGAATGGTACGAAATCTATTGGGCCTCTGGAAAAGATCTTCCTTAAAAAATGAGCCTAAAATCCGATTAATTTTCTACCAAGATGCTGGCTGCAGGACTGGCAGAAAAGCTGACCAGAGCATGTCCACCGTGTAGCAGAAAAGGCAAAATCACCTTGCGCAAGATTAGCCAGCACATAAAATTCCTATTTCACGAAAGGAAAAGATACATGAACCATTTCGACACAATCATCATCGGCGGAGGACCGGCCGGCATGATGGCTGCCATTTCCAGTTCTTTCTACGGACAGAAGACCCTGCTCCTTGAGAAAAATAAACGATTGGGCAAGAAACTAGCGGGTACAGGCGGCGGGCGCTGCAATATCACCAACAATGGAAACTTGGATGACCTCATGGCCGGCATTCCAGGCAACGGGCGCTTTCTTTACAGCGTCTTCTCTCAGTTTGATAACCATGATATCATCAACTTTTTTACGGAAAACGGCATCAAACTCAAGGTCGAAGACCACGGCCGTGTTTTCCCCGCGACAGACAAGTCCCGCACCATTATCGAAGCTTTGGAAAAGAAAATTACAGAGCTGGGTGGCACTGTCATCACCAATACTGAAATCGTCTCCGTCAAAAAATCTGATGAGCTTTTCACTGTCAGATCCAGCGACCAGACTTGGACCTGCCAGAAATTGATTGTGACGACTGGCGGCAAGTCCTACCCTTCAACTGGCTCGACAGGCTTCGGTCATGATATTGCCCGACACTTTAAGCACACTGTGACCGATTTGGAAGCAGCAGAAAGTCCGCTTCTGACTGACTTTCCTCACAAAGCGCTTCAGGGGATTTCGCTGGACGATGTAACCCTCAGCTATGACAAGCATATCATCACCCACGACCTGCTCTTTACCCACTTTGGTTTGTCAGGTCCTGCTGCCCTGCGTATGTCTAGTTTTGTCAAGGGTGGAGAAGTTCTTTCACTGGATGTTTTGCCTCAACTTTCTGAGAGCGACTTGGTGGCATTTCTAGAGGAAAATCGGGAAAAATCCTTGAAAAATGCTTTAAAAACCTTGCTACCAGAACGCTTAGCAGAATTTTTTGTTCAAGGCTATCCTGAAAAAGTCAAACAACTAACTGAGAAAGAACGCGACCAGCTCGTCCAGTCTATCAAGTCTCTCAAAATACCTGTGACTGGCAAAATGTCATTGGCTAAATCCTTTGTAACTAAAGGCGGTGTCAGTCTCAAGGAAATCAATCCCAAAACTCTGGAAAGCAAGCTAGTACCTGGGCTCCACTTTGCTGGCGAGGTACTGGATATCAATGCCCACACAGGCGGCTTTAATATCACTTCTGCCCTCTGTACCGGCTGGGTAGCAGGCTCAAATCCAATAAATACCAATTAAGAAAGGAAGTCCTTTGGAACATATTATTTTACTGAGAGGCGTTACTCCTAGTGGAAAAAATGCTATCCCGAAAATGTCTTATTTGGTAGATATTTTGACAGAAGCTGGTTTTCAACACGTTCGAACCTATATTCAAAGTGGGAATATCATTCTTGAAAGTGACTTGGACTTGGAAGAAATACGAGAACGCGTTCATACTCTGATAAAGGAAAAAATTGGGGCCGACTTAAAAATGGTTATCAAGAATAAGAACGATTTTGAAAAGATTGTTCATGAGAATCCATTTAAAGAAGAGTATCTTCATGATCGTGTGCATGTAATTCTTTATCAAGGGTTTATCCAAAGTCTGCCACTAGAAAAATTAAAAGCTAACTATGGCGAGGAAGAAATCTGTATAGGCGATCACTGTCTCTACCTCTATCTTCCTAGAACTGCAAAACAAAAAAAGCTCAATACCAACTATCTTGAAAAACTGTTTGGCGTGGATCTGACCATGAGAAAGTTAAACGTAGTGGAAAAGTTACTAACAAAATAGGAGAACAATATGAACAGACGCGAAACAGTCGAATTCGTCAACATGTGTATGATTTATGACGGAGAAAAAGTTCTGGTCCAAGACCGAGTTAGTCCTGACTGGCCCGGTATTACCTTTCCCGGTGGGCATGTAGAGCGCGGGGAATCTTTTACCGAGGCAGTTATCAGAGAAGTCAAAGAAGAAACTGGACTGACCATATCCAAACCCCAACTTTGTGGCATAAAGGATTGGTATGATGATAAGGATTTTCGCTATGTCGTCCTGCTCTACAAGACAAAGCACTATTCTGGTGTGCTGCAATCCTCAGATGAAGGAAAGGTTTGGTGGGAAGATTTTAAAAATCTGTCCCATTTAAAGCTAGCAACAAGTGACATGTCTGATATGCTGCGTGTTTTTTTAGAAGACGATTTAAGTGAATTCTTTTACTATAAAGACGGTGACGACTGGCTTTATGACTTGAAGTAAAAAATGAGGCTGGGACAAAAGTCCTAGCCTCTCAATTGTCTTTGGATTGTCGAGCAAGACGCAGTGGTTGAGTGGGCTCTACTACGCTGATTTCATCAGCTTTTACAGCCCTACTCAACTGTGCGGAGGTGGGACGACGAAATCGAATTCTAACGAATTACCGATTTCTGTCCCACTCTCATTTATTCTGCATTTATCCGAACGTAAGCAGCAATGACATCTGATGTGTACTGGGCTGTTCCAGAACCAAATTTGTCAATATTTTCCTTAAACTCTGGGTTATAGACATAGCCTTTACCGATATGACCGAAGACTTCAATAGAGCAGTCAAAGCCATAAGTACGGATGGCTTGCAAGAGCTGCGCTGCCTGCTCTTGATTTTCTGCCGCTTCAACTGGCAAGCCTTGCTGCATATTTTCTGCCAGACTTTGAAAAACTTGATTGAAGGCTGCGACAGATTCTTCTTCCCGTCCATTTTGACGAGTCAGTGCTTCCGACATGACTTCTTGACCATATTCTTCTACAGCCTTTTGGTGGTATTTTTGATTGTCTTCGTAGGCAAAACCTGCGAATTTTTCTTTCATTGTCATCTTTCTTTCTCCTTTTTCTTCTTGGATGGTTTTTCGCAAGGTAGAAATCAAGGTATCCAAGCGGTCTCTTTCCTGCTGCAAATACTCTAACTGCCTCACCAGATGCGGCAATAAGGCCTGATCGTCCTGACTCAGCAGCTCTGCTATTTTCTCCAAAGAAAAGCCCAGATACTTATAGTAAAGGATGACCTGTAGCCGCTCTAGATCAGCTTGACTATACGTTCGGTAGCCATTTTCTGATTTTTGAGGAACCAAAAGACCAATTTTGTCGTAGTGATGCAGGGTTTTGACAGAGACACCCGAAAGCTGCGCAGCTTCTTTGATATGATACATAAAAAACCTCCTTGCCCTTATAGTATAAGCCCTGACCTTAGGGCAGAGTCAAGCTTTTTATGAAATTTTTTTAATCACTTTAAATTTTCCAAAGTAGATAGTATTATTTGCGAGAAACCATGGCAATAAAGCCCAGTTTTTCTTGATTCTTTTGGAACATCTTAAACATCTTCATAAATTGGCCGTAATTTTCTTTCTTGAGGGCATTAAAGCAGATTTTCAGTGTGCCGCCCAGTCCTTCGTCATATATCATCCCTCGAAGACTCATCAAAGTCATTTCACCGACAAAGGTGTCCACACGGTCAAAAGCATGAGAACGTGCCAGCTGAATCCAGGATCCCTCGGTTAGAGGCCCCACATTGACATTAATCGCACGAGATAGCTCTTCTCGGACATTCTCATCTTTTTGCTTGAGCATGACGTCGTGGGTGAGGAGCACTCCACCTGGCTTCAGCACCCGGTAGTACTCATCCATACATTTGGCCTTCCCCTTATCCGTCTGCATAGTCAGCATGGCTTCATTGATAACAATATCAAAAGAATTGTCAGCATAAGGTAGCTTCATAGCATTAGCCTGCTCAAATGTGACGAGTTCACTAACACCTGCTTTGTCTCCATTAAGCTTAGCCTGAGCCAGCGCAGCCTTATCCAAATCAACTGCAGTAATCTGGCAGCCATATCTTTTAGCTAGCTCGATTGTTGTGGTCCCCATATTGCAGGCAACTTCTAGAACTTTCTTATCGCTGGAAAACTGCCCCTGCTCAATCAGCCAGTCAGTTGCCAGCTTACCACCGGGACGAAGGCGTTTCTTTCCTAATTTTGCTAAAAATTTATGACCTGCTTCTGCCATTTCCGAACCTCCATGATTTTGATTGCTTCCATTATAGCACAAAATATTATATTTTCAGATAATTCTTAGAATTTAGAAAAAACAGACCGAATCGACCGATTCAATCTGTCTTGTATCTTCTTTACAGCCCAAGAAATCCAGCCAGATAGCGTAGCAGGGCCACCAAGACCACGCCAAATATAACAGTTGCAATTAAGTTTTTATACTTAAAAGCCACATAGCTAGTCGGAAAAATGGCCATTAAATCCAGCCATTTAAAACTCGGCAACTGGCCTGTTTTAGCATTGGTGACACTGGACAGGATTAGGGCAAAGATAATGGAAACTGGCAGATATTTGAGGAAACGCTCTACCATGGGCGGAAGCCCCTTGTACTTGACTAGGATAAAGGGCAAAACCCGAGGAATCCAAGTGACCAGGGCTGACAAAAGAATGGCCAGCAAAATATACTTACTTATCATCCAAGATCACCCCCACCGTACAGCCTAGCAAGGTTGCAAAAAGCACCGCTAGCGAATTTTGAAGCAGCATGGTCAGGAGCAAGTAGGCAATGCCCACCACGCCCAAGACGAAAAAGAGCTTCTTTATCTTGACTCGTCGCAGCATGATTGTAAACTGAGAAGAGAAAATGCCAATAAACATGGCGACTAGGGCAAAATCCAGGCCAAAGCTCTCAGGATTGGGCAGAAGGGCACCAAGGGCAGTTCCTAAAATGGTACCCAAAATCCAAGCAGTATAACCCATAAAATTATTGCCCATCATCCAGCTAGCCGCAATCTCTTCTGTATGCACCTGCTCTCCCATCAAGACCCCATAAGATTCATCCGTCAAAAAAGAGCCAATGACAATATTCTGAGCCAAGCTAGACTTACGAAAAAGGGTTGAGGCATGCAGACAGAGCAAAAGATGCCGAATATTTATCAGAAAAACAGTCAGTGCGATGGCCAAAACCGGCGCCTGCTGGGCAAATAAACCAATCATGGCAAACTGGGCACTGCCAGCATAAACCAAAATACTCATCAACCCCATCTCCAAGGGATTCATATAAGGCGCCGCCATGATGCCGCAGGCTAGGCCAATCCCAATATAGCCCAGAGCCGTTGGCACTGCAGCTTGTGCCCCTTGTTTAAATGTCTGTCCGCGCATTCTTCTCCTTTACTCCATCGTTTCAAAAGCTAGACTTGGCTTAGCATTCAGATCCAAACTGGCAAAATTCTCCTTATTCCACTCACTGACACTGGCATAGGCAATCATACCAGCATTGTCACCGCAAAGGCGAAGAGGAGGAATGATCACCTTCACATCCTGAATCTCAGCTGCCAAGCGTTCTCTCAGGCCTTGATTGGCCGCAACACCGCCCGCCACGACCAGAGTCTTGACTGGATATTTTTCCAGCGCTTTCTTAGTCTTGGCCATGAGAATATCCATGACCGCTGCCTGAAAGCTTGCTGACAGGTCTTGATTAGACAAGACTTCTCCTTTTTGCTGGGCATTGTGGTGCAGGTTGATAAAGGCCGACTTGAGACCGGAAAAAGAAAATTCCAGATTGTCCTCCTTGATCATAGCCCGCGGAAAATCATAAATATCCTGTCCTTGATGAGCCAGCTGATCGATTTCTCGGCCTGCGGGATAGGTCAGGCCCATGACTCGACCGACCTTATCATAGGCTTCACCGACCGCATCATCGCGAGTTTCCCCCACAATCTTATAATCGCCAGCCTGACTGACATAGACCAGCTCAGTATGGCCGCCGCTGACCAAGAGAGCCAGCAAGGGAAATTCCAAGGGCTCCACGCTCTGGGCTGCCATCAGGTGTCCAGCCATGTGATTGACCGGAATCAAGGGGATATCATGAGCCCAGGCAAAGGACTTGGCCGCTGCCAAGCCGACTAGAAGCGCCCCAACCAGACCAGGACCGTAGGTGACGGCTACTGCTGTGACTTGCTCCTCGCTAATCCCTGCTTCTGCCAAGGCCTCCTCAATGCAAACCGTAATGACCTCTACATGGTGACGGCTGGCCACTTCTGGTACCACTCCGCCAAAACGCTTGTGGCTCTCAATCTGGCTGGCAATGACATTGCTCAAAAGCTCAGTCTCATTCTTCAGAACTGCCACACTGGTCTCGTCACAAGACGTCTCAAAAGCTAAAATATATCTATCTTTCATGGATCTCTCTTTTCATGACAATCGCATCTTCCACCGGCGCATGGTAGTAGGCCTTCCGCCGCGCGATTTCTTCAAATTTTTCTTTTTTGTAAAATAGCAGAGCTGGCTTGTTGGACTCCCTAACTTCAAGGAAAATCTCTTTGTCTGCTGGCAAAAAGTCAAACAAGGCTGTTGCGATTTTCTGCCCCTGATAGCTAGGCAATACAGCAATCTGCAGGACTTCCGCTTCAAAGTCTGTCTCCTGCCAGACTAAAAAGCCGACAAGCTGATTCTCATCTGCTGCTAGCGCACAACTGTTCACATCCGAACGCAGAACCTCTTCCACTTGGCCTGCGGTCCAAGGGCTGACCTCATAGACAGCAAGTAAGAGCTGTTCCAGCTCTTCTGCCAGAACTGCCGCGTCCACATCCGAGTTAGCGCTCCATTTTCTCATCTCAATCATAGGCGCTGAATGTAAGAATCACTGGATTCCTGATGGGTCTTGAGCCAATTTTCCTCAGCCTCTACCCGTTTGAGGTAGTTAGGAACAAAGTCATGAATGGACTGGGCTGGCAGGTCTAGACCGAGACGACCAACAGCTGCTGCGTCTGGTAAGGTCGGCTGAATGGCAGCCTGAGGAAGAGCCGCTTCAATCTGCTCCACAAAAGCTATCGTTTCTCCGACAAAGGTGACCGGCTGGTTAGCAGCGACAGCTATTTCCAAAACCTCTGCCAAAGGTAGATGAGCTTCCGGCCGTACAGCCTGACCAGACTGGTAAAAGCCAGCATAGACATTATTGCGGCGGGCATCCATGACAGGAATGACCAAGCCTTCCGCCTGCTCTGGGACTAAAGCCAGCAGACTAGACACACCGACCAGCTCAATCTTGAGGGTATGAGCCAGAGTCTTGGCTGTCGCCACCGCAATTCTCAGACCTGTGTAGCTACCCGGCCCCTGCGCCACCGCGATCCGATCCAAATCCGTCGGTTTCATATCCAGACTATTCATCAGAAAATCAATAGCTGGCATCAGGGTAATGCTATGATTTTTCTTGATATTGAGCGTCACCTGCCCCAAGGTCTCCTCATTCTCTAAAATCGCTAGAGACAGAGCCTTATTTGACGTATCCATCGCTAAAATGTTCATCATTTTCTTCCTTACTCGAGTGTTTGCTTCTTATTATACTACAAAAGCAGCAACAAGGGTAGAGAGACAGCCATTTGGTTACCCAGATTGCCCTCAAAGGCTTTTCTGAAAATCTACATAAGATTTTCTCGGCTATGTCTTTTACTAAAAGCTGGTTTTATGATATAATTGGTTAGAATTATATCGAATCAAGATCAATCTACTACTCATAAAACTGAATAAAAGAAAACAGCTGATTAGCTGTCGTTTTCTGTAGCTTGATCATGAAAAATGGAAGGAAATAAAATGATTTACAAAGTTTTTTATCAAGAAACAAAAGAACGCAGCCCACGCCGTGAAAAAACACGTGCCCTTTACTTAGAAGTGGAAGCTGCCAATGAATTAGAAGGCCGCATCAAAGCCCGCAAATTGGTCGAAGAAAAGACTCCATACAATATCGAATTTATCGAACTCTTGTCTGACAAACACCTTGAATACGAAAAAGAGTCAGGCGCCTTCGAATTGACGGAGTTATAACTATGGCATATAACTTAAAGAAAGAAGAAGTTGGTGTTTTCGCCATCGGCGGTCTGGGCGAAATCGGTAAAAATACCTACGGAATTGAGTATCAAGATGAGATTATCATCGTCGATGCTGGGATTAAATTTCCCGAAGACGACCTCTTGGGTATCGACTATGTTATCCCCGACTACTCTTATATCGTAGAAAATATCGACCGCGTGAAAGCTGTCCTCATCACCCACGGGCACGAGGATCATATCGGCGGCATTCCTTTCCTGCTCAAGCAAGCCAATGTTCCTATCTATGCTGGCCCTCTGGCCCTGGCCCTCATTCGCGGCAAGCTAGAAGAGCATGGACTTTTGCGTGACGCTAAGCTCTATGAAATCAATCAAAATACAGAACTGACCTTTAAAAATCTGAAGGCGACTTTCTTCCGCACAACCCACTCTATTCCAGAGCCCTTGGGAATTGTCATCCATACGCCGCAAGGTAAGATTGTCTGTACCGGTGACTTCAAGTTTGACTTTACACCAGTCGGTGAGCCAGCAGACTTGCACCGTATGGCCGCTCTAGGTGAAGAAGGTGTACTCTGCCTCCTGTCTGACTCGACCAATGCTGAAGTTCCGACCTTTACCAATTCCGAAAAAGTGGTCGGACAGTCTATCATGAAGATTATCGAAGGCATTCACGGACGGATTATTTTCGCTTCCTTTGCCTCCAATATCTTCCGCCTCCAGCAGGCTGCAGAAGCTGCTGTCAAGACTGGACGTAAAATTGCGGTCTTTGGCCGCTCTATGGAAAAGGCCATTGTCAACGGGATTGAGCTGGGCTACATCAAGGTTCCCAAAGATACCTTCATCGAGCCAAATGAACTCAAGGACTATCCAGCTGGTGAAGTGCTGATTATGTGTACCGGAAGTCAGGGTGAGCCCATGGCAGCCCTGTCTCGGATTGCCAATGGTACCCACCGTCAGGTTCAGCTGCAGCCTGGAGATACAGTCATCTTCTCATCCAGTCCTATCCCTGGTAATACGACCAGCGTTAACAAGTTGATTAACATCATTTCCGAGGCTGGTGTCGAAGTGATTCACGGTAAGATTAACAACATCCACACCTCTGGACACGGTGGCCAGCAAGAGCAGAAACTCATGCTTCGCTTGATCAAGCCTAAATATTTCATGCCAGTCCATGGTGAATACCGTATGCAAAAAGTCCATGCAGGCCTAGCCGTTGATACTGGAGTACCAAAAGACAATATCTTCATCATGAGCAATGGTGATGTGCTGGCTCTGACAGCTGACTCAGCTCGTATTGCCGGCAACTTCAACGCTCAGGATATTTATGTTGATGGGAACCGCATTGGTGAAATCGGAGCTGCAGTCCTGCGCGACCGTAAGGACCTGTCAGAGGACGGTGTGGTTCTGGCTGTTGCGACGGTTGATTTTGAGTCCAAGATGATTTTAGCCGGTCCAGATATTCTCAGCCGCGGCTTTATCTACATGCGCGAATCAGGTGACCTCATTCGCCAAAGCCAGCGCATCCTCTTCAATGCTATTCGCATTGCACTCAAGAATAAAGACGCCAGCGTCCAATCTGTCAGCGGCGCTATCGTCAACGCCTTGCGTCCTTTCCTCTACGAAAGTACCGAGCGCGAACCGATTATCATTCCGATGGTGCTTACACCAGACGAAGACAACTAAAAAATAAGCCTTGCTAGAACAGCAAAGCTTATTTTTTGTAAACTTTAATGGTGATGGCCAATTTACTTCCACTCATCTTAGAATAGCTCACTTTAAACACTTGATGAAATGATATTTGCTCACACCTTTTTGGGGCACATCTTCCAGACTGGCATAGATTTCATAGCCTTGCTTGATGTAAAAATCCCTGGCCTGATAAGATTTGGTGGACAAGGTGATGCTGCTGACTCCCGCTTTCTCAGCCTTTTCTTCTAATTCTGCCAGCAGACTACCTCCCAAGCCCTTTTTCTGGTATCCCTTATCTACCACTAAAGCCTTGATATGGATATTTTCCAACACTTGATGGGCATGGAGCAAGGCGATTAAGCGCCCTTCCTCTTCCCGTGTCAGATAATAATCCTTTGGCTCCAGTTCTTCAAGCCTAGCTGACCCAAAAGAAGCCTCATATTGCTCCTTGAAAACTTGCTCGATAAAGTCTTGAAATTCTGTCATTTTTGCTCCTAACGAAAAAGCAGAATAATAACTCTGCTTTTTCCTTCTTTATTCCCCTTCAAAGACATCTTTCATTTTATCAAAGAAGCCTTTCTTCTTAGGGCTCACTGTGATGTCTCCAGCCGCTGCAAAATCCTTAAGAGCCGCCTTTTGACGGTCATTGAGGCCTGTTGGCGTTACGACATTGACCGTGACATATTGGTCACCGACACTTCCATCGCGCAGATTTGGTGCTCCCTTGCCACGCAGACGGAAACGTTTGCCAGTCTGGGTTCCCTCTGGAATTGTCAATTCAACATTTCCATGAACAGTTGGGATTTCCACACTGTCCCCCAGAGCTGCTTGCACAAAGTTGAGGTTGAGCTTGTAGTAAATGGTAGAACCGTCACGCTCAAATTTATCACTTGGCTCAACGTTCACCACTACATACAAGTCACCGTAAGGACCGCCATTAAAGCCTGCCTCACCTTGACCCGCCAAGCGAACTCGTTGACCTGTTTCCACACCAGCGGGGATTTTTACATGAACGCTATGCGCTTGTTTTTCATGTCCTGTTCCATGGCAGGTTTCACATGGACTTTTAATTTCTTGGCCGCGACCATGACAGACGTCACAGGTTACTTGACGACGCATCATACCTAGTGGTGTCTGAGTATCGACGTTAATAACACCAGAGCCGTGACAGCGGCCACAAGTTACTGGGCTAGTTCCTGGCTTAGCACCTGAACCATGACAAGTCCGACAGCTAGCCTCACGATTGTATTTAACTTCTTTTTCTGTACCGAAAATAGCCTCTTCAAAGCGGAGATTTACCCGATACTGGAGATCATCTCCTTGACGCGGAGCGTTTGGATTACGAGTCGCGCCACCGCCAAAGAAGCTAGAAAAGATATCTTCGAAGCCACCAAAACCAGAGCCATCAAAGCCTCCGAAGCCGCCTGCGCCTGCACCGCCGCCAAAGCCACCATTGGCTCCCGCCGCGCCATATTGGTCATAGGCTGCCCGCTTTTGCTCATCGCTCAGCGTTTCATAAGCCTCCTGGACTTCCTTATATTTATCTTCCGCCCCAGGCTCTTTATTGATATCTGGGTGGTATTTTTTAGATAATTTCCGATAGGCTCTCTTAATCTCATCCTGAGAAGCATTCTTAGAGACACCTAAACGATCATAAAATTCAGTATTGTTCATACAAGATACCAAGAGCGAACAGAAAGCGACTGAAATTTAGGAAACCGACAAGAAATCCTGATTTCTTAAGAGGTTTATCTAATTTCCAAGCTTTCCGCTCGGGTTCAATTACGAACACCCTTATTCCTTTCTATAATTTATAAGTACATCATTAGAGGGTATTTTCTATACTCTGCTTCACTTCATCAAACTCTTTGTCCGATAGAGTAAAAATCAAGTCCTCTTCTGAATATTCGTTCTGTTCTTTAAAATAGTTGTCAGTATTTTCTGCCAAACCTAGACCAAGAATCACTTTTCTTGCAAACTCTTGATGTGCAAAGCCAATAGCAGTAATGATATTTTTATCTTGCAGGACAGCTTTTGCTTCGAAATTTTCCCGAGGAAGAAATTCAAAATAGTCAAAGAAGTTTTGCCAAATCCCACCTGTAAATTTCGTATCGTTCAATAAACCTGCTTTTGCCAACAAAATAGGCGCTGAAGAAATGGCTGCAATTAAGATATCCTGCTTGCCGAGTCCCCTCAAAAACGAATTTAATTTTTCATCCTGTAGAGCAGGCCCTATATTTACCATTCCTGGCAAAATCACACAAGAATACTCTCCTATACGTACTTGATCCAATGTTTTTGTGGGTAAACAAGGCAAGCCATCTTCAGAGACCACCATCGAATAATCTGAAGCTACATAATCAATCGTGATGTCAAAAGACAGAGCTAAAGTACTTGTTAAAGAGGCTATCTCATAAAGAGAAAAATTGGGATAAAGGATACAAAGTACTTTTTTCATAAGCAACACCCTCTATTTTACCGAAAAACAGAGGCTGGGTTGCAACCTCTGGATTTCTTCTTATACTTACGACATTCAAAAACAAAGTCGATTATACTTTGTTTTTGAACTAGTAAGGCGTTTAGGCAAGTCGCCATAGCAACTGCCGTAGAATGACAATCACTTTAGTGATTAGTCATTCTTAACGCCCTCGCTCTTCTGATTTTAAAGCTCGGGATAAAATAGTCCACTGGACTATTTTATTTCTCCGTAAACTCTCCGTCTACGACGTCATCGCCTGCGTTTCCTGTTGCTTGTGCGCCTTCTGCTCCTGCTTGAGCTTGTTGGGCTGCTGCGGCTTGTTCGTAGAGTTTAACAGCAAGTCCTTGAGCTTTTTCGTTCAACGCTTCAAGTTTTGCTTTCATGTCGTCCAAGTTGTTGTCTTCTTGCGCTTTCTTCAGGTCATCAAGGGCAGCTTGGGCAGCGTCGCGTTCTGCATCAAAGCCTTTGCCTTCAGTTTCCTTGATTGTCTTTTCAGTCGCAAAGATTGCTT
>CAUUSJ010000040.1:0-14489 GCA_963547765.1 uncultured Streptococcus sp. | reverse complement strand
AAATCTGCTTGCGAATGGTACTTCTAGTCTGCTTTTCATCTAAACCAACTTTTTGTAAGATAATAAAGCCATCGCGGTCTTCATAGCCTTCAGAGATTTGCTTGTAGTAAATCACGAGAACAGCTCCTAGAAGGAAGATAACGGATAGGAAGACACCAATGAAAAGCAAGGTTCCAGTAAGTTCCTGATAGCTCTTTTCTGCGCTATGACGGTCACTGGCCATTGCGTAGCTACCATCTTGGGCCTGTTCCTGATCCAAAGTGTCCCGCAGTCCCAGCTGGACTTGCTCGACAAATTTCTTACTGCCCTTAGTCTCTGAAGCAACTCCAATGTAGTAATAGTGTGCAACATTTAGCCCTACTTCTTTACTATCATTGACCACCATATAGAGGCCCTGTTCCATGGCTACATCGTTTGGATTAGGGATTTTCCCATGCGTGAAATTCGACGGTAAAATCTGCTTAATCTTCCAGTCCTTGCCATTCACTCGGAGAGGCTGGTCCTTATTTAAGGAAACATTTTTTCCATAGACAAGAGTTTCATCATCTGCCAAGTCTATCTTTTCCCCTATCATTTTTTCATAATCCTGACGATTGATGACCGTAATCGTGCCAGCAGATTTGGTCAAGATACTTGGATCCGAATCCAGCTCGCCTTGCATTGGAACAGTAATATCATTTCCAGCTAATTTCATGATGAAGGCTGATTGATAGAGATAGGTAGTAAATCTTGGCTTCTTCAGGCCTGTGTCCTGAGCGACTTGCTGAACCTTGTCCAACAGTGTTTCCGTCTGATCAGTTGATGTTGGCAGGACGACGCTAACATTGTAATCCTTTGGATGCAAGGTAGTAATATAATCCTGACCTCCAACATAGATATTGATTGTACCAACCAGAGTCACTAAGAGCATGGTAGATAGAATGGAGATAGTTGCCAATCCTGCTGCATTTTTACGCATCCGCGAGATGAGATTGGAAACAGAAATGAAATTCTGCGTTTTATAGTAGTAGCCTTTGCGCTTTTTGAGAAATTTCAATAGTGTAATTGAACCTGCATTAAAAAGCAGATAGGTTGCGATAATAACCATGACCACAGCTATAAAGAAATTGCCGATAGCAGCGACAGGCTTGGTAACGGTCAAAGCCATATAATAAGCCACACCCATGAGCAGGAGCCCCAGCAAGGTTTGCAGAAAAAGGAAGCGTCCTTTCTTCTCGCCTGCTTTCTTTTCTTTCATTAGATTAAGAGAGCTATAGCGTAGAAGACGCGTAGAGTTGAGCAACAAAATCACCGCAAAAGCAATACCCAGACTGGCTAGAGTCATCAAAACATTCTGCCATTGGAAGGTCGAGGCAAGAACTGCCGGCATTCCCATCAATTTCAAAAGGACTGCATAGAGCATCTTGTCTAAAGCTAGGCCAGACAAGATACCCAGACCAACTGTAGCTAGATAAAAGACACAGAGCTCAAAGAAAGTCATGACTAGCAAATGCTTTTTCTCCATGCCCAGCAGACTATAGACTCCCAACTCTCGGGAACGGTTTTTCATGACGAAGCTATTGGCATAGGTGATGAGGATAAGGACGGCAATCTGAATGACATGGATACCAAACTGCAAGGTCATGCGAGCAGCTGCACCGCCATAAGAGGCCTCCATATTGGGGCTATGAGCTAGTGAGACAAAACTATACAAAATCGCTGTTGCCAGTACCGTCGCCAAAGCAAATGGATAATACAAACTGCGATTTTTAACTAGATTGGACAAAGCTAGTTTACTCGTTAGTTTGAACATAATTGCCCACCTCACTTGCCATAACTGTCAGAGTATCGGAAATCTCTTGGAACATCTGCCGCTCGGTCTTGTCTCCTCGGAAGATTTGATTATAAAGAATCCCATCCTTGATAAAGAGCACCCGCTTGGCGCGGCTAGCCGCCGCCGTTGAGTGAGTCACCATGAGAATGGTTTGACCGCGGGCATTAATGTCGTCAAAGACATCCAGCAACGCCGCTGAAGACTTGGAATCCAAGGCTCCCGTCGGCTCGTCCGCCAGCAGAATCTCAGGGTCTGTGATGATGGCCCGAGCCACTGCAACCCGCTGCTTCTGGCCACCGGAAATCTCATAAGGAAACTTCTCTTGCAACTTGTTAATCCCCAGCTCATTGCAGGTCGTAACCAGCTTTTGCATCATCTCGGTAATGGGACGGCGAGATAGGACCAGTGGCAGGAGAATATTATCCTTGACTGATAGGGTGTCCAACAGATTAAAGTCCTGAAAGACAAAGCCTAATTTCTCTCGGCGGAAGCTGGAAGCCTGGCTGTTTTTGATGGTTGCCGTGTCAGTTCCGTTGAGAAAGACGCGCCCCTCAGTCGGCTTGTCCAACATGGCTAGGATGTTGAGCAGGGTGGATTTCCCAGATCCTGACTCCCCCATGATGGCGACATATTCACCTTTTTCTACCGTAAAGTGAATGTCTTTCAACGCCTCTACTTGGCTACCCTGAAAGCGAGTTTTATAAATCTTTTTCACGTGTTGTACGTCTAATAAGGTCATCATGATCTCCTTTTCTATAATTCCATTTTAATACAGAAACAGCTTTATTTCCATATTTTACTAATTTTTAAATGCCAATATTTTTATTTCTGCACCAGATAAGCAATCAGTGCGATGATCCAGAGATGGGCTGGGTAAAAGATATAGAAGAAATACTTGCCCCACTTGCCATTATAGCCTCGCTCGCCATTGTAGAGATGGAGGAAGGGCAAGACGGTAATAAAGGCCCAGTCTGAATTGTAGAGCATCATCGAAATGGTGGCTCCCATGGTTGGATAGATTTCAATGCTCAGACAGAAGAGCAGAAAAGCCAAGACCATGTAAGAAAAAGTTCTGAGAGCAGGCTGATTGCGGAAGATATAGCTAATCAGCATCAAAGGAATAATGGTCATGCCGCCTTCTGTCAAAAAGACTCCTGCCAAACCAATTAAGACTGCCGCTCCAATCCGCAAATAGCGCTTCTCATCCATAACCTCTTCACCATTTTTGGAAAGACCAAACACAAGATTAAGCACCAGAACGCCACAGGCTAAGCTGAGAAAGATATTATTCTCAAGATGAATCCCCTTGCTATGAAAGAGCATAGTCAAGATGGTATTGCCCAGCTGCATAATAGCCGCCCAGATAAACAAGCGTGCATTGTAGGCCAAGCGGTTGCGCGTATGCAGAAAGCCTTCTACTGCGCTAAAAGCAAACCAGGCAGCTACACAGCGAGTCAGCAGGTGAAAAATCCCGTCCCAGCCCGTCGGCAAAAGCCCTGGAATCTTACCAATATGATCAAAAACCATTAAAAAGGCCATGAAAAGCTTGAGTTGGAAAGCATTGAATCCTCTTGTTTTCATTTCATATCTCCTTGTCTTCTTTATACATCTATCTTACAAAAAAAGAAAGGTCGGTACCATAACCTAACCTTTCAATTTCACTTGCCAACCTTACAAATTTGTAAGAATGCCCTATTCAAATATCATTTTCTTTTCTGAAAAGCTAATCATGACAGTCGTTCCCTGACCGACCTGCGAAGCGATGCTGATCTGATGCCCCAGCTCATCTGCGATTTTCTTGGACAGATAAAGTCCCAAGCCAGACGATTGCTGGGTCAAACGACCATTATAGCCCGAAAAGCCTCGCTCGAAAACCCGCAGCAAATCCGCATCCTGAATGCCCAAACCGCTATCTTTGATATAAAGCGTATCCTCCTGAAAATAAATTTCAATCCCGCCTTGACTGGTGTATTTCAGACTATTTGACAGCACTTGCTCCAAAATCACGACAAACCATTTCCTGTCTGTGATGATGGTTCGGTCCAGATCATGCAGATTGAGGCTCAAGCCCTTTTGGATAAAGAAAATCGCATACTTCTTGACAATCTCCTTGACCAAGTCTTCAACATTTTCCTTTTTCAAGACCAAATCCTCGTGGAAACTCTCCAGACGGAGATACTGCAAGACGATATTGACATAGGACTCGATCTTGAAAAGCTCTTGCTCCAGCTGGTTCTTGACCTTCTTGTCCTCAATCTCTCCGACCAGCAATGAACTAGCCGCAATAGGCGTCTTAATCTGATGAGCCCAGAGCGTATAATAGTCCATCAGGTCATTTAACTTCTCCCTCTCCTCAATCGCACGATTCTTCTTATCCATTTCCAACAGAGCCAGTTTCTCAAAAAGGAGAGCCTCTAAGGCTGTCTGAGGCCGACCTGAGGCATAGAAGAGCTGGTTTCGATATTCCTTATAGGCACTAGCTAGATCCATTCCCAAGAAAAAGCTAGCGAGGAGAAAGGCTAAGAGCAACTGATACTCTAGCAGACTGCGCCCATCCTCGAAAATAAAGGCAAACATCCCCATAATTGAAAATACAATCAGTAAGAGCAACAAGATGAAGCGACGGGAGCACAGATGATGCTTCAAAAAGAAAAATTTATCCTGCATGTCCATTGGTTAAACCGTACCCTATCCCTTTTTTCGTCTCAATGAAATGCTTCAGACCGTGCTCCTCCAGCTTCTTGCGCAGGCGGGCAACATTGACGGACAAGGTATTGTCATCAATAAAGAAATCGCTGTTCCAGAGCTCCTTCATCAAGTCATCACGCGCCACAATGCTGCCAGAATGCTCAAAGAGCACCCGCAAAATCTGAAATTCATTCTTGGTCAGCGTCACAAGCTCGCCCTCATAGACCAAATCCATGGATTTAAGATTTAAAATCACACCCTGATATTCCAAAAGACTTTGATCCGTTCCAAACTCATACGAACGCCGCAGCAGACCTTGAACCTTGGCCAAAAAGACATTATTATCAAAGGGCTTGGTCACATAGTCATCTGCGCCCATATTGATGGCCATGACGATATCCATGGACTGGTCGCGCGAAGACAGAAACATAATCGGCACCGTCGAAATCTTCCGAATTTCCTGGCACCAATGGTAGCCGTTAAAGAGAGGCAGACCAATATCCATCAGCACCAGCTGGGGCTCCTCCTTGACAAAGGTCGTCAACACCTGCATGAAATCTTCAATCGCCACAACCTGATAGCCCCACTGCTCCAGCATTTTTTTGATCATTTGACGAATGACCGCATCATCCTCAACCAGTAAAATCTTGTGCATTCCATTCCCTCACTCATTTTTCTTACTGCTATTATATCAAATTCTCCCTTAAATCACAGAGACTTTTTTAGTTCGAAATTCATTTTGTTTTCAGAAAGTTTCAAGAAATCATTCAAGAAGTGTTGACAAAGACAGAGTAAAAAGATAAAATAACACTACATTCAGAATTGTCTGAAAATTCATTTTTTATAATAAGGAGATTATTATGCTAGAACAAACTCAGACATCTACCTGGCAGTCCAAACTAAAAGCCCTCGGTCCCGGGATCCTCATGGCCTCTGCTGCTGTTGGTGGCTCTCACATTGTTTCCTCTGCTCAAGCAGGCGCCAAGTATGGCTGGGCTTTGATGGGACTGGTCATCTTGGCCAACCTCTTCAAATATCCCTTCTTCCGCTTCGGTGCTGAGTACACCTTAGAAACTGGTCACAGCTTGGTTGAAGGTTATGCTCAAAAAGGAAAAGTCTACTTGGGCATCTTCTTCGTTTTAAATGTATTCTCCGCCTTGGTCAATACAGCAGGAGTCGGAATTCTCTGTGCTGCCATTATCGCTAGCGCCTTTCCAAACGCCCTTGGACTCAGCATTACTCAATGGTCTCTGATCCTCATCATCCTGATCTGGGCAATGCTACTCTTTGGTGGCTACAAGTTCCTGGATGGCCTTGCCAAATGGATCATGTCCGCTCTAACCTTTGCAACCGTTATTGCAGTCATCGTTGCCATTATCAAGCATCCTGAGTACGGAGCAGACTTCGTTGAAAAGACACCTTGGCAAATGGCTGCCTTGCCTTTCATCGTTTCTCTAATGGGCTGGATGCCAGCTCCAATCGAGATTTCAGCAATTAACTCCCTCTGGACTGCTGAGAAAGGAAAATCTGTCAATATCTCTGTCACGGACGGACTCTTTGACTTTAACGTTGGCTATATTGGTACAGCCATTCTGGCTATCTTCTTCGTCGCTATGGGCGCTCTCATCCAGTATCCAACTGGTCAAGCAGTTCAAGATGCTGGTGCTGCCTACATCCAGCAATTCGTTGGGATGTACGCATCCGTTCTTGGTGACTGGTCACGGATTCTGATTACTTTTATCGCCTTTCTCTGTATCTTCGGTACCGTTATTACCGTTATCGATGGCTATTCCCGTGTAAATGCTGAATCCTTACGCCTCCTTCTCAATGAAGAGAAGACTTCTCAAAAAACTCTGCATATCTGGATGACAGCTACAGCTATTATCGGTGGCGTTATCATCTACTTCTTCCAAGGTAGTGTGGCCCTCATGCTTCGTTTTGCCATGATTGCTTCCTTCCTGACTACTCCATTTTTTGCTCTTCTAAACTATCTCCTCGTTACGAGCGAGAATAAACATCTGAGCAAATGGCTAAAAGGTCTTTCCATCCTTGGTCTGATCTTCCTCTTTGGCTTCGCCTTATTCTTTATCTACGCCATCCTCATCGGTAAGGCTTACTAGATTAAAAGAGCTGGAAATTCTGAAGGATATCTTCAGGTTTCCGCTCTTTTCTTTTTTCCTTCCTAACAATCTGCGTCCACTTATGCTATACTGGAAGAAGATAGAATATTGGAGATAAATATGGGAATAATTTTTGATTACCTAGACCAAGTAGCTTACGATAGTATCTACGACACCCCCTTTAATGAACTGGATATGCTGATGCTGACCGAGATAACTTATCTGCCTTTTGACCAGATCGTGTCTGACCAGATGTCCCTTGATTGTAGTTGCCGCTTGTTTGAAGCTGCTGAAAAAGTGCCTCAAGATTTGTCCATGTTAGTGACTAAAAATCGGCTGAAACTTTTAGAAAAGGTAGCCAGCTCCACCCGCTTCAAAAATATCAAACTCATGGGCTATGTCAATGACATTGACCCTGATGTTCAAAAGCAATTTGCAGCTATGATTTTCAAAATCAAGCCAGATAGCTATGTCCTGACCTTCCGCGGAACCGATGATTCCATTATCGGCTGGAAAGAGGACTTCCACATGACCTATATGGATCAGGTCCCAGCTCAAAAAACGGCGGTCAATTATCTGCGAAAAGCCATGGATGCTCTGCCTGGTCAATTCATCCTGACAGGTCACTCGAAAGGAGGCAATCTAGCTTCCTACGCTGCTAGTCAGATCGAGCCAGAATATCAAGAGCGAATTCAGAGTATTTACAGCTATGATGCCCCTGGACTGAATCACTCGGTCATCACCAGTCAAGGCTACCAGACTATTTCAGACAAAATAAAGCGCTACATTCCGCAGGGCTCTATCGTCGGAATGATGCTCGAAACGCCCAAGCAGGCTCAGATTGTCAAAAGTACAGCTATCGGCGGTCTGGCCCAGCACGATACCTTCACTTGGCAGATCAGCGGCCAGACTTTTGTCCTACTAGATAATCTCAATCCAGAAAGCCTTCAAGTAGATAAAACGCTGAAAAACTGGGTAGATAGCGTTTCTGATGACGAACTAAAAGACTTTTTCGATCTCTTTTTCGGCCTCATCCTAGATGCTGGTATCAGCTCCATCAATGACCTCACCAAGCTGGAAAATTTCAACAAAATCCTAGCTGTTTTTGAAAATGCCAACGCCCTCACTGACCAGGAGCGGGAAATGCTGTCGCGCCTGGCCAAACTACTGGTAGACATGCGCTACCAGTCTTGGAAAGACGACATGAACCTGCTGAAGCCTAGCAAGCTTGTTCAAGAGGTTAAGGAAAATCTATCCGAATTCACTAAGAATCTTCCTTTTACAAGCAATGATTTCGCTCAAACAGATAAACCCGATGAGCAATAAGCTATAAATACAGCACTTGGCAACTCTCTAATATAAAAGAAAAACAGGGATAGTATCACTACTATTCCTGTTTTTCATGTGATTTAGAAGAGCTATTAATCAAATCTCCAAGCTCTTCTATGCTTTTTTTCTCATTCGATAAATCGTATAAAAAGACTTTTACAACTATTTTCTTTATATGCTCATTTTTCTGACCTTCTTGGATGTAAGAAGGAAAATTTTTCAACTGGACTTCTCTATGCTTAGGATAAATTAAAATAACATTTTCAACATCATATTTATAGGCATAAGCATACATTTGATACATATCTGATTGACTGATTCCATAATTTTCACTCGAATCGCTTATCAGCTTTTTCCATTTGGTATCTAGAACAATAGATTTATTGTTATCTCGCTTAGTTCCATCGTGCTCTTGTTCAGACATAATAATATCTGGTTTCAATCCAAATTTTTTCGGAATATCAAATAAATATTTGCTTCGTTGCTGTGTTTCTACCTTCCATCCAGAACACTTAGTTTTCAACTGCTTAGCTATGTATGCCTCAAAGATCTTTTCCATAGGAAACAGTAAAGCATTGACATTTTGAGTTCCTTCAAAAGTTGAAAAGCTTTTATTCTTCAGAAACACTTCTGACCAATCTATTAAATTTTGATAGAACTGAATATTACGATCTTTTTTCACTAGAGAAAAATCCTTATCAACATTTGTTGACTGATTGACCATTTCAAACTCAGCCAACAAACGTTTTGCTAATAATTGATTTTTTCCATTTGATGAAATCTTATTCAATTTGAGAAGCGTTGTTTTTATCAAACGATTTTCAGGACGATTGATATGAAACTCATCATATGCCATATAAAATCTATCTTTGCGGACAATATTTTGCTTGATATGCTGGTTAACTAGCAACTTTCCCTTGAAAAAAGGAAGATTCCCCTTAAGAGTAACATAATCGGACTTTAAACCTTTTTTCAATAACTCTTGAACTTCATTCAAATACATCTGAATAAAAACTTCATAAATTGGTAACTTAGAATCATTTAGCTGGGCATTTTTAAAACTCTTTCCCTTAAATTCTTTCAAACTAGATAACATTTTAAGAAATAGTTTTCGTAATTCATGTTCATCGCCAATATCAATCTTTGGCAAAATCTCAATTTGAACTTTATTATCAATGTTAATAACACCTACATAATTTCGAGGCTTGATAACTTTGACTCCTTTATGAGATGAAATCCTCAAAAAGTCTGACAATCGTTCCTCAACATCATCACCAGAATTTTCTTCGATAAATTCTTCTAATAAGGTGAAATTTCTTTCTCCCAAATCTTCTTTTTTTATCCCTTGAAATTCTTTAACGGTTAGAATCTTTGATTTCATCTACTTCTCCCGAACTTGAAGTCCCACCATAGATGGCAATATAATTCTTTGCCTCCTTAAATGAATCCTCATTAATTTTATAGGTAGGATTTAAGTCAATATCTGAGCTATTTTTAAATAGATCTTCATTACTTTTGACTGAAATAAATTTATTAGGATCTGTATTTTGGGGATCAATTCCTAAAACAAGCATAATTTTTTCGTAATCTTCATAGAAATATTCTTGAAGCAGTGGAATAATTTTATTTTTAAAGATAGATGCTAACTTATCGATAGTGGCATTTTCCTCATCATTAAGTGGCATAAAGAAGGCATGCCCTAATGTATGCTCCCTATCATAAAGAACTTCAATACGTTGGTTCATTTTTTCTAACATCTTTTGAATGTCAATATCTTTATTATTTTCATTATCTTTATTATCTTTATCAACTACTTTCTTTAGTAATCTTATATCTGGCATCATTTCAATAAATTCAAAACGACGTCTAAGAGCTGTATCCATGAGTGCGATAGAACGGTCTGCTGTATTCATGGTCCCTAGAATGTATACATTTTTTGGCACAGAAAATTCTTCTTGGGAATACGGAAGAGTCACTGACATTGCTTCTTCCTCTCCGTCACGCTTCGAATCTTCAATCAAAGTAATAAGTTCTCCAAATATTTTAGAAATATTCCCACGATTGATTTCATCAATAATGAAAACGTATTTATTACTCTTATCACTAGCAGCTCTTTTACAAAACTCTTTGAAAACCCCATCTGAAATTTTATAGTTTAGATCACTTCTCCCTCTTCTCACACCTCTTTTTCCTAAAAACGGCTTAATCCCCTCAATAAACTCCTCATAACCGTAAGACTGGTGGAAAGTTGTAAATGCAATTTGACCAGCAGCTTTTAATTTATTAAAATTTGAAATATATCCGACATAATTATCATTATTCGACCCATCTCTGTTAAAATCTTCATCAATTATGTCAACTGCGTATTTGATAGAATTGTAAGTTTTACCAGTTCCTGGAGGACCATAAAGGATTGTATTGACTGATGATAGACATTTCTCATGATTATAAGTTATTATCTGTTCGTTTTCTGACATATTTTTTTCCTCCTCACCATTGTCTAAATTATTCAAGTTTCTCAAAAATTGCTTAATATCATTTAGATTTTCAACATTTCCATCTGCAATATTAAAAAAATATGAGTTACCACTTTTATTTTCAAAATAAAAATTCGATTTCTGGTTTTTAATATTTTTTTCAAATTGTTTTAATTGTTCAACTGTAACAATCATATATGTACTACTATAGTCTATCTTAGTATTAAAAAACATGACGACTATGTAGTTAGACGACTCTGGAAAACCTTCTCTAGCTTTAGGAGTGAAGGAAGCGAAACGAATAAACGGTGCATCATCCTTTAGTTTTTCACGAGAAACGCTTATATAATATGTTTGATCTCGCTTGTATTTTCCAATCTTTGACTTTTTGTCAGAAATTTTTATTCCTTTATCTTGCAATAAATTTTTAAATTCTTTTTTTAAATCCTCAATGATACTTTCAGTATCCAAAATATTTTCTCCTTTTCCCAAAACCTCCCAAACTTTCCGTCTGGGAGGTTATTCCTAGTTTCTGTTTTTCACCAAATAGTAAACTAATTCTCAGTAGAGTTCTCTACCCAATCAAACTTCCATTTGGCACTTTCTCGTCCACAGTTAGGAGAGTCAGTTGGTCGCCGTGCTCGGCTGAGAGAATCATACCTTGGCTGATGCGGCCCATCATTTTGCGCGGTTTGAGATTGGCTACGATTTGGACTTTCTTACCGACCAGTTCTTGCTCGTTGGGATAGTATTTAGCAATACCAGAAAGGATTTGGCGGTCCTCACCGTCTCCTGCATCCAAGCGGAACTGAAGCAACTTGTCAGATCCTTCAACTTTAGAAACTTCTTTGACTTCTGCGACACGGATTTCTACCTTATCAAAGTCGTCAAATTTGATTTCCTTGCGGTTAAGTTTAAGCTCCACTTCTTCGGGCTTCCATTCTTTTTCAACCGCAGGTTTGTTGCCTTCCATTTGTTCCTTGATATAGGCAATTTCTTCTTCCATATCCAGACGAGGGAAGATTGGCGTTCCTTTTTCTACAACTGTCACACCTGCAGGGAAGTCAGCCAAGTTCAAGTTTTCAAGGCTTGCTACTTCTGGTAAACCAAGTTGAGTCAAGACTGCACGACTGGTTGCCATCATAAACGGCTCAATCAAGTGAGCCACAACACGGAGGCTGGCTGCCAAGTGGCTCATGACTGCTGCCAGTTCTTTGACCTTGGCTTCATCCTTAGCCAAAACCCAAGGAGCGGTTTCATCAATGTATTTATTGGTACGGGAGATGAGCGTCCAGACTGCTTCCAGCGCGCGTGGGTAGTCCACTGCATCCATGTGTTTGTAGTAGTCAGCGATGGATTGGGCTGCCACCTGAGCCAGAGCTCCGTCAAAATCCGTTACATTTTCTTCGTAAGCTGGCACTTGACCGTCAAAGTACTTGTTAATCATGGAAACAGTACGGTTGAGGAGGTTCCCTAGGTCATTGGCCAGCTCATAGTTGATACGACCTACATAGTCCTCAGGTGTGAATGTTCCATCAGATCCCACCGGAAGACTGCGCATGAGGTAATAGCGTAGAGCATCTAAACCATAGCGCTCTACCAGCATTTCAGGATAGACCACATTGCCCTTAGACTTAGACATCTTGCCGTCTTTCATGACAAACCAGCCGTGAGCAATCAAGCGGTCAGGCAGCTTGATATCCAGCATCATAAGCAGGATTGGCCAGTAGATGGAGTGGAAACGAAGAATGTCCTTGCCCACCATGTGGAAGACTGTTCCGTTCCAGAATTTATCGTAGTTAGCATGGTCGTCCTGACCGTAGCCAAGAGCTGTCGCATAGTTGAGCAGGGCATCAATCCAGACATAGACAACGTGCTTAGGATTTGACGGCACCGGCACGCCCCAAGTAAAAGTCGTCCGAGATACAGCCAAGTCTTCCAAGCCTGGCTCAATGAAGTTTTTCAGCATTTCATTAAGACGACCATCAGGAGTGATGAAGTCGGGCTGTGATTTGAAAAATTCTACCAAGCGGTCTTGGTACTTGCTGAGGCGAAGGAAGTAAGACTCTTCTGATACCCACTCCACTTCATGTCCAGACGGCGCGATTCCGCCAGTTACCTTTCCAGCTTCGTCACGGAAGACTTCGGCCAGCTGGCTTTCAGTGAAGAATTCCTCATCAGATACAGAATACCAACCTGAATATTCACCCAAATAGATATCATCTTGGGCCAAGAGTTTTTCAAAGACATCAGCCACAACCTTTTCATGGTAGTCATCGGTCGTCCGGATAAATTTATCATACGAAATGTCCAGCAGTTTCCAGAGTTCCTTGACCCCAACTGCCATACCATCGACGTAAGCTTGAGGACTGATACCAGCTTCCTCAGCTTTTTGCTGGATTTTTTGACCGTGCTCATCAAGACCAGTCAGATAGAAAACATCGTAGCCCATGAGACGCTTGTAGCGAGCCAAGACGTCGCAGGCAATAGTCGTATAGGCAGACCCGATATGGAGCTTACCAGACGGGTAATAAATAGGTGTCGTAATATAAAACGATTGTTTTGTAGTCATTTTTTAATCCTTTCAAGGCTAATGAAACCTTTTTTGATAACACTTCATTATATCATATTTCCTAGCGATTGAAAGAGGGGACTCCTCCTTCTTCTAGCCTTTTTGTAGCTTTGCAATCACTTTGCTATAAATCAACTCTATCTTTTGGTATAATAAACTCAGGAAATTTCTACTAGAAAAGGACATTTTATGAAACTCATCTCTTGGAACATTGACTCTCTCAACGCTGCCTTGACCAGTGATTCTGCCCGCGCTCAACTCTCTCAGGCTGTCCTTCGGACCTTGCAAGCAGAAAATGCGGATATCATCGCTATTCAGGAAACAAAGCTATCTGCTAAAGGCCCAACTAAAAAACACCTTGAAATTTTAGAAGACCTCTTCCCAGGCTATGAAAACACTTGGCGCTCGTCTCAAGAGCCAGCCCGCAAGGGCTATGCAGGAACCATGTTCCTCTACAAAAAAGATCTAACACCAATCGTGACCTTCCCAGAAATCGGCGCTCCGTCAACCATGGATGTCGAAGGCCGCATCATTACGCTAGAATTTGACGACTTCTTCGTCACTCAGGTCTATACGCCCAATGCTGGCGATGGCCTTAAACGCTTGGAAGAACGTCAGGTCTGGGATGTCAAATACGCTGAATACTTGGCATCACTGGATGAACAAAAACCAGTCCTCGCAACTGGAGACTACAATGTAGCTCACAAGGAAATCGACCTTGCAAATCCTGCCAGCAACCGCCGTTCACCAGGATTTACAGACGAGGAGCGTGCTGGATTTACCAACCTCTTGGCAACTGGGTTTACTGACACCTTCCGCCACATTCATGGTGATGTCCCAGAGCGCTATACTTGGTGGGCACAACGCAGCAAGACTTCTAAAATCAACAATACAGGCTGGAGAATCGACTACTGGCTGACAAGCAACCGCGTGGCTGACAAGGTGACCAAGTCTGATATGATTGACTCCGGTGCGCGCCAAGACCACACACCCATTGTCATGGAGATTGAACTCTAAGGAGAAAACAAATGGACTATCAAGCTGTCATTCCTGAATTTGTAGTATCTGACATCGAAAAATCACGCCACTTCTACTGCGACCTGTTAGGATTCTCTGTCGAATACGAGCGTCCAGAGGAGAAATTTCTCTTCCTCTCGCTTGAAGACTGCCAACTTATGCTAGAAGAAGGAAGCGCAGAAGAATTAGCCCAACTGACCTATCCTTTCGGGCGCGGTGTCAATATTTCTTTTGGTATTGAGGATGTCCCTCAGCTCCACCAAAAACTGCTGGAAGCTGACTATCCCATCCATCGTCCGCTGACAAAAAGAGAATTTCGCGTAGGAGATAGCTTTATCTACCCACATGAATTTGCGGTTTTGGATCCAGATGGATATTTCCTACGATTTAGTGAATAAGAAGAGGCTGGGACAAAAGGCCGACCTCAAATATAAAAAGCGAACAAAACTAGTTTTCTGGTAATCAGAATTCTG